>JAGQKG010000003.1 GCA_020430245.1 Nitrospira sp.
AGACATTGCTTGAACAGGTGGAAACTCAGCAGAGAGGACCGGTTCGGATCTCTGCCGTCGTTCTTAGCGAATCGGAAAGCGAAGAGGTGTTTGGAAGTTCCTTGCAGGACAAAAACATACAACCCCTTTGGCTGAAGATCCATAATCTGTCTGGGGAAGAACTAGTCCTCCAGCTTTTGAGTATCGACCCGGACTACTTCGCCCCTTCGGAAGCGGCCTGGCTCAGCCGGGGGTTCGGTGAAAGAGGCATGACGGACAAGATGCGGTATTTCTATGAACAACACCTTCCGCTATTCATTCCGGCCAATGTCACCACGACCGGTTTTGTGTTTACGAATCTGGATCCAGGGGTCAAGGCATTTGCCGTACAACTGCTCGGCGACAAGAAAATCTATAATTTCGATTTTGTCCTTCCCGTGGTCGGTTTTCAGGCAGATTTCATGAAGCAGGACCAGGCGAATCTGTACAGGCCTGACCAAATTCAATCGCTCAATCTCGATGAGCTACGTGACTACCTGACCAACCTGCCCTGCTGTGTGTTGGGCGGCGATCAAGAGACGGACGGAGATCCGCTTAATCTGGTGATCGTTGGCCAGGGGCGCCATGGGGTCGTCACGCTGGTTCAGAGGGGGTGGGACCTGACGGAAACCCTTAGTACGGGTACGGCCTGGCGGACCGCCCTATCCTCGATTTTCGGCAGTCGGTATCGCACATCGCCATTGTCCCCGCTCTATCTGTTCGGTCGGTCACAGGATGCGTCATTTCAGAAAGCCCGGGAAACTGTGGATGAACGCAATCATCTGCGCCTCTGGCGGGCTCCGGTGACCTATCAAGGGGTTCCAGTATGGGTCGGTCAGATTAGTCGAGACATCGGAGTCAAATTGTCCGGGAAGACGGTGGTGACACACAAAATCGATCCAGTTATCGATGAGGCACGAACATATATCGGATTGGACCTTCTGGCCTCACAGTACTTAGGGCAAGTCGGCTATGTGAAGGGAGTAGGGATTTCGAATAGGGCTGAACCACGCTACAACTACACTGAGGATCCGTATTATACCGACGGACTTCGTGTCGTCCTGTTTCTCAGTGAGGCACCAGTGGCCTATGACGAAATCAATTGGCTGGATTGGGAGCGCCCCCCGGGCAGACAGTCTCTCCCAGAGCCGGAGATCGAAAGACACTAGTTTACTTGAGCCTTCCCTCCAAGTTCTCCTAACCGCCGGGTGACCCGTTTTGGTGAAGATTTTCTTGAACACAAGTTCGCTTGTCTTGAACTTTCGCTTGAGCTCTTTTGCCTCTTGGTTATTGTTGAATTCAACCTACAGAGATTTGGTTAAGACGGACCTCACATATTTTTTTGAAAGCCCCTCTAATTCACCGTCAAATCATTTGTTCTGCTGAAGTCAATTGGTGACCATACCCATACCTCGTACCAGAATGAGTCCTCCAAAGATAACCAGGATCACCGCCAGAACAGTCTGGTTGTTCCGGAACAGCCAGACTTTCCAACTTTCGAAAAGGGTCTTGGCCTTCTCCTGCGAAACAACGTATGGAATCATCGGAATCACGATTGGGCTGCTTGCGATCATGATGAATACCGCATACGCAAAAAATTGCTGGCCAAGATTTGCAGTCTGGAGATCAATCGATGCTGCTCCCGCCGCCGATAGAATTACGTTCTTGGGGTTGATCACGACCAGAAGAAAGCCGGTCAGTAGAAATTTTCTGGGGGAAAAATTGTCTAAATCCGAAAGGAACTTCGGGGGCTCGATGACTTCGTCGGGACGGGGACGCCAGAGCCACTGCCTGATGGCGAAAAACAGCAAAAGAATACCGACCCCGATACGGAGATAGCCCGCAGCGGCTGTGGGCTTCCCCCCTTCACTTTGGCTGACTGGAATCATAAAAGTGATGACTCCTATCATCAAGAGCCCAAGCATCCAACCAAAAAAAATGACGCAGCATTGGTCTTTGCCTTGCCTGTCATGAAAATCAAGACGATGACTGCGATTAGCATGGGGCTCAGCGCAACGCCCACGGACATCGGGAACGATTCGGCAATTGCTTTGAGGATCATGAACCTTCTCCCTTACGGCAATGATCGTTCAAACAACTGGGTTATGTGACCAGTAATAGGGAAACCGATGTTTTGTACCATGTCAATCGTTCAACACGCCTGGAGCGCTTTGGCCAAATGATAGGAATTCAGCACCCCATAATGATCGGAAGCAGGGAGTCCGTCGCTGCCGAGCTGTCGGCCGAACAAAGTCTGATGAAGACAAGTTTCCATAAAGAACGAATCCACAAAAATATAATCAATGCGTTTGGGACGGCGCATGTCTTTTTGATAGACATCCAACAGTTCCTGCTGGCTAGGTGAAGAACCTTTTGCAATTGATGTCTGCAAAATCTTCGGTATGATGGGTTCGTCCCCATCATAGATGAGATCATTGGCGACAGGGTCGAGAGTGAAGAGGTCACCTTGGTGATGGGATAATTCATGGGTGTCCCTGAAGCCCGACCGGACGACCTTTTGATACTCTCGGGAATTGGGTTCAAAGTTGAAATCTCCAGCCAGTACCACCCCTTCATACTGACCTGTCCGCCGGAGTTGTTGTAAAGCCGCACTCAGGATAGCTAAGCCTTCCTTTCGTTTGGTCACGGGTTCCTTAATTTTTTTCTTGATGGCCTTATAATCAAGGAGTTCTTCCTGGGCATGCACCTCCTTTAATTTCGATAAAAATTCGAGGCTGCTTTCCAGACCGGAATGCTTATGGACGTTCACCACCAGGTATTTGTTTTGAGTGCCTGGCCAGGTAATTTCTCCGATAAGGGCATATCGAAGTTCTTCCAGTTGAAAGCCTCTGATACTTCGACACATCCCGAAGGTGCCAAGAATTTTCACGGCTTCGATTTTTTTCAGGTTGAGGTAGGGTTTAGCCAGAATGACTAAGCCGTTGTTGAGGTCAGGCATCAGCGCCACCGATTGACTGGCACGAAGCCCACAGGCATCTACCTGATGGATTTCAGTATACTCAAAGCCAACCTGCTGTAACGCTTTGATAAACCGAGTAGCCTGTTTTGGGAGGGGATTGACTTCCTGAAGAAAAATCAGATCGGGTGCTTCCTCGGCTATTTGACGGATTTGGAGATTGAATCGGGCTTCATGTTGATCCGGTGTTTCCTCCAGACGGACCCAATAGGGACCGACGTGTAAGCCATGCCAAATGTTATAGGTAAGAATTTTGAAGGTGGTCGGCTGGTACGAGGCGTCGAACTCTTCCTCAAAAAATGCAGATTCCAAGCCGGCGCACCCTCCAGCCCCTACTGCCCATCCTAGAGCTGCCATGAGTAGGAGAGGACCCCCAAAAAGATTTTTTTTATGGGACATTGGGGCTATTCCGGAATTCTCAAGACATATCTGGTTGAGTGTTGTGATACAACGGTTCTCCTATTTTTCAACTTTTCGCTGAATTGGGGCCTCAGTCAATACCTGCCGCTTGATAAGGCCCACTCGCTCATTCTGGAAGTGGGCGCGATGGGCTATTCGCAATGGCAGGTGGAGAAAGACTCAGGCTCCGACGTCAATAAACGTTTTAATTCAAAAGACCAGATTCATGCTGCCGGCGAACAAATTGGGTTGCTCTATACCCCCTGGAACGCGTTTATTCAGTTTCATGGGCTACAGGAATTTGGAGCTGAAGCCAGGTTTGAAGGTCAGTAGTTTACGCTGAGCCTGGGCAAAAAGTTTTTTTAAAATTACCAGGAGCACTGTTATCTGAAATCTCAGATTACCACGGAGCTTTTTGTCTACCTTCTGCAGGATTTCCTCCTCACTGTGGCTTGTTCAGTTCTTCATCTTTCCAGTATTTTGTTCCCTGAATCGTGGCCTGCAGAGCCAGCCCGCTTTCGGTAATCTGATACAGTTTGACTCCGGGAGCCACATCGATCGCACCTGCGGCTGCGCCGCCCTTTTCTCCCGCTTTCGCCGCCGCATCAGCCTGACCGCCAGCCTGCCAACCGCTTTCGACAAAGCGGTCAAACGCCTCACGCGTCGTAAAGATAAATACTCCTCGAAAATCCTTCACGCCAAGCCCGATGCCGACGCCTGCCGAAAACATCTTCATGTAGGTTTCTTTCCCTGTCTCATTGTCATGAGCAATTCCCCACCCATTGCCTGTAGACAGAAGCAGGAGGTTCACACCGGTATTGCTGAATGCGGCGTACCCAACAGCGCTATCCATATAGGTTTTGGCTTGGGGTTCGATGGCATGAAGTTTCATGAGGGTTTCCTGTGCCATGTCGCGAACGGCTTGGCGTTTTTCATCTGGGCTGGCCCCTTTAGGCCCACCACATGCGGTCAGCAAGAAGACTGGCACCACAAGACACATGAACAACAAGACATTCTTCATCGGAGTTTCTCCTTTTTATAAGAGGAAATTTGCTGGAAGGCGCTCCTCACACCTATGTAAGGGAATTCCGTGCGGTTCTTATGTATGAATGATGGGTAAGAATAAAATCCTTGATATTTTTTTGCAAGAAAATTGTAGGATATAGTTGGGATGTCTTTGTGTGTATGCTTTCCTGGAGCTTCTCCTCGCTCGAGGATCGGTGGTAGTGGATTTGTTCCGGGTTGAAGTCATCATTGTTATTTTTCATGTGAGAAAATGGGAAACCATGCTTTCTGGAAGGAATCTGGACCATGCATTGAACCGGTTACACGGGAATCATCCTCCTCTTGGTAGCGGTGGTGAGCATCCCATCCTCATTGTCTTCCGTTCCTCGAACCGAAGGAGAATCCGAGTTGGCCAAGGAATCACAAAATCCAATCGCAGATTTCGTAAGGGTACCCTTTCAAAACAACATGAATTTCGGATTGGAGCCCAGCCACCGAATGCAAAAAAGGTTCATGACTAGTTAAGGGGATGTTTGCGAAAGATCTTGAGTAATAATTGGTAAAGGTTTTGTCCCCGATGATTCAATCGAAACTCGCATTCTTTCAGATGCACATTGAAGGATCCTTTGTTGATCCCGCGAAAACGGACGAGACGGGATTTCGCATGACCCCAGAATCCTTCAATCCCGTTCACAGGCACACGACCTCGGCCCACTTCATCGTTGCCGTAATCGACGCGGAGCTGTTGGCCAAATCCCACATCGCCTCAACTGTTATAGCCTCACCACCCATCCGAATAGATCACACTATCCCATGCCACCTTCCCTCGAATAATCGCTTGCAGCGTGGGTTTTCGACAATCCGGGACCAGTTCCGTATAGACCTATCCATTGCGTTGGAAAATCCCAAGGACGCTCGTCTTACCGTGAAATCCTGACTTTTCGACCGGGCTTCGCGAGTCACGTCACAAACACCGACCATCTCCAACAAAACACAAGCAACAACCTCTCAAAAAACATTGTTCCACTTTACCATCTGGACTTTTTCCTTCTTTTAATTTTGAATCCTAAGACACAAATGGTCATCCTGGCCAGGTAGACAATAGGTATCCTCCTTGTAAAAAGGGATTGAACGCTTCAGGCCTTTTGGGCTTATCCCTACAAACCGGGGACAACCAGAGTGGCACTTCGAGTCTTCTTTGGGGTAATATTTTCCAATTTCCATTTAAATTTTTCATCGGTTCTATCACCCGGGCAGCCACCTCAACGCTCCCAAATTCGTCACTCACACCCTTGGATGCTCAACACCAACGAGGTGTAAGAATCAGCGCATTTTCACGGACGCAACACGCTTATGAGGAATTGGAGCAGAGGAATATTTTTAGGCCATCTCACCTCACTGGAACGGCTCAATGGCCTCACTGACGGTGTGTATGCCATTGTGATCACTCTTCTGATGCTGGATCTGAAGGTGCCTGAAACCCCGGGACTATCCACAGGACAGCTTCTTACCGACCTACGGGAGCAGATCCCAAATTTTGCTGCCTGGATACTCAGTTTTTACATGGCGGCGTTTCTTTGGATGAGAAATTTTTGGATTCTCAAGCATCTCCAGAAATGCGATGAAAAGACATTCTGGTTGAACTTTGTTCACCTGATGTTTGTATCCCTTCTCCCCTACGCGGCTTCATTGCTCGGACATTATGAAGAAGATTCCATTGCCGTCATGCTTTTCTCTGCAATTCTTGGTCTGGCCAGCTTTTCCTTACTTATCCTCCACCGATATGTGGCCGCCAAACGCGAATGGCATCTGGAGGGTGCCCCCAGGCTATGGACAAACCCAAACTTGTGGGCCATGTACCCCGCCCCACTTTTCGCGGTGGGTTCTATTCTCATCTCCTTCAATAGCGTCAATGGCGCGATTGCCTTCTGGTTTCTCGCCCCCCTTTGGACACGTCTTTTCTCGCAGAAATAATTGGCCCCGGAAGTAGAACCGCGCCACTACTCAGAAAAACCATCATGAGGACATATCGACAAGGGAGACCACCACTAAGCCGATGGTGGTTGGTTTTGAACCTGTTGTGGCCTGTCGGACTGTTTGCCTGTACCTCACAGGACCTCGTATTGAAAGGGTGGTGGATCAGTACAGACATTACACATCCATCGCCTTTCTTTTCCGAGACTCTGACTGATGACAAGTCCAAATCTATCACCCTCTCTTTTGACGAGGCAGGAGGATTCGAGTGGCGCGACCGGAAAGAGGTTTGCCACGTTGGAGTCTATCTTGTCCAAGATCACACTCTGGTTCTGACTGACCCGCACGGTGAAACCATCATCCTCGGGTACACCTTCGAGGAAGATCAACTCCGACTGAAGAGTCCGGATGGTTTTATATTTGATTTTCGAAAAGTACCGCCCCAGGCCGATGCGGCAGGTGCCAATCCCTGCAATCAATAGAAAGGAGGAACCGATGGGAGCCGAAGAAGAGGAGTTGAAAAGCAAAATTCGTCGGCTGGTCAAAGAACGGTTTGACGGTGACTTTCGTAAAGGGTTCGACCACTACGGTAAAATCGATGAAGAGGATGCAAAGATCGGCTCGTCCGCGTTGGAACAACTCTTAACGGATGCCAAGGTAGGAAATTTTCTGACCCGAGCACTATGGGTGGAAGGCGTCCTGAAGGTACTCGACAAGGATAAGGACGGTGCCATTTCCTGGGACGAGTTCGAATCGATTCTTGAGGACGGCCCCCAAATCAAGGACGAAACGGGCAAGGAGCCGGAAGATGATATCCCATCCCGTGACAAGTAGGGTTGGCTACTGGGAAGGTAAAAGTTTCGGTGCCGCTTTTCCAAAAGATCGACAAGGAGCGAGGAGATCCTCTACTCAAACCAGCCCCGCACATAGAAAAATATTCCCAATCCCCCACCAAGCAAGACCATGAGAGCAAGGATAATGAAATAGCCATAGGAGGTCTGCAGTTCGGGCATATTTGTGAAATTCATGCCGTAAATACCGGCAATAAGAGTGAGTGGCATAAAAATGGCGGAAATCACCGTCAGGATTCGAAGACGATTATTCGTGCTATTCTGCAGCGACAAATTGTAGTGTTGGAATAATCCCTGTAGCCGTCCCTCCAAACGTTCCAGCCAACGCTGCAATTGCGTTAATTCGTTCATCGCCTCTTTAAAATACAATCGTACCTCACTTAATTCCAATAGAGGGGATTTCAACGTAAGTAAGCCTCCCATGAGAATGAGACGATCTTCCGTCGTTGATTGAAGACGGCTAACTTGATTGGTCAGATTCTGAATTTCATTCAGAACCTCAGTGTTGAAACACTGGTCCAAATTATTTGACAATTTCGCAATCATTTGGCGAGTTTGCTGATACAATTCGATATCACGATTAATACCCAATAACAGGACATGGAGAAGAAGATCGGTCATGGTGGTGGTTCCAATTCCACCGAACCGGTCGATCCTTGCGAGAATCTGTTCCGGGGGCAAGTACATTCCATGATGAAGAGTAATGAGGGTTTCTCTCACACAGATCATCGAAATATAGGGATCCTTAAAATCGTGTATGGCCGGGCGTGGAAATCGAAGAAATAAGGCGTGTGAAAAGGTTTCAACCCAGACACCTCCGGCTTGGGATTCGATCTTATCCAGCAGAGCAGTATCCAGATTCAGGGGTGCAAGAACCTCACGCAGCCCTTTGGTAAAGTCTGGGTAATCCACATCGAATAAACGAACGATCCCATCCTCCAGCCATGATGCCGTAGGTCTTTCCTCGGTGCGTTGAAGCAAACCCTTCTCTTGTAGCCGGAAGCAATGGATCTGCATTGAGAGGATCTTCCGAAGCTGATTGTTCTTACCAAAGATCTTGGAAGTCCAGGATCACGGTGAAGGTCATATCGTTCAGAGCAGCATATATCACAATGACGGAAGTTTTTGTTTGACCACACTGCCCATAACCGGAAGCAGGTTTGTCAGTAGAATTTCAAAATGGTTCGGTAAGTTTTTTTGAGGGCGACCATAAAAGACTCCCTCCCCGTTTACCCGGCATGAGGATGCCATCCGACTGAATCTGGCCTACCCCAAAAAAGCTAAGAGAACAAGAGGCGCGAAAATCAATCCCAATGCCCACTTCAGGCAGAGATTTTCCTCCTCGAGTTCGACAAGACGTTCCGATAATTGGTCGGTTGTCGGAAGCATCTCAGTGTGTAATTGAGGCGCTGGTGCAGGCTGCCCTTGGGAGCCCTTGGATTTCGGTTGAGGCCGGTCATCCTGTGAAACTAGACGGAGCCGTGTCGCCTGTTGTTCGTCATAATGAACGCGACCCGGCCAGGAAAACCTATTGGCAGAATTGTGTGCATTTTTCGGTTTTACCTCTTCAGGAAGCGCCGATTGTCCTCGACCTGTAGGTTGATCAGATATCGCAGCCCCCAATGAATTCGGAATGATCTCATCCAGTGGATTTGTCCCGATCGTGCTTCGTTTGGTCATAAACCAAGTCTCCTTTGCGAAAAAGAGTAAATGCTTTTCCCTCTCCCCCTCATCGTCTTTCCTGTCTAATCACTTCTTTTGCCAAAGCCCGATAATCTTTCGCGCCATTCCCCTGCGGATCATAGAGAGTCACGGGTTTCCCGAATGAGGGACATTCCGCCAGCCGAATACTTTCTCTGACCACCACTCGAAACACTTGCTTGCGAAAACGCTCCCGGAGTTGGGCAACCACTTCTAAGGCATGCCGCGTGCGAGCATCGACCCGACAGGCCAGAATCCCGGAAATCGCTAAATCCGGATTCAACCTGACACGAATCGTCTCCACCGTTTGAAGCAGATGAGCCAATCCACGTAAGGCCATCACATGGGCCTCAACCGGAATTAAAATTTCTCTGGCGGCGACCAAGGCATTGATAGTCACAAGACCAAGCGTGGGAGAACAATCAAGAAGAATATAATCCCATTGGCCGGACAGGTGAGTGAGCTGACGGTTCAGGATCATCTCTGCCCCGACCTCCCCGGCCAACGCCTTATCCACCCCCACCAGCCAGGTGGAAGATGGGATCATCTCAACCAAGGGAATATAGGTCTGATGTATGAGTTCCTTGAGATTTCTCGATTCCGTAAAGGCCTCGAAGAGCCCTTTTCCCTCTTCGGTCATCCCATACCAGTTGGAGGCTGAGGCTTGGGGATCCAGGTCGACCAGCAGCACTCTGCGCTTCAGTTCGCCCAGCGTTGCGGCAAGATTCACGGCGGTGGTCGTTTTACCACTCCCGCCTTTTTGATTGGTGATGGCAATGACGCGACCCATATTGAAAAAGGAATTGCCTCTAGTTATTGGCTCAGGAAACGACCAGTGTGACGCCAAAAGGACATGGAAGAGTTTCTGCAAAGCCCGCTACAAAGTCAAGGAGAATGAAACGCCTATCACCTCATCTTCCTCAGCTAATGGATTGTCCAGCCGCACTTTCAAGTAAAAGGATATTCCGTTGATAATTGTAGAGGGCATCAAGATACGCCTCTTGGATATCGTTAGCCGTCCGAGCCGCATCAAGAAAATGAAGATTAGTCGTTTTCCCTGCCTTATACCTTTGCTCAACGGTGTTAAACAGAGATTCAGCGGAATGCAGAGCACTGGCCAAATATGTTTCCACTAACAGGCGACTGTGAAGGAGCTGACGATACGCAGTGTTCACTTCATTCTGGATATCACTTAGGATCTTTTGCAAGTCGGTTTCCGCCATTTGGACCGCCGTGGCCGCTTCCATCATGCCGCCCTGATTCCTATCAAACACCGGAAGGGGTACACCAAGCGTTGCGGTCCACTGCTGTTGATTGTCAGGCCCTGTGGGTCCCTGCATCATAAACCCGACCCCAACGGTCACATCCGGATATTGCATTGCATGAGCAAGCTTCAATTCGGACCGGCGTTGGGAGGCCAACAGGCGTTTGGCTCGGATATCAGGTCTTTTTTCGGCAAGCTGATTTCGTAGACTGGCAATATCGGGATCAACCCGGTGGTACCGCAAGTCGTTAGTCAGTTCTAGTTCAACTTCAGGTGCAAGCCTCAAGAGCATTCGAATGTCGGAGTTGGCGGTTTCGATTTGCTGAAGGTCATTGATTACCTCGGTCTCAGCCCGTATTTGTTGAATGTGGAGACGGATCTCGTCTTCTACATTCTCCATAGTCTCATGTTGGGCCGAATCCTCGGATATTTTCTCTAATATTTTCTTGAGCCGATCCCGCCGTTTTTTATCGACTTCCAGATGCTGCCGCCCCACTTGCAATCGATAGTAGGTGTCCTTCACAGCGAAACTCATCTGTCGAAGCGTGTCTTCAAAAATCGCCTCAGCCGATTGGGCCCCCAACTCAGCGCTTTCGATCCGAAACCCCCGTTTGCCTGCCATTTCAAACAGTTGACTGATTTCAGGCAAAATGCCCCGGCAATCAGCGAAGGTGCACTTTTGGGTGAAGGCACTGAAGCCCGCGATGGAAAGTTCAGGATTGGGGAACAGGCCCGCGGTAATTTTTCTGGCTTTTGCGGTCTCAATCCCGTATTTGGCGATCAGAAGATCCTGGTTTTGACGCAAAAAGATGGCAAGGGCCTCATCCAGACTCAGACGCAGCACCATGGGGTCCGGCTTCTCCAAGTTCCCCTCCCCCGTTGCAGCCACTGCGGGACTCAGACTCAGAAACCCCGCGATCATCATTCCAATCATCAGGAACCATGCCCCCACGCACACGGTCCATCCCCCATTGCCTCTCACTGGATAGGAGACGGGTGTAGCCCAACTTCTGGTCATACGTTTCCTCCCTCCTGACAACTTCACTGATCAAATAATGACGACGGGCTCACCCTCCTCCACCAAAGGGGCCTGTGCTTGCGGAGGATTCGGCAATCAAGGCCGAGGGCGCTTCTACACCCGGGTGCAAATGGTAAGATCCTGGCTTTGCGGTCCCAATAATCGGGAGCCCTGATATATTATCTATCGAGCGAAGAAAGCTCAATGATATCTCGTCATCTTATAGGAGCGTCTCTTAGCATCCTGCGCTTCCAAACCTTCTACTGACCAAACTGCTGTCTGAATTTCTTATCATGCCCATTTCAGTTCATGCTTTCCGCGCAAAGGCTTCGAAGGAAGACTGGATCCCGAGGTCGTGGGTTGAATCCCAACTCTTCGTGTTCGTGGCGGAGAACCTCGCACCCACCTGCCAGCACTCCCCTCTTCTCCTGACCTCACTCATCGCTTCCCTGGTCAGGGAATTCCCCGAATTAGCCAACAGGTGCTATGCCTCTAACTTAAAAAAAATACCATGCCCATGGGCTATCCCCATGTGAAGTGGTTGGGATACTGGCGGCCCTGACTGTTGAGTGGAAGAGCCGTACTTTTATTCGGATTCCTTTTCTCTTTGTGAGTGTGAGATCCATAACATCCCGCTCTCAAAGAAATATGGAGCCAGCGCACGAAAATAGTTTTATACAGAGAGATAGTGAATAGTGTGGTAGGTATTTAGTACACTGCTGAAACTCTGGGTTCTCTTCACCACTTCAATAAGAGAGCAACGATGGGATTGAATCTGCTATTGGTCTTCATCCCCATTGCCGTGGGACTTGATTGGTTCGACGCCAACCCTATCCTGGTCTTTATCGCTTCGGGCCTGGCCATTGTACCGCTCGCCGGGTTGATGGGGCGATCGACGGAAAGTCTGTCGGTTTATATTGGCGCCACTCTTGGGGGATTACTCGCCGCCACGATGGGAAACGCCCCGGAATTAATTATTTCGATCTTTGCCTTGAAGGCGGGGCTTTACGATGTAGTCAAAGCCTCCATCACCGGATCCATCTTGGGAAATCTGCTGCTCGGAATGGGCCTCGCGATGTTCCTCGGCGGGCTTCGCCATAAACAACAAAAATTCAATGCGACCGCGGCAGGGATGAGTTCGGGACTGTTAACCCTTGCAGGCGTCGGACTCATGGTCCCGGCACTGTTTCATTTCACCTCCCGACAGGAGACAGAGCTCAGCACCGAAATCGCCATCGTGCTCTTCATTGCCTACCTCTCAAGTTTGGTGTTTACCCTGAAAACGCACCAGCATTTATTTTCCGCGGAACCCCCAGAGCCGATTGAAGGGAGCTCCCACCCAAATGAGGAAGAACAAGAAGAGGTATGGAGTAAAAACATGGCCATTGGAATGTTAGCGGCCGTGACAGTAGGCATTGCCTTCATGAGTGAAATATTAACGGGAGCGATTGAACCCGCCGCCGCAAGCATCGGCCTCACGCCCATTTTTGCCGGTGTGATTTTTCTAGCCGTGTTCGGGAATGCGGCCGAGCTGATGAATTCAGTGCGGTTCGCCAGAAATAATCAAATGGATCTGGTCATGGGCATTGCCGTCGGGGCGAGCACCCAGGTGGTGATGTTTGTGGCACCGATGCTGGTATTCGTCAGTTACCTTCTCGGTCCCAAACCGTTGGATCTGCTCTTCGTGCCATTTGAAATTGCGGCCATTGTCATCGCGATTCTCGTCAACGGAAATCTCACAAAAGATGGAGAATCGCACTGGATGGAAGGCGTGATGTTATTGGGAGTCTATGTGATTTTGGGCATTGGGTTTTTCTTTCTCCCGATGTAGCTAGGCGAACCCATGGCAAGCTTTGAATCCGTCCTTTCCGCACACTTCCCAAGCGCGATACCACAGGGTGAGTTTGTCACACGTTCGTACGATCTTCTGCAGGCCGAGGGCTTCCGGGCCGAGAACACGATTGCCTTCGTCAGCGTGTGCCGGGATGAACTGACCTTACCCCTTGTCGAGGAGATAAGACAAACCTGGGGTGAAGCTTTTATTTTTTCAAGTCTGGGTGGGATGCTTTTTTTGGGCAAGACCGGCTTCTTAGCCGCGCAGCACCATGCGCCGAATACAGACGGACGTGAGCGATATATCTATTTTGCCCTGCCGCACATCGGCGTGGATGCACAAGGCGAAATTGGTCGCCACGATCGCCCTGGGCGGTTGCAACCATCCCATGCTTGCGGCGCCTTGCACGGTTTTCAAAGGGAATTGGCTAATCGATGCGTCTCTTTGGGAATCGATCCCGATGATATTGAACAAAGCCTGCTGAAACAACACCTCTTTCGCAAACTCACCTACGGTGACATTCCGGATCTGCTGAACCTCACCAAAATTGCCTATGCGGTGATTCTTGAAGAACTGGAAAGAATGATCCACTTAACCGTTGACCCCCTTCATAATGACTATGCCGTCCTGACCGGCATCCAGATCCATGGTCCCCAAGGCAAAGAATACATCTGGCCAGGAGAGACCTACTGGGTTCGGGAGGGAATTCGAAAGGGCTTTGTCTTATATTAGGCAGATGTTATCCGGGGAAGCACAAAGATGGGAATCCTCCGCTGGCTCTTCAGAAGATCCCAATATCATCTGGGGCATTCTGGGGCATTTTTTGTGGTGTAGAATGTTTTCATAACGAAAGTCACAGATTTTAACGAGAAATCCCTTGCAAAAAAAATCATACCTATTTATAAGTGAAGCCTTGTGGAAGAATTGTGAATAAGTACTATGTCAAAAGGAG
Organism: Nitrospira sp.; assembly: GCA_020430245.1. Lineage (GTDB taxonomy): Bacteria > Nitrospirota > Nitrospiria > Nitrospirales > UBA8639 > Nitrospira_E. The sequence goes on from JAGQKG010000003.1 coordinate 13,994, forward strand.
GACCTAACAAATGGAAGCTGTAATTGGTGGTGCCGTTGTTGGAGCGGTGGCGGTCGTGGCAGCCCCATCGCTCATTTCTGGAATTGGAGGGATACTTCGTCCCTTGGGGAAAGAAGTCCTCAAGGGAGGAATTGTGGCCTATACTGCCGTTTCAGAAATGATTGCTGAGACCGGGGAACAATTCAATGACATTGTCGCTGAGGCAAAATCAGAAATTGCCCGGCCGGCGAAAGCCAAACCATCTAAGTAAAGCAGATTGGGCCGGAACATGTCTCAGACCGATAAAGAAAAATCTGAATCAACGGAAAACCCACAAGCCGAGAGCGGTCCCGGCGGAATTTCAGAAGCATTCCGCCCTTTAGTGAAAGAGCTCGTGAAAGCCGGGCTGGTCGTATATGAAACGGTTTCAGAGAAGGCGTCGGGATTCGGAAAACAATTGAATGAGCTCGTAGAAGAAGCACGCTCTGAAGCTAAAAAAACGTCTTGCCATGACAGTGCCCCGGAAGAACCCGAAAAAAAAAGCCGAGAGAGCAAACCTGCAAAAGCAAAGGAATCACAGAAAAAATCCTAAAGAAGAACTTAAGATATATCCGGAGAGTCATGCAGGAAAGAAAAATGAAGAACGAGAAAGACCTTCAAATTGTCCATGCTTTGCCTGGTCGAGTGCGTCTTAAGCTTCAACACCTGAAAAACAATGTTGCCTATGCCGGCCCCCTTCAACGACACCTTCTTGAAGTCCGGGGGATTACACATCTAGAGGCTAACCCCAAGACGGGAAGCCTTCTCATTCACTATGATCCCACTGTATTAGAGGTTCTGGCCCTTCATCCGTCTGTTTCCTCCTGTCTGGGCTTACCCTCCTCTGATGCCAAGCCAGTTAAAAAAGAAACTCCTCCTGCCAAAGGTCGCGTCCAACCTCTAAAAACGACGCGCAAGGCCAAGCCCAAAATGAAGGGAAAAACCAAACCGAAGAAACCTTCCAGGAAAATAAAAGACAAATCTTAAATTTAACAATAGCGACCATGTCGAGGTTGGCGAGAGAAACACCGAAATGGGATTCGATTTCACCCTTTATAAATACAAGTTACCAAGCTGGTGCAGATTTTCCCCCACCTTTCCACTTCAATCATAAGGATTTATACCCATGGGCGTTCCCTCTGCCTCCATTATTCATGCTATTCCAGGACGTCTTCGTGTAAAACTGTCTGAAGACGAGCAAAATTATGACTCTGCGGAAGCGATCGATCTCAAACTTTCTGAGTTGGAAGGGGTCGATGAAGTTACAAGAAATGTCACAACCGGTCACCTCGTTCTCCACTACGATCAATGCCTGGGCAGCAATCCGAAATTCTTCCGTTCGGTAGCTGAAACCCTCGGCATCTCCCCAAACGATTTTGCCAACGACAGCCTCGAAACATCTTTTGAGCACATTGCGCATGACCAAAGCAATGGGAGTGGAGTCAAGTCCGCTTCGAAAGATCAAGCATACACCCTACCTGCCACCGTTCCCAATATCATGGTCTCTTCCAAGGTCGTCCACTCACTTCCAGGACGAGTGCGTCTTCGTGTCCCGGCTTTGCAAATTCGTGCCCAGCTTGCCGAAGCCCTCCCTATCTTTTTACAAGACCAGGAAGGCATTCAGGACGTGAGAGTCAATTCCAGCTGCTCTAGCGTCACGGTGACATGTGACCCGGACCGCTGGGACGCGGAAAACCTCTGCCAGTTCCTGCGAGGGCTTCGTCATGAAGACATTGAAGCCTACCAGCCCAAGCCGGTCACACAAGAACAAGCAGAGAATGTGGTCGATGAGGAATCGGGCCCGGAATTGTGGTATTCAAGCACCGGTATTGCCATCGCTCTGTTCGTCGAATCCCTGGCGCCGATCGCTGTCCCCGCATTTCTCCTGGCTGCTGCCCTACCTATGCTCAAGCGAGCCTACCATTCTGTCGCAGTTGACGGGAAACTGAATGTGGATGTTCTTGATGCCTCGGCAACCGCTTTGATGTCGATACAAGGGGCCTTTCCCATGGCGACGGGTATGGTCTTTTTAATCAATGTTGCGGACTATATTCGTGACCTGACGGTCTTACAGTCCAAGAAGGCGATTGAGGAAGTCTTGGCCTATCAGAAGACTCAGGCTTGGGTCATCCGGGACGGGCAAACCATTCAGGTACCAGTCAGCGAGATTCAACGAGGAGAAACCGTGGTGGTTTATCCCGGCGAACGGATTTCCATAGATGGAACGGTCCAATCGGGAAAAGCCCTGGTGGATCAGGCTACCTTAACCGGCGAATCCATGCCGGTTGAAAAAAATACCGGCGACCCGGTCTATGCCGCCACAGTCCTGCGTGAAGGGGAATTGTACATTCAGGCTGAACAAATCGGAGATGAAACCGAGGCCGCCCGAATTGTACGCTTGGTTGAAGGCGCCCCGGCCAGAGAAACCAAAATTCAAAACTATGCGGTGAAATGGGCCAATGACCTGGTTCCCTATAGTTTTGGACTTGGCGCGGTGGGAGCCGTGATTGGGGGCGGTATTCCTGGCGCAGCCGCCGTGTTAATTGTGGACTATGGAACCGGAATCAGAATCGCAGCCCCCACGACCGTCCTCTGCTCCATGACCAAAGCGATTCGCCATGGCATTTTGATTAAAGGCGGGCGCCACATGGAAACTCTGGCTGAAGTAGATGCCGTGGTCTTTGATAAAACGGGCACCTTAACCATGGGACACCCCGACGTGGTGGACATTTGCCCACTTGGATCATTTACCGCAAATGAAGTCTTAACATTGGCAGCAGCTGCAGAGAATCGACTTACACACCCTGTGGCCCAAGCGATTGTCCGTTCCGCGCAGGAACGTGGACTGAGTATCCCGGAGCGAACCACTTCCGACTACACACTGGGACTTGGCGTTGAATCCATAGTAGAAGATAAGATTGTGTTGGTAGGCAATCACCGGTATATGACGGAACAACGCATCACTCTTTCCAAAAAGATTAAAAAGCAACTCAGCGAAATGGAAGATCGTGCCGTCTCTCCCCTTTGTGTGGCCGTGGATGGGAAACTCGCAGGCCTGTTGTCCTATACCGATCCCATCAGACCGGAGGCCATTGACGTGATTCACGCTCTCAAGGAACGTGGGATAAAAGAAATCGTCATGCTCACAGGGGATCATGAAAAAGTTGCGAAACGCGTGGCCCTGGATTTAGGGATTGACCGCTATATCGCCGAAGTCTTCCCTGGCCATAAAGCCGATGTGGTGAAGGATTTGCAGCGACAAGGGTATAAGGTGGCGGTGGTGGGAGATGGGATCAATGACTCCCCGGCCCTCGCCTTTGCGGATGTCGGCATTGCCGTGGAAGGTGGAACCCAGGTCGCGCAGGATACAGCCCATGTGACCTTATTACATGGAGGCCTATGGAAGATTCCCGCGGCTATCGACATTAGTCGGGAAGCGGTCAGCTTGATCCATCAGAACTGGAAAATAATTTCTATCCCAAATACCCTGGCCTTGGGATTGGCCTGCATTGGAATCCTCGGTCCCATCGGCGCGACCCTGCTCAGTAATGGTTCAGCCATCATTGCCACTCTGAATGGCCTTCGACCCATTATGGGAAAGCCTGCTTCCCCGCTACAGAGTATGCGGGTGATGGAGCCACACTTTGTGCCACATGATATTTCGGAATACGAGAGGCAAGAACAAAGCCCTCCGGTTTTAGAAGGCGAACTCATCACCATCCCGGCATAAATTGACGGGCTTGAGAAGCTTTACTGAACACACAGTTCGAAAGTATTCACGCAAACCGGTTCAAGAAGGGAGATTTGCTTAATGTTACCAATCATCGGTGGTGTGGTCGTTGGAGCGATTGCAGCAATAGCTGCTCCATCACTCGTTTCGGGAGTGTCTTCCGGAATACGCACGCTCACCAAGGGAGTCCTTAAGGGTGGCATTGCGGCCTATACCGCAACATCAGAACTCGTGTCTGAATCAGGGGAACAATTTCAAGATCTTGTCGCCGAGGCGAAAGCCGAAGTCAAGCAGGCAGAGAAAACACACGTCAAAGGCTAAAGTTTTCCCCAACGAGAAATAAGAGAAGAGTGGCATGAGGGACCTAAAAAAGAGGAGAATATCATGGAGACAGGCGTAGCGGGTTTGGTCTGGGGCGCGATCGGTTTCGTGGCAACGGCTGCGGTGGGGTATATTTCGCCCTATATCATTTCCGGTCTTCAGCAAAGTGTCCGCCCCGTCGTAAAAGGAATAGTCAAGGGAGGCCTGATAATCGATGCGACCTTTTCCGAACTGGTCAGTGAGGCTCAAGCGGAATTGACACATTCATCATCGTCATCATAATTCTCTTACCTCACTCGAGGTCCAGTTCAGCGAAATTCAGGACTTGGATGCATGGCAGAGTTGTACAACCCGCCATGATTTCTATAGAATTTCATCGTTGCTTGGGACCAAAGATTTTTCATTTATAAGGATCTCCATATGCCAAAACGCGCAACCAGAACAACAAAGACAACATCATTGGGTGACTCAATGGCCACAAGCGGCAAAGAAGCTTTAGGCGGCCTTGAGGGGGGAATTACCGCACTCACCGCCGGAATCTGGGAAATCTTTCACGAACATCCCAATGTTGGAGGAGTCTTAACCGGAGGTTTGGGCATTGGCGCAGCCATGACCATTGGTGTCGCCGAGATTGTGGCAGGGGTCGCCGCCGGGTATCTCGGGTACAGAATTTTTGCCTATGGGGAAACGTTTACCGAGGCCATTGAAAAAACCATCGAGTTCAGAGAAGGAAAGCTCTCAAAGGAAGAGCTTTAGCCATCCATTCGATTAGAAAACCAAGAACTGTCGGCCATGGCAGTCTGGCTTCACACCTTCACAGTAGTCTGTTCCGGTTTAACCAAACGCAAGTCTTCCCTCCCTTCAGTCGTCATACGAAATTTCGAAAGGACCATAATCCTTTTCACAACATAAGAGCATTTGGTAAATATATCTCCTGATTCATAGTCTTTTTCATTTTCCTAATGTTCCATGAGGTCATTTGATATCAATTGGCGATGGACCTTCAAACAGAAGTGAACAATAACATCACGGCATTACGCTGTTGAGTAATCAGACCCCATCAAAAAAGCTCCCGATATGGGTTCGCCAAAGAATGGGACAGAGTGCTATTCTTTTAAAGAGGGAATCCCCAAATCACTTTATTCAGTGAAGAGGATTGTGCACAGAATGACTATCACCCCAAAAAGAGGAGGAGTCAACATGAAAAAGACCTTTTATAATTTTATGGGTTGGCTTTCGTTAGTCGTGGGTGCAGTTTTGTTTATCATCCCAGGATTGCCGGGAGCACCGATTCTGCTTCTTTCTAAATATTTCTTTTCTATCTAAACCCAAGACTCTTTACCAGCCGGGTGAAATGAGTCCGAAGGGGAAGAAGTGTTGCACCTGAAAGGCCATGGAGCTTTCAACCTTACTGGGAAAAGGAGGTGATGATATGTCCTTTCTGTCAGAAATTCTGGCGTCCTTCTTGGGTGTGTTGGCAGCCTTTTTTGTCTTAGGCGCCTTAGCCGTTTAGCCCATTGTGGGGACGACCCAGGGGTTGCAAAAAAACTGGAGCCTCATGCTGCTGGTATGAGGCTCTTTTTTTTCTGGCTCCAAGAAACCGGTGAGAAAGGAAACGGGATGAAACAGGGGGAGAATATTTTTATCCTCAAAGAAAGAATTTCATACCGGGCTAAAAGAGTGTGATGAATTCAAGGGCCAGAGTTTCCTGATGATTGGCCGGTCGGTTCCCGACTTGGAAGGCATTCTTGTTTGATTTATCATAGCGAAACTCCAGACGGGAAATCAGACGTGGGGAAGCCTGAAATTCAAGAGTGGCGGTGGTTTCCCAGAGGGTCTGGGCGAGGGGTGGCGCTGATGTGTTTGATGTGGCTCCGAAACAGACATTCGATTTAGGGGGCGCTGCCACACCCAAACAGGTGACCGATCCGCCAGCATCCTCAAACAGTTCAGCCCGCATGCGGATGCTCCATTTCGGAGTAAACTCATAGGTGGCATATCCGGCCACCCCGTTCCATCGAGCGTTCTTCCCCGAACTCAACGGGCTACTATCTTCCTGATTGGCATAGTAGGCCTCGAGAGCCAGCTCGACATGAGGGACAGGCTCTATGTGAACGAATCCCCCTCCCTGTATCCGGTTCCCCCCAGGAGTGCCAGGGGGGCCGTCGATAAATCCATACAAGCCATACAACGTGACATGAATGGATTCATGGGGTGTGAATGAGATTGCCGTTTCGAGTTTGGGATGCCGAAATGAGATCGGGACGAGTTTTCCGGGTTTGACATGTCGAATGAACGCGTTGCGCTGCGAGGTTACAGAATTAATCGCCGCCATAGACAGGGTGAAATAGTGGTTGAACTGATAGGTCAGGCGGACTCCCACGGTGGTAAAAGGCTGGCCCAGGTTAAACAGAAAGGATCGAGAGTAGTTTAAGTTGTATGGACTTTCTAGGACCTCGAAACCAATGAGCGAATTGATGCGCCCGACTTGGATATTGACCCCCTTCCCTATTGGAGCCAGATATTGGAGATAATGTTCCTGGAAATCGGCGTCATTTCCCACATTGGTTCCGCCCACCGTTCGAGAGTCCGACCCAATATTAAATTTTAATCGGGCTCCAAAGCGATCAAGCCAATTTCCCTCAGTCGTGGCCTTCCGATCCAACACAAACTGTGCCAAATGAAGTCGAACGGCGTTCGACCCCACGTCAAATCCTCTCAGATTATTAATGCCGGTAGAAGGACTATTGAAATTGTAGGTATAGGACACATCGCCATACCCATAAAACGACAGGCCATACCATTCTTGGGCGTATTGCGAGAAAACGCCGCTATTTTCATGGGCATGGCCCCTCTCCTCCAAAGTCTTGTGTTTGCCTACAACTGGGGGCGAACCGGACACCACATTGGAGCTGTCATGTTCCATGCCTTCGGCAACAAAAACATGGAGGGATAGAAACATGAGAACGAACATCAGGAAAAAATATTTGCAGTGCCTTTCCTCTGGCATAGCTGACTTTCAGAGCTGATAGGTCCACACCAGGAACAATGGTTTCAAAAGCGTCTGCTTTCTCTTCCCAAGGATTTGAAAATGTTCCCCTACCTGATTCTGTATTAGCATCATGATGTGGGTGTGCCATGATAGGTTACATGGAAACTCGCCAAGGCTCCGGCAAAATCAGGAAGTTGCTTGACAACCTGACTGGCTGATACTCAGGCGGGTATACCTCCCACCAGGCTCAGACTGATGATCAGGATTGAACAAGAGTGCATAGGAATCACAGATTTTTTATTTCCCGACATTTAAGAAGCCTATTTTCAAAACGGCATTGTGACTTGGTTTTTTAATTTGGAGCAAAGAACCTATCATTCCACCTTCGATTCTCTTAGTAATGCTCCGAACCGGAGACCGAGTTGGACTAATGCCAGTCCAGCCATTAGGCTGACTCCCAGGTAGGTTATGCCGACCCAAATCTGATGTTGCTCCAGCACCAAGAGCACCAATGTGCCCCAAATCAGCGTGCTGAAGGTGGACATCCCACCCATCATACCCGTGCTATAAAACAATTGAGCCTTTCTCTCGATGGGACCGTTTTTCCCGGTGAGTTCAGTGACAAGTCCAATAAAAAAAGCCGCGGTCAGATTTGCCACAAGTATGGCCGAAGGGAAATGATTATGGAAGTTCATCCCCGCGAGCACCATCGTTTCCCGCATGGCTGCCCCGATGGCTCCTCCCAAAAATACCAGAATCATTTGGTTAAGCATGGAAGCCGGGATTCCTTATAACATTCTGGACGCAAGGGCTGACCCAAGAAAGGCGGCGACGAACGCCAAGGCAATGGTCCCGAACAAATACATGAGGGCGAGGGAGGCCTTTTGGCGCTGAATGAGCTTGGTAGTATCGAGGGCCATGGCGCTGAATGTGGTATATCCTGCAAGGACTCCCGTCAAGACGAAGGTGTTGAACGGATGCCCGAAACGTTCCGTCCAGCCAAAGTCCAAAAAGACCGCAAAAAAAGCTATAAGAAAAGTTCCCGAGATGTTAAGCAGGAAAGTCGCGAGAGGGAATGTCCCACCATAGCATCTTCCCACGCCCAACCCAACCAACCAGCGCGCAAGCGAACCGATTCCTCCTCCTAGAGAAGCCAACATAAGGTCAGATCCACGCATGCGTCAAACCATTCTCTCAGCCGGGAGGGTTCGCAGATACCACTTCACCGCCAGGGAAATTCTTGCGGAACAGCGAAGCCGGTGACCTGGGGCCGCACCAACGACCAGAATTCTCGCACTTTCGTGCGCACGGTGTTCGACTCCTTCCCAACGACCTTGTAGATCAATCCGGCATTGTTGGGCAACCGACTCACGCCTGCGGCCCACCTTTCCTCACAGTTCCAGGCTGCGGCCACCCGTCCATGGATCGCGTCCGCATGTTCCTGAGGGGTCAAAAGTATCACGTTGCCAAAGACGGTGAAATCACCCATAACGCCCAGTCGAGATGGTTCCGAGCGGCCGGGCTCGATGAGGAATTTCTCAATAAACAACTTCGTCCCATCCAGTCGCTCTGCGGCAACTGTGGAGGAGAACAAGTCAAATTGGAATAGTTCGCCGTCGCCATAAAACTGGCGTCCTCCCATCAAAATCTCCGAGTAGAGGAGAGTGGCTGTTGAGGCAATTCGGATCCGGGTGTGGGTGTGAAAGCGAGAATGTCGAAACGGAATTACGGTTTCAGGGAGGTATTCCAGATACGCGCCCTCCTCCAATGTAATGTCCTGCATCTGCCCCGCGTAGTTCGCGTCCATCTCATGAATCTTGGTGGCTGCCTGGGACGTTATGTGCCCGCAAGCATCGGGCCCGGCCGCAAACTCCATCGTGTAGCGATCCCCCTGGAGGATACCCCCGGAATTGGTGATGATGAACACCACCGGCAGATCGGGCATACCTTCATCACAGTAAAGGGCCTTCTGCACCAGGAGCGGAGCCCTTCGCTCCGAGAACGCCAGGATCGAGCGATTACGCCGCGCCTCGAAGCGCAGACGCAGGAGCGCATTCTTGCCCAATGCGCCACTTGGTAATTGCTTCGGCTCGTCCTGATAAGGAGCGAGTTCCGGGGCTACAACCCTCATACCTTCGGTTCCAGGAGATTCAGGTCGAACAATGCATTTTCCTTAATAAGGTCCACCAGGCGGTCGATGCCTTCTCCCGTCTTGCAATTGGTAAATACGAATGGCCGTTCTCCTCGCATTAGGCGGGAATCATGATCCATGACTTCAAGGCTTGCTCCAACGTACGGAGCCAGGTCCGTTTTGTTGATGACCAGAATGTCTGACTTCGTGATTCCTGGTCCATTCTTGCGCGGAATTTTGTCTCCGGCGGCGACATCGATCACATAGATGAAATAATCGACCAAAGCAGGGCTGAAGGTCAGGGTCAGATTGTCACCACCACTCTCGATCAGGACCACATCGGTTTCAGGGAACCGTGCTTCCATATCCTCGACGGCAGCAATGTTCATGCTCGGATCTTCGCGAACCGCCGTATGCGGGCACGATCCGGTTTCGACACCCAGGATACGATCCTCTACCAGGATACCTTTCAGTGTGCGTTGGACGTGCTTGGCATCTTCAGTGGTCACAACGTCATTTGTGATAATCAGAATGCGCCCTCCCATGTCCATCAGTTTCGGCGTGATCGCCTCGATAATAGCCGTTTTGCCGGACCCGACAGGCCCACCGATTCCTATGCGTGTGATTTTCTTCATGCGTGTTCTCCTCACTCATTAATTCATAAACATGCGTACTTTCGCCTGCACATGCGCGGAGGCCAATATGTCCATCACAGGCGCGAAGGCCGCCATGTCCTCAAGCGAGCTGGCGACAACTCGTTCATAGGCAGCCTCTGCATCGGAATTAATCTCGAAGAGGATCGCCTGCGCATCCAGGTAATGCAGCTTCATCAGGCGCAATGATGCAGCAAGCATCATACTCGCCAGACCATACTGGTGCACCGCGAAGGCATCTTGCTCCGAAAGGCCAAGGGAAGCAAAAATCAGCGCCTGGCCAATCGGGTAACACCCCGGTGTCTTCCCTTCCTTGATCCGGCACAGCCACGCACTGGCCGCACTGGGACCTAACACTCGATCGGCCATCTCGGCCAGTTTCCGGCCCATACGCACAGTCATCGTACGTATCTCCTCGTTCAGCTTGCGATTAAAGACCGCATGGTCCACCTCGTCGATCCGGCAATCGTCCCCCGCACGGGCTGCGCGAAAGGCGACAAGCACCGCGATGCCGTCCGAGGTCGCAACCTGCTCGACAGCGACCCGCACGAACTGTCGTAGCGATGTGAGGTCGTGCACGACCCCATGCTCCACAGCCGACTCCAACCCGTTGGAGAACGTAAACGATCCGACCGGGAGAACCGAATCGCCAAACTGGAGGACACGCATCAGCTCAGGGATGGTCAGCATGAACGTTTTCCTATCGAATGGTTTCGGGCAATCGTCGTTCGTCGTCTACGCGTGCGGATGGGAGTGAACGTCATCGTGATCCAGGGGATGCGAATGCTCGTGTACATGGGAATGAGGTGTTGAATTGGCTCCGCCGAACAGTCTTCGAGACTCGTGCGGAGCGAGATAGGGAATGACCGAGGCACCCGGCGAAAATTCGTAGGTGATCCCCTCAAACGCGTGGGTCTTCATCACTGAAGCCATCACTTGGCGATCCACTGTCAGAGGCACGTAGACGGTTGTTCCCTTGACCACTGCCGGCCAGTGCTGATTGCCCAGCGCGTGCCCCAATTCGAGGCAAATGTGCACGAGGAATTCCTGCGTCCTCGCAAGCAAGCTGTCCAGCCGGATCACCATCACATCCTGCAGTTGAATGCGGGCAATGATTGCCTCACGTGTGTTGTCATCCCAGATCAGAATATCTCCATCGTGCAAATGAGTATTCCGCTCCAACGACACAGCCAACTCGACTCCCCTCTCCGACTTCAGGCGGAATCGCGTTTTCTGCGCCTGCCATTGGTCAAGATTCATGACGTCAACCTGCGCGTTATCAAGTTTGGCCTCCCAGTCCGGATCCTTGACGTTGCCTAGCACCGATTCAACGATAATCATGGTTTTTCCTCAATAGCTCACCCTTACGCTGGCGTGTTTGAACTTTCTCAAAAATCCTGGAGCCCGGATTCCAGCCAGAGGCAACCGACTGGTGCCGGACACAGGAGCCATCGATACCGATCAACTGAAAAAGTACAACTGGTTGAGTGCGATATTTTTTGGCGGCATGACCGTGGCGTGTACGCCATCGACCATTACGGCAAATGTCTGCGGATCGACCTCAATCTTCGGCAGATAATCGTTGCGTACCATGTGTTTCTTGGTCAGGACCCGTGTCTGTCTGACCGGCTCGACCATGCGACCCAACCCATACTTCTCCTTGACGTTCCTGTCGTAAGCAACCTGGGACACAAACGTCATGCAGGTACTCTGCAGCGTCGAACCCATGGCCCCGAACATGGGGCGGTACATCATCGGCTGCGGGGTCGGCAGCGAGGCATTGGGATCCCCCATGTTGGCCCATACCACGAAGCCTCCCTTGAGTACCATTTTGGGCTTCGCTCCGAAGAAGGCTGGTTCCCAGAGAACCAGATCGGCAAGCTTGCCAGGCTCGATCGATCCCAACTGGTGGAAGATCCCCGCAGCGATGCAGGGAGCCGACGTCACCTTTGACAAATAACGCAACACCCGGAAGTTGTCATTGCCCGGGGCGTCCTCAGGAAGCTTACCACGCGCCTGTTTCATAGCGTCAGCCGTTTGGAACGCACGCAGGAAATTCTCTCCAATTCGGCCCATTGCCTGGGAATCGCTGCCGATCATCGAAATCGCCCCCATGTCATGCAACACACTTTCGGCCACGATCGTTTCCCCCCGCACCCGGCTCTCGGCAAATGCCACGTCCGAGGGTATCTTCGGGTTCAGGTTGTGGCAGACCATGATCATGTCGAACAGTTCCGCGACTGAGTTCACACCGCAAGGCAGTGTTGGATTGGTCGAACTTGGCAGCACGTTCGGTTGACCGACGACCTTCAACAGGTCCGGCGCGTGGCCCCCTCCAGCTCCCTCCGAGTGGAACGTATGGATCGTCCGCCCGTCAAAGGCTGCGATCGTGTCCTCGACAAAGCCCGATTCATTGAGGGTGTCCGTATGAACGGCGACGCTGACGTCGTATTCATCGGCAACCGACAAACAGCTCCGTATGGCGGCAGGAGTCGTTCCGTAGTCCTCATGAATTTTGAACCCGGCAGCCCCGGCTTCTAACTGTTCAACCAAAGGTGCCTTACCGCTACAGTTGCCCTTGCCCAGAAAGCCCAAGTTCACTGGCAACCCCTCAACTGCGCGGAGCATCATCTCGATATTCCACGGACCATTGGTTGTCGTCACACCATTAGTCCCGTCGGTCGGGCCAATACCGCCGCCCCAGAGAGTCGTGATGCCATTAGAAAGTCCGTGCCAAATTTGTTGCGGGCAGATGAAATGAATGTGCGTGTCCATGCCGGCGGCCGTCAGGATGAGATGCTCACCGGTGATCGCGTCTGTCGAGGTGCCCGTGGTGAGTCCCGGAGTGACCCCATCCATGGTCGAAGGATTGCCGGCCTTACCGACGCCGACAATCCGACCGTTGCGGACACCGACATCCGCTTTAATTACGCCCAAGATCGGATCCAGGATGGTCACGTTCGTGATGACGAGGTCGAGACAGCCGGCCTCCTGCGTAATTTGGTTGTCCGACCCCATTCCATCACGGAGCGTCTTTCCGCCCCCGGTGACCAGTTCGTCGCCGTACACACGCAGGTCTTTTTCGATCTCGACGTAGAGATCCGTATTGCCCAATCGGATTTTGTCGCCTGTGGTTGGCCCATACAGGTCAGCATATTGTTTCCGTGAAATTTTGGTCATCTCGGATAATCCTTTCTATAGTCTGTTAGCGCTTGCTTGACTTGAATCCACCCTCGTTGGCGCGCCGTACGGCCTTATCGAAATTGGGATGGTAGTCGGGTGTTGAGCCCTTTCCCGTCCAGCCATCGACCAGATTGTTAAAGCCGACACAGTACTGCTTCCCGCCCATCGGCACGAGCGTGACTTCTTTTTCGTCTCCGGGTTCAAAACGGATGGCGGTCGTTGACGGAATATCCAGCCGCGTGCCAAACGCCTGCGGCCGGTCAAACTCCAAATAGCGATTGGATTCGAAAAAATGAAAATGCGAGCCGACCTGAATGGGCCGGTCGCCGGTGTTTCGCACTCTCAGGGTGATTCTCGGCCGACCGGCGTTGATTTCGATATCTCCTTCTGCCAGGACCAGGCCCCCAACCGGCACAGACTCCTTCTTTTCTGTTTTTTTTGAACTAGCCATGTATGTACTCCTCTCGTGCTCAGACGCAATCAGGATACCGGATTAGTAAATTATTTGATGGGATCATGAACCGTAATCAGCCTGGTGCCGTCGGTGAACACGGCCTCGAGTTGAACGAAGGGGATCATCTCGGCAACTCCTTCCATGACGTCATCGCGTGTCAGCACACCCGCCGCCTCTTTCATCACCTCCTCGACCGTCTTCCCCTCGCGGGCTCCTTCGAGGGCCGCCGAGCAGATGAGCGCCATTGATTCCGGATGATTCAGCTTCAGACCTTTGTTTTTCCGCCGTTGGGCAATATCGCCCAGTTGGTAAATCAATAATTTTTCCGTCTCACGAGGTGTTAGATGCATGATAAGCTCTCCTCTTCAATAGTGAACGTGTGGTGTAAGATATCCGGCGCCTGTGGCCCGCAAAACGACTCTCGCAAACCCGTGTGCCTCGGGACGCTAACTCGGCTCTTCTCCCGGCTCCCCTAGAAATAAAACCTCGATCTGGCCTAGAACAATCACAAGCCAAGCCGCTGCTACGAAGGGGGCCGTCAGTGGGGGAATTCCCAGCCAACTCGGAAAGAACTCCGTCAAGGGCACAGAGATCAATATGGCCAAGATTGAGACAAAGAGCGATTTCCTCCACAGGAACCCGGCGATGGCGGCGAGCGAGGCATTGTACCCGTAAAGGCCAAGAGTTATGGCTTCAACCGGATCGTGGTGATACATCGCCACAAACAATCCTAACACCGATCCCAGCAGCGCCAGAACCGCATGTCGCCAGTTGCACAGCGCGATCCCCGCAAGAAAGAACATCCCGGTCACCATGTTCGCACCAAACATGACCTCGGCGACACCGCGTAAGATCTCGTCCACCAACCCCACCGACATATATTCCGTGGGAACCGGTTGCACGTCGATCGTCGTTCCAACCATCGCATGTGCAAGGAGCAGGAGGATCCAGGTCGCGAGTACGAAAGGCGCCGTGTAGGTCGGGAATGGCACAAATCTGCGCATGGCGAAAGTCAGGAAAGTCGACCCCACACAGCCCACAACCAACAGGCCCCACGTCAATGGCTCAGGCTTCAGGTAGAAGAACGTGGCGATACCCACCAGCACGGGATTGAAGCCATGAATACCATCCTCGATCTCCGCACGGTCGAATTGCGCCAGGGAAGCAACCAACGGACCGATGATCGCACCGATTCCTGCCCCTACCGCCATGAGCGGCGACGCAACCGCGATCCCGATCAGAAACAACAGCCCGGTGCCGGCATGGCCCTGCAACATCACTTGACCAAACCCGCGCAGCACGATACGAGAAGCGTGTGCCGGATCACCCAACGTTTGCCGATCATTCATGATAGATCCTGGTGCCATATCAGAGCCCCCTGCGCACTAAAGTTGGATCTGAAGACCCAACCCGATTGCACTGACCGCATGGCCGTTGACCCCTGGTGTATAGGTCCGGCCTTTGGTTAAAAAATCGCCATATTGATAAAACAGCGAAATCCTTGCGTTATGCCCATCGATCACGTAGTTCAGTCCGCCTTCGAACAGGTACCGGGAAGAGCTGTCATTAGGATTAGTGTCCACATAACGCACGAAAGGCTGAAATTGTCCGATCCCGACTTTTTGGGGAAACAGATACAATCCGGTGGCCATCCAGGAAACACCGGAGAACAGGCAGAAACAATTGGGGTCTGCGAGCGCCTGGGCGCTCAGGTTGGGATTGAAATACTTGAGTTCACCCTCCAGGGTCAGAACGCCCTTATTGGGCAGAACCTTTTCGAACAACAGATCCCCATTCATTCCATAAAAATCCGAAGGGGAAGCCTGAGTGCCGGCCCCATCGTTCTGGTATTGGAACACATAGGCCGCTGTCAATATGTCGCCGCCCTTCCCGTAATACGTGCTGCTGGTGTAATAACCAGGATTTTGTTCAATGTTAAGAAAGTTGTAACTGATGCGACCTGCGTAAAGAAGATGGTCTGACTGATTCGACCCTCCGCCATGCCCCTCAAAAATCCCCACAACGTAAGTCAATCGTCTATCCGGACTTAACGCTCCCCAAATATTCACGCCGTCATCGCGGCCGAACCGTCCACCCTGCCCAATGGACCCGGAAAAATCAGATGTGTAAAACGGCGTTTCAACAAAATCAAAGGTACTTTGGAAAAACGGACCGGAAAGTTCTCCCCGGTGCTGCGAAACTAACTGGCGCCCTGCCCAGATGTTGAAGTACGGATTGAATTCAAACTTCCCGATGGCGTCAAGGACAATCATCGTTCCGCCCTGAGTATTATCCGAAGAGACGCAATTGTTACACTCTGTGTTGAATTCAACCTTAATATATTGATGGATCTGCCCATTCACATAGAGGCGGAGATTATCCAATTGGAAGCTATTACTCCAATGAGACTTATTCGGCGCTGCATCCTCCTGCGTGAGAAAACTTGTTTTCAGACCGAGGCCCACACTAATCCATTTCGTATCGTCGATTTCGATCTTCCCTGCTGCATGCACAAGCGACGCACTCACCACGACCGCGATAAATATGGCGCCAATGGCACACGACCAAATTGTTCGCATATGATCAAACTGCCGATGCAGGCTCAGACAAACCATTTTTCATTGCGGAAGGATGTAGCTGTGTCTCACAAAAGGAAGTCACTATGTGAAAATCCAAGAAAATTGTCAACGATATGATTGAACGCCCCCAACTTCGCCCCCGTTATTATATGGATGAAGAAACTACCCTCCTGCTTGTGTCCCCGTGGCTTAATGGTATACTTGCCCAACGATCAACTTTGATGGTGTCAACAAGGGGGAAGCGTGAGAGTCAACGCTGTGGATCTGAGTCGCATGACCCTGGCAGGCGCTTTGGCTTGTACATTTCTGCTTGGTTGCACCGGATCGGGCATACACACTCCCCTTCACCAGAATAAAACCAGCCGCATCTATCTGGAGTGGGTTCCGCAAGATTCTTTCCACGCCTCTCATCCAGCTACACTGCCCCCGACCGTAATCCATGGCGTGTTACGCGGGTTGCGCGTGCAAAAACCGACAACGAACCTTGGCAACATTATCAGTGAGCAGCAAGAACCCAAGAGAGTTTTCTCCGATGAAGACGTGGCGCTCCTGACTCCACACATTCTCTTCGCCTTGTCGCAGGCAACCCCGGAAGAGCAGGTCGCTTTTCAACGGATCTATCCTTGGGAATACGGTTCAAGGATGACGGCTGGGACTCTCTCTCTCCGCGAAGACCTGCTTTTTCTAACTATCACCCACTACACACAGAAACACGAAGGAATAAATTTTGTTTATGTGGATGACCGTCAGGCCCCTGATCCTACCGGCCTTGGTGGTCTGACCGTGCTTTTCGTCCCCAAGGAAGCCCTCCGGCCCGACAAGCCCCCTCTGGTGGACCATCACCCCCACAAAGTCACTCTGGCGATCAATTACCCGTCTCTGGAAATGTGGCGAGAGCCGTCCGAACAGCCATCCCCTTCTCAGGTCAAATCAACGGAAGAATCTTCAGTCGCCGTCAAGCCGGAAATCATGCCGGGAGAATCGGCATCGAAAGATCATGCCATCCGTGCGTTGAAGGAACAGGTTCACCGGCAACAAATGGAAATGGAGCAATTAAAAAAAGAATTTCGGGAACTTCAACAAAGTCCTAAAAGAAAAGAATAAATTCACGACCGGTCCATCCACCAAGAGAGAAATAATGTTCGGACTGATCAGAGGAGATGCCTAACCCTTCCAAATTGAATTTTCCACGCCGTCAAGATCCGACGAGAGTCGTTGTGCTGAGTCTACCCCAAGACCCATTTGCCATAATCAAACGGATCATCTTTTTATCACCTCCTCCTGACTTCTGGAGTTGATATTGGATATGGCACATCCCCTCTACCCAGACGATTTCATTGCATTAAGAACGTTAATTGACGGATAGAGGGCTAGACGTCGTTCGGCTCTCTTGTGAGTGTTATGGGGAATTGGACATACATCTGCATTGGCCTTGGATGGAATGTGTGTTGACTCTCAAGTGATCGTTTCCTGCGGAATTGACATTCTCAGTGGAAATGCTCATCAGAGACATGATGGTAATTTTTGAGGGTTCCCTTGATTTGAAAGGCCCTCCAGCCTCGCACACGAGATCTTCATGAACATAGCCCAGACCAGGAAAGCCATCTCCATCACGTGAGCGGGTTGCATACCAAAATTTTTGTAGCCGGCTTACATGAGATCGCCGGGAGCGCTGCTCTGAAGCATGACCACCATGCCGTCAACCTTTTTCATGTGGTCCCCGCCGTCCTAGCGCACTCTGTTTTGTGCAACACCCACCCACTTGATTAAAAACCCCGTAGTCAGGACAAGTCTTGTTTTTTTGGTGTATGTTTGTTACAGGTTTATGTACTCATCAAAAGCCTGCGGCGCATAAAGGGCATCTTTAAAAACTTCTGACACATGGCTCTCAGTCTGCGATGGCGCAGCTTTCTAAAGAAGAGATACCATGTTGATAATGCCCAACCTGGATTCGTTGATCTCATTACACGCTTTTGAGGTCTTTAGTCAAATACTCTATCCTCAATGTTGCCACAAGATACCTGAATGAAAGAGTCATTTGGCCGACCCGAAAATCTCAGTCCATTCGACTATTGAGAGTTTTATCTTTGCCCCTTACCCACACTCACCGTTCCGATGAACTCAAAAACGGTCTGCCTTCCACCGTTGGCTAGGCAACCCATAGGACCTCATGAACCATAGCATTCCGTCTTTCACCATCAACGGAGCCTCAAGAGCGTCTGTCCATTTAATATCAACAACACACAGGGGATACTTCATGAGTAATAAATCCATTCGGATTTTATCCTTCCAAATTGGCTTAGCAATCATCCTAACCGTTCCCGTGTTTGGTGACACCAATCCTTTACCATCTTGGAAGGAGGGGCCCAGTAAATCAGCCATTCTGGAGTTTGTCACCAAGGTTACGAAGGAAGGCAGCCCTGACTACGTTCCCTCCCACGAACGCATCGCAGTGTTCGATAACGATGGAACCTTGTGGGCCGAACAGCCGATGTATTTCCAGGCAATCTTCGCCTTCGACCGCGTGAAGGAACTTGCCCCACAACATCCCGAATGGAAAACGAAGGAACCCTTCGCCTCGGTCCTGAAGGGCGACGTACAAGCAGCGCTCGCGGGCGGGGAAAAGGCTCTGCTGGAAATGGTCATGGCCACACATGCCGGGATGACCACCGAGGAGTTCAGCAGGACCGTGAGCGATTGGATCGGCACCGCAAAACATCCAAAAACCAATCGTCTTTATACCGAGATGGTCTATCAGCCGATGCTCGAATTATTGACATATCTCCGTTCAAACGCCTTCAAGACTTTCATCGTCTCCGGCGGAGGAATTGAATTCATGCGGCCCTGGGCAGAACGCGTTTACGGCATCCCGTCCAACCAGGTGGTCGGAAGCAGTATCAAAACCAAGTATGAAGTCCGTAACGGCAAGCCCGTGCTGACACGTCTCCCGGAACTCAACTTTATCGACGACAAAGCCGGCAAGCCGGTAGGGATTAATCAACACATCGGGCGTCGCCCGCTAATGGCCTTCGGCAATTCCGACGGAGACTTCCAGATGCTCGAATGGACCACTACCGGGGAAGGCCCTCGATTTGGACTTCTGGTCCACCATACCGATGACGAACGTGAATGGGCGTATGATCGAAAATCCCACATCGGTCATCTCTCCCGAGGCCTGGATGAAGGGGCCAAACGCGGGTGGACCATCGTGAACATGAAAGCGGACTGGAAACGGGTCTTTCCCTTTGAAAAACCCTAAACCGGATGATTCACCGCTTGATAATTAAATCGGCTAGGCCATTGAATCAACCCCCATAAATCATACTGCCTGTAGAGTTAGGGTGTGGAGTCGGTGGCCGATACCCCTGGGCACTATGAGATCGACGGGTGTCGTACTGCCCCCGCCATTGTTCAATAATTACGTGAAGGGGAGTTCCTTGAGGGTATACAGGACTTCGCTGTTTGAAACATTAATCCAACATGTCGTTGAACAACCCCACCAAGCCATATTCCCAGGAGCTGTCCGGCTGCCGTTTCAAAACAACATAAATTTGGATTGGAGCCTAACCATCGAACACAAAACCTGTTGAACATCCAGTCGGTCAGCAAACAACCGGATATCCGCAACACCAGTGATGGTACCTGGGGAACAGATGATATCAACACACCCCTGTTTTTCTCTCTGGCCAAAAGTGGGGTTTGGATTGATTCTGCAATTTCCCACCGGCACGGATGAGGCTCTCAATTCACGAATATAGGCTACCGCCCCGCAGTGAAAGGTGTTTCGTGTTGGGGTACCCATCCAATGGAAGTGTTGCAGCCTTTTCCAATGTGGCGCACGACCGACTGGGAGAATGGATTGGACCCTGCGCCTACAACTGCCCCTCAAACTACCGAAGACCGTGTTCACCGAGTGAACACGATATGATCAACTCAACATTGTCAGGTTAAGAGATCTATTCTGCGAGCAGGTGGGATTCGGACTCTGATTCTCATGAACCTTACTCAATATGAAGGGGCTGTGGAACGGCAGCGACAAGTCGCGCGATCTTGGCTCGTCATGGTATTTTTTTTGGCGGTCCCTCTGACCTGGTCTCTGCCATACTCAGCCCAGGCCCAAGAGCCCATCGACCATGGGCCTCCGCCTCGTGCACAGGGCAATGTGGAGAAAGAGCAGCTGGAGGAGCGACTCAAGCGGCTGGAAAAGGAAGTGAAGGAACTGAAGGGACGCCACGAACAGATAACTGGGGGGATGCAGGAGTTGGTGGCCGAGCAAGACCGACAGGCCGCCGAATGGGCATCCAAGTTCGATTCGCTTCGCAGAGTTCCCCTCAACGAACTTTCTGGAACAGGGGAGAAAGACGGTTGGATTCGCAATCAGTATGTAAACCTCGATATAAGGTTCGGCGGTTTCTTACAAGCAAGCTTTATCCACAACTTCCAGGACACGGGTGTCCTGGTTGACAAATTCCGACCTGCAAGTTTCCCGGTACCGACACAGAGAACCACCAGCACGCTGATGAGTGCGAAATCGACTCGATTTATCTTTGAAACCCGAAAAAACACACAGTATGGGCGGTACAGCACCTTCCTCTCCATGGATCTGTTTGGCAGTAACGACAGAGACGACTACACAATGCGTGGCCGTCAGGCCTACATCACCGGTGTCAGCCCGTTCTCAGGGTGGTCATTCCTTTTCGGACGAGCGTTTTCGACCATGCGAAATTTGCAAGCTTGGCCGGACATGTTCGGCCGGGAAGGACCACAGGCAATTGGACGATGGTTTGCAGGCATGATTCGCTATTCGTTTCAACTCGATGAGGCGAAGCACTGGATTTTTACGACTGCCATTGAAGAACCCGACACCAAAGTGACCAATGGGAATGGTGAGGAAGATTGGCCCGACGGCATACTCCGGCTCGATACGAATCAGGCATGGGGGAGCCTTATGATCGCAAGTGTCGTCCGGCAACTCAAGGCCACGAACCTGGCCAATTCGGGATCGGACAAGGCCTTCGGTTATGGTGTAACGGCTTCCGGAACGTTGGGAGTGCCAGGTACCAGGGATGTCATTAAATTCACGGGCCACTATGGTTCCGGTTATGGAGGACTCTACATAATGGATCTTTTTGAGGAGGGTGGCCAGGACGGTGTCTACGATGATGCCAAGGGTAAACTCAGACCCTTGGAGGTGTATGGGGGGTATGGGATCTACGAGCACCCATGGACCGATACGTTGCGGTCAACAGCGGGGTTTGGTTACGTCGGAGTAAGCAACCTAGCTATTCAGGCGGGAAATTCCTATAAGAAAACCTTTTGGGTGTTAGCAAGCCTGATTTACAGACCGTTCAAGGCATTCGACATGGGTTTGGAATACTATTGGGGCCAGCGGGAGAACAAGGACGGCCAAACCGGAGCGGTGAACCGTCTGATGTTCAGCAATAAATTCTATTTTAATTAGGCAGTTGGCAAGATGGAAGATGGCCCTCTCCATGATCGCGTCTTCATTGGAGGATTTGGTCTTGGGCAAAAGGACCGCTCAAGAATCTACATGCAAGAAGGCAAGAAAGCCGAAAAGGGTCTCTTGAACTTCACGAAGAAATCGTGCAGGTCAAGACCGACAAACCAAACCTTTACGTTCTCAACAGTTTGTCTGGTTGCTTTGGTGGGAGCGAGCTGTGCAAGCTCCACTCCTCCGACCGTCGTATGCGGGGTTTGTGAGGAGTCCGGGCGCTACGTCCGGGTACAAATCCCTTCCGGGCAGATTTCGACTGGTCTCCAAGGATCCTTTTCACATCCGTTGAACCTGAGTCCTCAAGACTGGAAGCAAGTGCTGGCCGTCGTTCGGATTCGTCCATACGTCCAGCGGTTCGGGGTCTTTTCAAGGAAAGGAGATGAAAAACCCGTCTTCGATCAAGAAGAGATTGATCATCTCAGTCTAGCCTTGAGCAGAGCCTTTCCCCAGGCACGTGCCCAGGAATGGGTGGTCTTCAGCTTGAGTCGGCCTGACTCAACCTATGGAACTGAAATGACCACGGGCGCATGGTTTGCGCGCGATACAACCCTGCATCTGCTTTTGGCCAACTATCGGGCAACCGTCCGGCTCAGCAACAGGCAGGAGGCTCAGGATCAGGATCCGCTATTTCGAATACAACGCCAGGTGCAATATGAATTTGTGGAAAACGGGTATGCCCGAATACCGTCGGACAACAAGTCCTTGCTCTCGCTTTTGCTGCCACAGACGCCTCATCTGATTATTGAGTATCAGCAGTTGTTAGAAAAGGGATTGGCGGCCTCCAATGATGCCCCTATGAAAAGGCCTAGGACCCCTTGCCAAGAACCTGATGGTCGGCAGGTGCGAGGAAAGAACTGACGAACTGGATTTTGGAACCCCTCCCTCATACCAGGTAGGTTAGGTTTAACATATGACTTGACTGTCATTCAGAATTCAAGCACGATCGGATCAATCATTCAACAGTACTCGATAGGAAACATAATCAGATCAACGGGAAGGGAAATTTCTGAAATCAAGCCAACCGCATCCTGCACAAAACCACGGCATTCCGGCCAAGCCATATATCGGTTCTTGAAGGCGTCCAGGTTTCGGTTTAATTAGAGAGCCCATCACCACCAATGTAGCATTCTGAAAAAGTGGTGTGATTTGCGACTTTTCTACGACAACCTCAAGATTTTTAGTGATAGGAAGACTGGGCAATCTGATAGGAGCTGTGCGGTCGGACAGCGATGGGGATGACCATGTGACGGATCAGTCCACAATTGATGAATACACCGCAGGCATTGCAGAACTGAATAGAGTCGTTTTGTACATTGTTCAGATGATGGTGAGAAAAGCAGGTAAAAGTGGCGTGCCGGCCAAAGTACCAATCCGAGTCACGTGCTCCTATGGATCATCTGCTCAGCATCCAATAGTTGCTGGGTTTCACGTTAGGCATAACGCGTCCCTCTCGACCTGGACCATCTTATTGCCATGACAACATTGGCCGCAGAATCACGAGATATCCGTCGTTCGGCTTTGTGAGGAGCGATCTGGAGAGTCAGGCACACGTGTGCGTTAGCACTAGTCAGATACCTGGTGTTGGGTTTCAAGTGAACGGTTCCGGCACAAATGACAACTCATGTGGAGGTAATGGTCGGAGCCATGATTGTGAGGCACCTTCTGTGGAGAGCACTCCAGCCATGGACGGTTCACCTTCATGAACATCATCATGAGGAAGTGCCCCATTCACATGCTCATGGTCAAGATTATGCGAGCCATTCCCATCATCTGCGTTGATCTCGTACCAAAGTCTTGTTTGAGGGTTTTGTGCATAACCTGGCAGACAGTGCCGCATTAAGCCTTTCAGTACGGACGACAATGCCATCCATCGAAATGGGTATGGTCTATATTCTCTTCTTCAGTCTTGGTTCGATTGGGAGCATACTCATGATGAGTAGGCAGATCAGTCTTCTGTTTGTCTATCTTTCTCAATAGCGGCATCACAACCTGAAAATGCGTGCGGGATTCCTTCCCCTCGGATTCGGTGCGTATTTTATGTGGTCTCCTCTTTCCTCAGCCACTTATGCTTATCCATTGTAAAGTCACAACACATGATGGTCCGAGGAAGATGGGTATCTGTGTTCGTTTTCCCCATACATCCCTACCCACGCTTTTACACATTCTCATAGGCTGAAAACCTTCCCCCAAAAATACCGGTTGTAGGAATCCTTCATTGCGAGGGTAGAATGGTTTATGTTGAAATGGCCCCTGGCTCGGAGGGGTGCCTGCATGAAATCAGCACGAGAACGACCATTGGACAATCAACCTGCAACATTCTCTCTGCAACAGCTCTTATCGTAACCATATCACCGGTTTTTCCAAAATTGTATTCAACGCCCATCCCACGTGGATTACAAAGAAAGGCATAGGCTATGAGCATGTTACGCATGACGAACGTTTTCGTATTGCTGTTGACCCTGACTATGGGAATTATAGGAACCTCGTTGGCCGCAAATGAGGAAATACACCCATTGCCATCCATTCTCAGCGATATCGAACGACATATTGCGGAATTAACCATCAATATCGAAAAAATTTCGGATCGAATAAGGTTTTTACGGGAGGTTCCGGATTCCAAGGATCCTCTCATTCAAGAGATCCGCAATCTTGACCTAAGAGGATGGGAACTGCATCAGGAACAATGGAAACTGCAACTTGAGGGATTGCGATTCACGGAGGGACTCTTGCGAAAGGTCCAGGACCATCCGGAGGAAAAACCAGAAGCCTTACAAGCCTGGCTTGGCCGACTGAAAGACTTTAAAGAGACGATGAACGATTATCGACAACAGCGGACTGGAATCGAAGTGTTGCGGATAGAAACAGAAGCCAAGTTAATCGAACAGTATTTGCGATAAGGCAAGGAGACCATAATGGATTGCATCAAACATCCGAACGTAATTCTTCTCCTAATATTGACGGGAATAGGGTTTTTCATGACGGGATGCACCTCGGTCGATATCATTGAATTGACCAGCCAAACCTTTCCACCCAAAAAATCAGCTCTAGAGGTGGAAGTCATGGCTCTAGAACCCAAATGTCCTCATATCGCCCTTGCCCAATTGAGTGTCATGGATTCAGCGGTGAGCTATGAAGACGAGGAAGGCGCCATTCTCAAAAAAGCGGCTGATTTGGGAGCGGACGCCGTTGTGCTCTATAGGGGGACCAAACGGACGGTTGCAACTCCAGCCTATGGAGGCTATGCGTACAACTATGGCTATCCAGGGTGGGGTTATTCTTCTTACGGTATGGTTGGATACGGTGGATACGGTACGACCGGATACACGATAGGTGGATTTGGGTATTCTCCTTATGGCATGGGAACGCCCATGATGTATGACACCACCGTAAGATCGCTCACGGGAATTGCCATTCGCTACCAGAATGGCCGCCGCTGCGTAACCGGTGCGCCAGAATCTCGACTGATTCACCCATCCCTTTTCCTTCAGTCATAACATTCAATGCAATCTCTTAAGGCCCTCTTTCGCATTTAGCTCTTCTCAATCCTTATAAATTGAGAAGAAAGGATTGCACAGAGAGCGGATCAAACTCGCCAGTGCGTCAGACAGAATTGAGGTAAAAATTTTTAATTGTGGAAAACCGACAGGTTAGGATGAAGGCTTGGCCACTATTCAACCAAGAGAGGAATGAGAGGTCCCTCTTTTCGAATGTGAAGAATTCAATGACGTAAGGTGAGTTAATGAGTGGGTCAAATGGAAAATCGAATCCATTACTTCAAAAGGCAATGAGAAAAAACAGTACAGGAGGACTGCATCCTCCTTTGCATTTTTCCTCCGGGGATCCGCCCTCAATACAGTACAGCCAACAGGCAACTGTTCCCAATTTCCGGAATCCGGTGTAATCCTGCACCAGCCCCCTGTCATAGGACCAACAGGAACTGTAGGATGCTAACGTCTAAAAAACTGTGATTAAAGCTTGCGTTCAAGCGCGCTGCGATTTCGCCCGTGGCATTTTTTTACCGTTGTGCCCGATTTCGGCCTTGGCCTCAGCGACAATATCATTGAATTGTTCCCCGGTCTCAGCAACCATTTCTGAAACGGCGGTGTAGGCGACAATGCCTCCTTTAATAATTTCTTTAGCAAGAGGACGAAGTACTGAACCAATTCCCGAAGCAATCGAGGGAACAGCTACTGCCGCCACCGCTCCGACCACAACCCCACCAATTACAGCTTCCATGTTATCCTCCTTCGACAATAAATAATACGCACATAGCAGAAAATCCTATCATAATGGGAAAGATTTAGTAAATTTATGGGTACCGCTGATTGCGAGGTCAGCTGGGTGGCCCCGTTCATCTGTGCGCTTCCAGACTATGGGCTATGAGATCATAACACGATGCGACCGCACCTGACCCATTCCACTAAGAGCGAGAATGCCACGAACGCGTTGAATTCACCATCATGAAAATTGCCTGAAGCCTCATTCGGCAATTAACACACACACGCCGACAGTGTCTCATCAAGATCGCTTAGGGGGAAATTGCGCCAAAACCTTTTGGACGGCCTCATTAATCAGCTTCGTCTTCTCTTCATGGGATTCTTGCCAATCTGCCGCGCCTTTGGCCACTCCACGCCAGATAACATGTTGCTTCTTCCCATCCAGCAGATCGATGATGAGCGTGCCTTCTTCGTATTGGTAAACTTCCGCGTAGCCCATACCCCAATACGGCCTTATGAACGGACCTTGCATAGGCTGGACCTGCAGGCGTTCTTCTGTCCGAACAAAATAGGTCACATAGAAATCGGAATCTCCAGAGATGACTTCAATGTATCCCTTGTTTGCAAGTTCTGCTGCAATCGCGTCCTGAATCCTTTCCCGAGCCAGGAGGTTGATCCCGCCAAGATCGATGTCCCCTTCCGGTGTTTTCAACATCCAGGAAAATGTCTTCAGCTTACTAAAGTCAGTCGACTCCCTATAATCAGCATTGACAGTGATACTGGAGCATCCGAAAAACGCGGGTAACGCCAACAAAACGAAACTCCTCATGAGACCTCGCATTAGTCCTACCCTTTCTTTTGCATGATTCATTGCATTCACGAATTTTGGATTTGGTGTGTTATCACCAAGAACACCGTTCAAGACGCAAGCCTACCACTGACCACCTTTGAGCAAAGAGGAGCCGCCCAGCAGCTAAAAAATGAGACATCTAGCAGAAGATGTAAATACCGTAGTTTGAGTTTTTCCGTCTCACTGAAGCCCGATCACTTTCCATACGCGGGCCATACTACTGCGAAAACATCAATCTCATGATGAAAGAGCGAACTAAAGGAGATCAGGAGCACTGCCGTCCTCCCGTACGATCAAAAGGAAAGGGATAGTTATCCCGTCTGTACTCCGCCTGCTCCGGATGTTTTAAAAAAGTATAGCAGACACCTCCGACCCTTTTCGACTCGGGCTCCTCAGGTCCCACATTCTTCCTCAAGGTGGTTTCGCACATGTGCGTTGGGATGGTGTTTGCATCGGCATGAATAGATCCGTTAAAAAGCATGGCGTTTGACACAATATTCTGCGACCTAAGGCATGTTGGCTCTAAACTGTCAAAACGAGCCATAACCACACGGACAATGCCTGATGAAGCGCGAACATGTTAGTTTTTGAAAATGAACCGCCACTTTCATTTTTTTCGTGCAAACAGAAATCCCTCCACAGTCATGGTTCCCAGCCCTGGCTATCGGGAATCTCTCTCAACTTCGCTTCGGGCGGATCCCCGCTACCACCTGCCGGGATTGACGGAATGAAAGGGTCGTTCCCGACATTTTCACTCGGGAAACTATCTGTGTGTCCAAATGGATACCTACACAGACACGCAGGAATGTCGATAGGAGGATAGTAGTCCACCCAAAACTCCGGACCCGACAATTGACGCTCTTGAGACTTACCGACACAGGAGAGACTGCTCACATGCCACTCTTTGTATCGCTTCTCATTGGAATTCTATTGCTTGCGTCTCCGTCGTTTGCGGAGTGGAAGGTCACTGGCGAGAGCAACGTCTATTATACCGACGATGCCGCGCTGTTCTCGGCGACCCGGAGGCTGAGTCGAAACCAG
>JAGQKG010000400.1 GCA_020430245.1 Nitrospira sp.
TGAAGGCCTTTGCGCGTGAGCCGACTTCCTTGGCGATGCGGTTCAACTCGTCGTCGAACACGTCGCAAAGGCGTTTGGTGAAGATGAGCGGAAGGATGAACTCTTTGTATTTCGGCGCGTCCTTGGCGCCGCGAATCGAACAGGCAGCGTCCCAGATCCAGGATTCGAGAGATTTGTCGCGAGGTTCAGGCACCGTTCCGATTTCTTGATGGGAAAGGATGGATCGAGACAGGGCAAACCCTTCTCGGTCACTCAATTAATAGTTCCAATAAGCAATAGGCTTAAAAGAATACCTCTTTCCCCCTAAGAAATCATCATAAAATGAGAGAGGAACAATGGCGAAAAGACGGACTTTCATTTGGCAGACAATGTCTGATGAATTCGGTGCTTTTAATAAACAGAACAAGTCCTGAGAGGCAATCGCATCTTGAGTTCTTTGGCAAACTCAGGACACGTTTCACGGAGGATCCGGCTGTGGTCTCTGGGGGTTCTCGACCTGGGCACAGATCCTTCGCCGTTGGTTCAGGATGACAGTTTCATTAAGGGGGCCTTAGCTCAATCCAATGTGAGCGGGAAATCGAATTTTTACACCGAAATTTATTTGGCGCTGGGTATCCATGCACAATTGTCATGGCACCGGCAAAAAAGGTCTTACCGGAATTCGGCGCAGCATTGGACCTCAATACGGGAGCAACGAGAATGCCCTAAAAGTCCTCTGACAATACTTCTGTCTTGTTCAACCAATCTCAACGCGAGCATTTCACCCTCCCACATGGGCCTGAAGAATTTTAGAGCCGGCAATCATCGGGTCAGCCGGAGCCAACTCCAAGGCCTTTTTGAATTGGTCGGTGGCGTCACCATGGTTCCCTAATTTATCCAATGCTAGCGCAAGGTTGTAATGCGCTTCCGGAAGGTCAGCATTAGCGGCTATGGCTTTCGTAAAATGTTCTTGGGCCACATCCCAATGTCCCTGTTGAAAATGATTGACCCCTTCCTCATTTTCTGCTGCACCGGTGACTCCGGCAGTTGCCATTCGAGCACTTCCCCCCTGTGGAATTTCCGCCATGCCTGGAGCTTTGTCCGTCGACATAGGCCTACTTTCCGCTTCGGGTTCCGGTTTCGTTTCTTTCCCGTATTCGCCGGAATCGCAACCACTCCCTACCAACATCATGAGGAACAGTAATCCGAGACCAAAAGATCGCTGATTCATCTTGTCCTCCCTGTTTAAAAAAGTGAGCGACGATGCAACAGAACACTATCACTTCAGTAGATACCCACGGGCTTACGCCGCGTGGCACTTAAAATTCCAATTCGAGTTGAATCTGCCCTTTGTCCATTCGGTCTTGATGCTCCACGTACCGCCGGATGACGGCCTCATTCAACCCCACCGTCGAAGAGA
>JAGQKG010000401.1 GCA_020430245.1 Nitrospira sp.
CAAAATGATGACGATGAAAACAGTGAACCGGTTGATTTTCAAGGCCAAGAATCACTGGGCAGTTGCCCGAAGTGTCAGTCATCGGTTTATGAACATGGAATGAATTATACCTGTGAAAAGGCGGTCGGCCCGACCAAGACTTGCGATTTTCGAACGGGCAAAGTCATACTGCAACAGGAAATCGAACCCGCTCAGATCAGAAAATTGCTGAGCGAAGGCAGAACCGAATTGCTGACCGGCTTTGTTTCAACACGAACCCGTCGCAAGTTCAAGGCTTTCCTGAAATGCGGAGATGACGGGAAAGTCGGCTTCGAATTTGAGGCCCGGAAACCCAAGACCGGCGACGACCAGGCCGCAAGCGGCAAAAAGTTGCCCACGAAGAAGACCGAGACCAAGAAACCGTCGGCAAAAAAATCGGCTACTAAGAAACCAGCTCGTACAGCCAAAAAACTCAAACCCCGCTAATGATTGGGGGAACGCGGCCGATTTGAAAATTTCCTCGCCTGCTCTCAATACCCCGAATGTAAAACCCCATAATCCTTAAAGCTAGGCGTCAAATGCGCTGTCAAGGATTGCGGGGGAGACCTGGTTCCAAAGGGCCCCAAAAAAGGCAAGACATTTTATTCCTGGAGCAATTATCCTACCTGCACCGTTGCGATCTGGGATCGACCCATCAATGGTTCCTGCCCACAATACCAGGCTCCATTTTTGATCGAAAAAATCAGGAAACAAAGGGGAAGCAAAATATTCTGTCACAATGCGGAATGCGGGTAAGATGAGATAGCGGCACCAACGGAGAAGAGCCCGAAACCAGCTTAAGATCCCACGGCGGGCTTGATCCCTTTCTGATGCTCAAAGACTTTGATGGGCTCACCTTTGCCGTGAATAAACTCTTCGGTCACCAACACCTCTTTCACCTCCGCCTGCGACGGCAGCTCATACATCAAGTCCAACATCACCGACTCTAAGACCGCCCGAAGTCCACGCGCTCCTGTTTTTTGCAGATGGGCCTTTTTGGCAATCGCCAATAGCGCTCCATCGGCAAACTTTAATTTCACTTTATCCAAGGACAATAATTTCTGATATTGCTTGATCAAGGCGTTTTTGGGTTCCGTTAAAATGCGGACCAATGCCGGTTCATCCAATTGATCAAGAGCCGCGACAATCGGCAGGCGACCGATAATTTCAGGAATTAACCCATATTGGAGTAAATCTTCCGGTTCCACTTTGGAGAATAAGTCACCAATTTGATGTTGTCCACGTATCTGGACATCGGCGCCAAAGCCCATCCGCTTTTGGTTCAACCTCCGCTCAATGATGGAATCCAACCCCACGAACGCCCCAC
>JAGQKG010000402.1 GCA_020430245.1 Nitrospira sp.
GTTTGAGTCTAGTCAAGGGATTTGAATGGTGTCAACGGAGAAATGCCATTTGGCAGGGGGTAATAAAAAACCCCCCGCTGGACTCAGCCAAGCGGAGGGTTTTCCAAACAGGACGCAATATAGAATTTACTTGCAGAAAGCTCTTTCGTACGCAATGATCTTCCAGGCCTCTTCTTCACTGATGGTGGCTGGGACCAAAGGAACCATTCCTGTGCCAGGGCTACCATTCTTGATGACCCACATGAGTTCGCCATCTTTTCGTTTCTTGTGAAATTTGCAATTGGTGAAATCGCGTGGCCCCGGATTTAAGACCGCTCCTGCCGGACCTTGGCCGTTGCCTTCTTTGCCGTGGCAGTTAATGCAGGTCCCTTTTCCCTCATACAAAGCTTTCCCTTCCGCCACGATTTCTGCCGGGGCATCTTCTGCTTTGTCGTACAAGGGGGATTTATCCTTCTTCGCAGCACCGCGTTGATCAGCAGGAACACGGGCTGGTAAGGGGTCTTTTTCTGGTCCGGCAATGGCCAAGCCAGTGGTTAAAAACATGGCGGCAGTTAGAGTTCCAAGAACTTTCATCGAAAACGTCATGTAAGCCTCCTAGGTTAAACAGAGTTGATGAGACCGTAAAAATCATGGGGGTTCGTTATCGCTTCCCCTTTTTTTCCTCTTTTTGGGTTGGTGTCGTTTGAGGGGGCCTTAACCCATTCCATAACGTATGGTTAGCTTTAAGCCACCCAAACTCCGTCATCATATCAATCAGTTTTTTCGCCTGTCAAGAAGGTGTGGGAGAGTTGATGAGAACATAGATTCACGAGGTACTCTTGAATAATCATGGTCCATAGCGATCAACGGAAAAATACAGAAAATTTTGGGGACGGTGATCTTTGACCCTATATCTTACTTGGAACACAATCCCGACCTTCTGGGCAAATTCACGCAAAAGTTAGCAGCAGATTCGGCACAACAAAAGTGGAATAGTGCTTTCGCATAATGTCCAGTGTGACAAACTCCTGGGCATTTTCAGAAAGGGCTTAGATGAGCACAACTCGTTCCTGCTGAGCGCCAGATTGACTGAATTTTCATTCGTCAATATGAGGCATAGGACTTTATGAAAATTTTGAAGAGCAAGAGGAGGGGAGATTTTGCGGAGCTATTGGCAGTCGAATTTTGGACCTCAGGGCTTTAAGCGAATGTCCCGGACCACCTGACCTGGCTTTCCAAATGGACCTTGTAATTCTCCATTAAGGCGGATGACCACACCCGCGGCATTCCCCAGCGTGAGTAAGTATTGTGAATTCGCCTTCCAGGTGCTTTTTTGTCCC
>JAGQKG010000403.1 GCA_020430245.1 Nitrospira sp.
TAAGCTGAGACCCAACATTGGACCCGCCACAAGCAGGATTGTTTGAATCGCCTCCTGGCCGATGCTCAGGACATTTTCGGTTGTCATCTCCTTACCCCTTTCAGTCTTGCCATGAAATGTAAAAGGTAAGAAGTGAAAAATGATGAGTAAGGAGACAGAAGAAAAAACAGATCGTTGTGCCCCGGCATTCAATACACTCCTTACTTCTTACTCTTCACTTCCTACGCCTTATTCCTCACACTATTGAAAACTATTCATCAGGGCTCCCACGACCAAAAACCATCCATCAGCCAACACGAACAACACCAATTTAAACGGCAACGAAATCATGATCGGTGGCAGCATCATCATACCCATGGACATGAGAATACTGGCGACAATCATATCGATCACCAGAAAAGGCACATATATGAGAAAGCCGACTTGAAAGGCCGTGCGCAATTCACTCGTGACAAACGCCGGCACCAGGACATGGAACGGGACATCATCGGGCGTCTGAGGGTGAGGAACTTTCGCCATCTCCACAAACAAGGTTAAATCCTTTTCCCGTACTTGTTTCAGCATGAACATTCTTAACGGAATCTTGGCCCGATCAAGCGCCACTTCCTGTGTCACCTGCTGTTCCAATAGCGGATTAAGGGCCTGGACCCGAATCTGTTCCCACACCGGCATCATAATAAACAGCGTCAAAAACATGGCCAATCCAATCATCACCTGATTCGGTGGTGCATGCATGGTCCCCAAGGCCTGCCGAAGAAGACCCAGAACAATCACGACGCGTGTAAATGCCGTCACCAACATCAACAGGGCTGGCGCAAGCGTTAAAGCCGTCAGGAGAAAGAGGATACGAAGCCCGAAGGTCCATGGTTCGGTCCCGTCCAAACCGGATACCTGCAAACTGATCGCCGGATCCTTGGTGGCCTGGGCAAAAGCCGAGGTCGGCAGTCCCATGACCAGACTCATGCCTAACAGTCGCCAACAGTCACGTCCTCCATGAAACCCGCAAAAGGGGTTGTTCACGACCGCTCTCCTCCCCTCACCCGTGTGACGGTTTTGGACATTCGGATGGATGGTTCAGAGGTCACCGATCCTCGCTCGGACTTCTCAAATGCCTGTCTGGTCCATTGCCCCAACCAGGCACCTAGCGGCCCGACGATCGGATTCCCAATGGAGCGGAGACGATCAATCCGGTCGGCATCCGCAACGGTCGTCAGCAACGTCATCTCTCGGGCCGTCGTCCCCAACACCAACACTTCTCCG
>JAGQKG010000404.1 GCA_020430245.1 Nitrospira sp.
CCATCATGGCCTTGCAGCCTAATTGTCCACAACTGAAGCTATAGACAGAAATGCAGACAGCGTCGGAGTCGCGCGCAATGAGTGCTCTCCCATTATCGTAAAACAAAAACAATCATTAGCAAGGGAGGAGTGACATGCCTTCACCAGATTTAGTGCCGGTGCCTTTCAAGAATGGGTCCTTTTGTAGAATGCAGGATGGTAAGTTGTTTGTTGTCGTCAAAAATGACGGGGATGCACCAGCTGCTAATAAGAAAACGTTGACCAGGGTAAGCTGGGGGCAGGGGGGAGTTTATGGTACGGAAGAGAAGTTGGCTGATACGGAAAAGTTAGCGCCAGGCGCCGAGACAGCTCCATTAGCATTCGAGTGCCCAAAAGAATGCTTCGCTCCGGACTGTATGTTTTATATCACTGTAGATATGAGGAATGAATCAGGTGAAGATGAACTAAAAAAATTCAACAATTCGCAAAAGGGAATCTGTTTTGAAAGGGATAAGCCCTTTCTGCCCGATCTCGTACCAGACAGATTTGATAACAATTCCTATTTCAAGCGAGACGGGAATAAGCTCAAAGTAAAAATCAAGAATCAGGGCACTGCCTTTGCCGGAAAATCAAAGACAAAAATAGAATTTGCCGGAAACCCCGCCGCCACCCAAACGAAAAATACGAAGGAATTGGACCCGGGCGAACCGGAAGAGCTGGAATTCGACATTCCCGCAGACAAACAAGCAGGTGACTTCTCGATCAGAATAACTGCTGATTTTGAGGATAAAGTAACCGAATCAAACGAAGACAACAATAAGGTCCAAGACAGGTTTGTAGAATTAGACGCAGCCTTTTTATAGGGGCTGCTAGAAGAAAATCATAAGGTGTATAGGACATTACTTGAGTTTTTGAGTTTTCTACAAGTGGACGCGAACGGTTCCGATGGCTGTAGCGACGGGTCAACCCCGACACCGATCAAAAACGTAAGTGCCGAATTCTTACCAATGCTAGTGTAGAGGGTAGTTGCGGAGTACCGTTCAAGGCAATATGTCCACCTAAGAATAGAAATCGAATTGGGACCATGAATCTTTTTCGCGTCCCAGGCGCTCGGTGCAAGTTCTGAAGCGCCTAGACAAGCCGCCAAAAACCCTGAGAGGAACTGCGTTTTGCCAAAGAAGGTGATTATTCTGGGTGGTGGGGTCGGTGGAATGAGTGCTGCCCACGAGTTGATT
>JAGQKG010000405.1 GCA_020430245.1 Nitrospira sp.
AGACTGGCGGAACATCCGTCCGACCAGCCGGAAGAATCTCTCACAATCACCCGGGAGGATCTTCCGGAATGGTTGGGCATCGAACGATTTATGCCTGAGGAAGCCAGAAAAGCATTGCCCCTGGGCGTGGCTACGGGAATGGCGTGGACAGAAACCGGCGGGGATGTCCTCTATGTAGAAAGTGCCCTTCTCCCGGGAGGGAGCGATCTCACCATTACGGGCCACATCGGCGATGTCATGCAGGAATCAGCCCAGGCGGCTCGGAGCTATCTCTGGTCACGTGCCGAATCGCTGGGCTTGGATATTGCCGTATTTAAGCAGAGTGGGATGCATATTCATGTGCCCGAAGGCGCAATTCCCAAAGATGGACCATCTGCCGGTGTGACCATGGCCAGCGCTCTGGCCTCACTGTTACTGAAAATTCCGGTGATGAGCGATACGGCCATGACAGGAGAGATAGGGTTAACCGGGTTGGTCCTTCCTGTGGGCGGGATTAAAGAAAAGGTTCTGGCGGCTCATAGAGTCGGGTTGCGTCGCATTGTCCTTCCCAAAGCCAACGAGAAAGATCTGAAGGATGTGCCTGAATCTGTGCGATCAGAATTGTCGGTTGTGTTCGTGGAGACGATTGAAGAGGTCTTGGATGCTGTCTTGCTCAAGACCCCGGATGTTCGTGAGAGAGAACAGAGCCCTGGTCATACCCAGCCTGCCGAGAGTGAACAGAATCCTGTCTTGGGCAGTCGCTAAAACTCAGAGAGCCACTTCTAGCCTGGCTCCTTACCTCCTTTTGGAAATGACCCGATGAGACTACTTCCCGCCTGTGAGGAAAGAGGATATCTGTTGCATGGTGAAGGTACCTCCAGGTTCAAGAGGGCTGTGGTCCTGACCGATGCGGGTGTACCACCAACGTCCTTGAGCGACCGGCGAATCTGCTAGCCACTTCAATTCAAATCCTCCTTCCCGATCGTTACCGGTTTGTACCCATATGCCCTTCCACACCCCTTCCTTGAGTTCATGGGTTTCAAACCAGCCACCCTCCCACTCATAATGTCCATTTCCCTCTTCATTTAACGTGATCGTATTGGACCCGCTTTGGTCTGCATACTCCCAGAGCCCGGCAAGATCTTGAAGCTGTCGTGGTGGATGAGAGGATTTCAGGGAATTCTCGTCACCTTGATGAGCCTGAGGTGAGAAACCTGCACAACCCAACGTC
>JAGQKG010000406.1 GCA_020430245.1 Nitrospira sp.
GATGGAAGTCGAGGTTGATGGCCAGCTCTACACCGGGTCAAGTGTCGTCAAGGTGACTGTCCAAGAAAGCGAGCCGCTCACGAAACAGTTGGGATACCCGCTACATTTTGGGGCGACGGGGGAGGCCGCGTACGTGGAACTGCCAGGCAACCGGTACCTGTTTGCCTTATTGGGGGGCGGCCCTTCGAATAGTGGGCCACAGACCAATGCCGTGAATATTTTTGAGGACCGCCTGCCCCAACGCGGCATTGAGCGCTTTGCCGTCTTATCGACATCACGCTTCAAGACGGAGATTCCCGAGTCGCAGTATCCCCTCTTGGTGACCTTCACGGATCTCACCGATCCGACGACGGTCAAGGTGGTGGATCCCGAGAACCTGGCGGCCACATTTGGGCCGGGCGTGTCGCTGAAACGCCTCACGCTGGAAATCACCGACGAGCCGGTGACGGAGGGGAAGATTGAGCAATTTGGTTTTATGGGGGTTCTTAAAAAGCAAGGAACCCTATCTGGCTTAGTGATGGCTGATAAGAATCATCCTGAACCCGTTAATTATTTAACGAGTAAAGCGTTTAAACTTGGGGGTAAAAAATGAGTACGTCACCGGAATTGATGTATGCCATTTTGGCCATGGATGCCTATAACCGGGGGTATAACCCAGGCATCGACGGCTTATTAGATACATCGAATGGTACGGTTCAAATTGGTACGGCTACCATTACCAAAAATATTCAGGACGCTCAGATTTTTAACGAAGCCTAAGCCGCCGGCTTCTACGCGGTGGCGTATGCGTGGAATGGCAACACGATCATGGCGTGCCGACCCCGAAGCCTTAGTGAAGAAACTGAAAGCGTCGGTGTTCAAAGACAACTCATAGAAGCGGTTTGGGATGACCGTGGAACCTCAGAAGCCGAAGGCTGATTCTGCTCCAGCTCAATCGACGCGTTCTTGAGGTGTTGGGATTGCATGTGAGAGACAGATTTGACAGAAAAAGGATCGAAAGACGTGCGCCAAGGACGGTACACGGAGGATAAATATGAAGTGGCCTGGTCGTGAACGGATATGTGGACAAAGCTTTTATCGCAGAGGAGGATGGCTCCTCCTCTGTCTTATCTTTGCCCCTCTCTTGGTCGGGTGGGAATTTTTGGGGTTTGCCTCCCATTCGTGGCATCAAAAGATGATGGTGG
>JAGQKG010000407.1 GCA_020430245.1 Nitrospira sp.
CGCTGACATGGACCGGGAACTCAAGAGCCTGGCCTTAAGTCTGCCCGTCTATCAGGAAATCGCCCCGCAGCGAGAGGTCATTGATCCGCATGCCATCATCGCAGTTCGGAAGACCTTTTTGGAAACGCTCGGTCGTCAACTGCACGATGAATTTCTCGAGCTGTACAACACCACGTATCATCCCGACAAGACGTATGATCGTGCCGATGCCGGTCGCCGCAGTCTACAAAATATCGCGCTCGGGTATTTGGCGCATTCAGGAGACGCAAAAGTCGCCACGTTGGCCCTCAGGCAATATAGCCAGGCCAAGAATATGACGGACCGCTATGCCGCCCTGAATATCATCATCAATATGGATGAAGCGAAACCCTATCGGGATGGCGTGGCCCAACATTTCTACTATCAATTCGAACATGATGCGTTAGTCGTGGATAAATGGGTCGGAGCCTTCGCGAGATCCCAGGCGGATGACGTGTTATCGATTGTGAAATCCCTCACACAACATGAAGCCTTCACACATCCCACCCCGAACAGAATGAGGGCGTTGTATGGGACCTTCTCGCAGGCCAACCCCAAAGGTTTTCATGCGGAAGATGGATCGGGGTATGCCTTTGTCGCGGACTTTCTCATGGAACTGGATGCCAAAAACCCCCAAGTGGCCTCAAGAATGATCGGGGCATTCGAAAAATTCAGGCAGCACCGAAAGGATCTACAAACCCACATGGAAGCACAACTCCGTCGTATCGCCGCCATGGAACGTCTGTCACCCGATCTCAGTGAAAAGCTGGAGCGGTATTTGGGGAAGGAAACATTCAGCCGGCTCAGGGCTGGAAAAGGGGACGGGCAAATACCATCTCCGTCACAAACATAAGAGCCCTGTTGAGAACAGACAGGGCTCAAAGGTGACCGACCAAGCCCGCACTGTCACCTCGCCCATCCAAACACGACAACTGAAAAAGTCCGACTTCCCCACCACCTGCCAGTCAGCCAACCGGGCCGACGCGCTAATAAACAAGGGACTCGTTAATTCGACGCCTCCCGGCTGACCCCAGGAGGGACACTCTCATCCCTTGCGGACCGTGTCTGAGCCCGGCAATTTTATTCATCCTTCCCTTCTAGACTCTCCTGGCCTGGTGGCATGGCCGAGCCGTGCAACCGGCACG
>JAGQKG010000408.1 GCA_020430245.1 Nitrospira sp.
CTTCATACGTGGAATATTGACATGACACCCTTGTTTTCTCCTCATCTGGTGAATCATCCCTTTGGAGACCCCGGCCTCTATGTCGATATACGTTGGAGCCGGCGTGCCCTACTCTTCGATCTGGGGGATAATGTGTCGTTGAGCCCAACCCAGCTTTTACGGGCGCAGGATATTTTCATTTCTCATACGCATATGGATCACTTTATCGGGTTCGATCGGCTCATTCGTGTGGCCCTGGGTCGTGGTAAACATCTTCGATTGCATGGTCCGCCGGGCCTTATTGAAAACATTCAAGGCAAACTTCGTGGGTATACATGGAATCTGGTGGATGGATATCCACTCACGATCGAAGCTAGAGAATATCATCCCACCCATATTCAACCCGCGCATTTTCATGCGAAGGACGCCTTCGCCTGTGAACCGGAACACGTAATCCCAGCCGATCATTCCCATATTTTTCCGGCTCTTCAAGAACCTGCTCTTCTCGTGAAAGCCGTTGCGCTCAACCATCGGATCCCTTCCCTGGCTTTTTCCCTGGAAGAACCGTTTCACATTAATATCAAGAAAGCCCGACTCCATGAGGCAGGCCTTCCCGTGGGTTCCTGGCTCAAGGAAGTCAAACAATTAATATTAGATGGGGCACCGGATGCACACACCTTTCCCGCTACATTATATTTTGAACACCGGAAAGAAGAGCGAACATTTGATGTGGGCACCATGAAACGAGAATTTGTGACGATCACCAAGGGCCAAAAAATCGCCTATGTCGTTGATTGCCGATATGATACCGACAATGAGCAGCGGATTATTCAGTTATGCAAAGGGGCTACAACCTTATTTTGCGAGGCACCATTTTTAGAAGCCGACCGGGACAAGGCTGCCAATCGCTACCATCTCACGGCCCGCCAGGCAGGAATCCTTGGACGAAAATCCGGGGTACAACAATTGGTCGTCTTTCATTTTTCGCCCAGGTATACCGGGCAAGGAGACAGACTTCACCAGGAGGCCATGGAGGCCTTTCATGAACAATAATCACACATGACATGAGGAGGAACGATGCCGGAATGGGTCAGATATGGATTGTATTTTGTCCTGGGCGGAACCTTAGTCAGTGTCTCCACGTATCTGGGAAGTCATGGGAAAGGGTTCC
>JAGQKG010000409.1 GCA_020430245.1 Nitrospira sp.
ACTGATCAGCCCCCGGGATTCACAAACCGGCTTACCAAGCGGGAAACGGACTCACAAACCGCTCCTGATTCAAAAAGCGTGGGGGCCGTCATCCGTCCAAATTTTTTCTGCCCTGACCCACAACGAACTACTCACGGTCGTGATTGATTTTTTCAGCCTTCAACGGACAGGAAAATTGGGGCTGGATCACACTATTAAATTGAACAACGCCTCGGTCATGTCGTTTCATTCGAATGCGGACACCGACAATCGGCAGGCTCCCCCAACAGATACGATGCAACTAGTTTTTCAGTCGATTGAGTTGATTGATCACGTCTCTCAGTCTGCGGCCATGGATAGCCTGACCGGGACTGCGGGGGGAAAATAACGGGCAGCACCTGTTCAGCTTGCCACACGGATGAGAATCCGGGCGATCCTGACGGCTTCCCCGCCGTGTTAGGAACAAAAAAGCCCTGCCGGGAGTGCCGACAAGGCTTACATGTGCT
The DNA here is from genome assembly GCA_020430245.1 of Nitrospira sp. GTDB lineage: Bacteria > Nitrospirota > Nitrospiria > Nitrospirales > UBA8639 > Nitrospira_E. The sequence continues at coordinate 486 of JAGQKG010000409.1, forward strand.
ATTGGTTGCGGGGGAGGCTACCCAAAAATCAATCTAACGCTATGATATTTTTATTTATTTTAAAATAATAAGTCACCTGTTGCCCCCAAAGTTGCCCCTATTTTTATCGCTTACTCCTTACATGAACACCATCCGCCTGACTTCCCCAAAAAATTTCTTCATGACCATTTGAACTTCTCTCTTTTTATATCATGAGATCAAATTTTCTTCAGACCTTTTCCCCAGTTGAACAATTTGGTGAATGGTCCATTCCAACTCATCCAAGATTTCCGTAGTCCATCACCTCGGTGCCATTAGCCTGATCCGAGAGTTCGACCTTGGGATTGAGTGAAGGATCAAGCGTAAACGTGCCTAATAGGTTCCATTGCCCACCGTTCTGTGTCTGATTCATCGATACCGGGGTGGTGCCACCGGAATAGTTGTAGACGGTATACGTGGCATTGGTGGCGTGGGCCGGATCGGCCACCCAGCAGGCATACACATCATAGGTATTGGTGGCACTGACGGCCGCGCGCTGAGCGCGGGCTAAATTACGGTAGATGAATTGGTCCTACGATAGCCCAGAAGATGTGAATGACATCGACCTGTTCAACTCTGC
>JAGQKG010000040.1 GCA_020430245.1 Nitrospira sp.
ATGTTTAGCGGAAGGATGCAAAAGAAGTCCGATCTTCGAACAAAGGTCATGTCGATTGTCTCAGGGACTCTCATAGTGTATCAATTGCCGGTAACGGCTCTCTTGGATTCGATGAGATTTAGTCTGGATCAGGATGGTGGGTTGGTGTTAACGGATGCGGGAGGATTTTCAATGGATGTGTCGGAGTCTCTCTATAAACACGAAACGCATCAATAACAAAATGTCCTTGGTCTTTCCTCTGCCAAGGCTTGCTTACCCGCCAAGCCTTGGTTCACCAAAATGTGCCTTTCACCGGTAAGGCTGCAGGGGATTGAGAGAAGGAAGGGTGAGGTGTTAAAAACTGGGAAAGAACGTATTGCGCTTGTCCTTCTTTCTCAGCATTCTTCATGACCCAGTTAAACGACGCAGACTAATGCTTTTGCCAGACTCATGGCATGGATTTTCAGCAGTCCAACCATATGATGATGTCGAGTCTATTGAACCGCACAAGTGAGTCGCTGAAGTAACCTGCCGTAACCTAAAGGACAAGAAAGGGCAATGAAGCTCTGTCAACTGAGGAAACCGTGGTTCGAGTACTTGTTCGCCGCGCATGTGAGTATGAGGCTTTGTTGGTTCCCGATCTTGCTTCGTTTCTGCACGCTGCCGAAACTCCTCGAACAATTGAGGCCGAGAGAAAGGCAAAGGGGCAGAAAATCCCGTCCCACCCTCGACCGTGCGGTGCAAATTATTGTTCGGGTCTGCCACTTGCGCCCGTTTCGTGGGCTGCTTTTTCCACGGACCTGCCTGCGGCAGGCCCTTGTGCTCTACGACATGTTGATGTATTTGGGCTATTCCGTGACGATCCATTTTGGCATCCTGAAGATGGGGGAGGAGTTGCGTGGGCATAGTTGGGTGACATTGGAAGGAAAGCCTGTAGCAGAAAGGGAGGATCCAGGAGCCTGTCATCATGTTGTTTACTCCTATCCCCCAAGCCACCTCGGCCCTGCTCAAAAAGTGACCGAGGTCTTTGGACCGAACGCGAAGTTGTTCTGATGTGTGGGTGGAAGCGGGCATTGGTTTGCTCTGAACACAGCGGAAGTTGGAATGACCTCCCTGGAATAAAGATCCACGATACAGGATGTCAGGAATGACGGAGTGCCTAGAAATTGGAGTGCTACTTTCTCCTCTAGAATAAACCTATTTCTATCTCAAAACAGAAAGAATCCATGATCCGGGAAGCCGTGGTCCTGTGATCAAGTGGGGTTTGCCCAGCTCACCTGAACCCAAAGAAATATGGTTTAAGAAATTTTTAGCACAGTCCGCATGGTGCGATCTTGCACACTTCTTTTCTGCTGCGTTATCGGGGAAATAAAATTACCAATAATTTCAAGTGATTCCTGATGCTTTTCAGTCAAAGGCAGAGGTCATGACTGGCAATTCTTTTGCTTTGGGATGCTTTATTGGGAATTGATCCACTTTCCGAGAACTTTACTGAATTAGGGAAATGGCCTCTATGCCGACCCAGTCAGCATCCATTTCTTCTGCAACAAAAAATCTCTCAGGGTACTTCGATTTCAGCCAATCCTTCGATTGGAATTTTTCAGGCGCCTACCCTGTGATGCCTTCGTGGATTATTCCCAATTCAAGTTACATCGGTTTGGCGGGGATCAAAAGAATTCATTGCTCTGTGTAAGTGTATGTCAGGACGAGATAGCGACCCAATTATGAACAGACTTCATAATGCCTGGAATGGAGACTTTATCTGTTCAAGTCTGGCCGGAATGTTGTGTCAGGGTGTTACGGGATTTCAAGTCGCCCATCAAGATACTCCCGAGATTGTCAATGGCTTTGTGTCGTTGCCATCAAAATCAAAGACTTTCCTTAGCAAAACTCTGACCTTTAATGGATATGCGTGAACATTTTTCATTAGGGTCACGTTCGCCAATACGAGAAATCTTTCTCAATCTTTCAATTGTTTACAGTAGTTGAACTCTCGGGTGGAAACATCCTGTTTCATGCTAATGCGGGTCTAGGAGGAGTTGGTGCGACTGTGACGCCTGATGTCGGGGTTGATGGGGGTCTATCGCCTGGGTAGTCAGTGAGGGCGGAATTTAGAATTGGCCTTCAAGAGCTGAGTGCTTTCAGGTTTTTTGTCAATATCCAAGAGGACTTCATTCGCTAAGGAAGGCAAGTTATTTTCGTTAGAAAGACCGGACGCCTCCTGTTTAGGCTTATTTCATTTGAAGGAGACTGATTATCATTCCCACTGGGGGTAAGACTGTTTTACAGGGATATCTTATGGAATGTTATTTGATACTGCTTTTTTCATGAACAGAAAGGAGTGTGGAAATAATGAGCATTTCGAAGATCACCCTCTATATTCCGGTCATATTTTATTTCTTGGTATGTCCGGTAAACCTATTTGGACAAGAAACTCAGACAATCCCCAAAATCCCCACGGGCGCCGAAAGGAAGTTTGTGCTGACGGTTGAAAATGACCTGCTGTCTCTGAAAGCGCACGGGGCATCGCTCAGAGGGATTCTCGCGGAGATCAAGCACAAGATGGGCATTGAGGTCGCGGGGGAAATTCCGGCAGAGGACACTATTACGGCGGAGTTCCACCATCTACTGTTGGAACAAGCCCTTTATAGGCTCAGCCCCAATTATGGGTATCAAATGAAGACGGACGAAGGCCAGCAGAGAATTGCCAGAATCTTCGTCCTGCCCAAAAGAACGGAACCGGCCGGCCCAAGGCCGGAATTACCTGTCACCCAGACTGTCACGAGTTCCCCTACACCCGTGTTGCAGGAACCAGAGAGGTATCCGGAGGCGGACGTGCAGCAGGAAGAGAAAAGTGCCCCTGAACGCCCACAGTCCTTCAAATTCGAGTTCGACCCGTCAGCATCAATGGGCAAATAGGAAAAATGGCCATGAACAAAGGGGCGGAATAAATCATTTGTTTGAGAAATGCACTTTCCGGAATGCGGGGGTTAATCACATGACGTGAGAATTGGGGGTGTCGTGCAGGAGTGGGGCGAGGAATGTTCAGATGCCGGGAGTTGCCAATTTTGCATTCAGAATGCTGGTTGCCTGTTTGCACATTTCTAGATGAAGGCAGGGGATTGGGTTGGTCTGGATTCGGGTTCACGTGGAAAAAGGGGGTCAGGAAAAGGAATCCTGGTTGGCTTTGCATCTTAATATATACAACAACCCATGGAGGTGGAGAATGAGATCATCTTATGTCAGGGAACACTGGCTGGGTCGAAGAACGTCGGGGTGCTGGATCATGATCACGCTTGGGTTTATCATGGGAGTGGTTTTCTGGAGTGGTACTGCTTTAGCTGGAACTCTTGAGCCTCCCGCTTCGGCCGTGGATGGTGCCGGGAATCCCGTTGCCACAGGGGCCACGCCGCCTGCCTGGGATAAGGTGCTGCCGGCGAATGATACTGGCGATCCCTGCCGCTCCAGCCGGTTTATCTGCGTGATGGGTGGCACGGCCGTACTGGATAACGAGACGGGGGTTGTATGGGAGAGGGCTCCGGAAACGTCCCAGGTCAGTCGGGAAGATGCCCGCCTCACCTGCCTGAATAAAAATGTCGCTGGCCGGAAAGGCTGGCGCCTGCCATCAGTTCAGGAGTTGAGTAGTTTAGTGGATGTGTCCACAGACGAGAATGGTCTCAATCTCCCGCCGGGACATCCTTTTACTTTGAATTCTATTGGGCGTTTCGCTGGCCATTGGTCTGCCACGACAGATGCCCAGGATCCCAATCGTGCCTGGAGTGTGAACTTCGATGGTGGCATTGTAAAAAGTTCCGAAATAAATCTAACCCCTGCTACCGATCACTCAACTTTCTTCTATACGCTGTTTTGGTGCGTGCGCGGTGGAGGGCCTTTGTCTGAATACTAAGAAGCGAATAAATGTCCTGGCCTATGATTGATCATTAAAGCATTGATGGTCAGGTACGTGGAAATCTATAGGTTCGAAAAAGGGAATGGGAGGTTATTTCATACAATGGTATTTTTTCGGGGAAAAAGGGAGAAAATACTGATGGAGAAAAAACGAAGTCGAATGGTGCTTATCTGTGGTATTGCTGTCTGTATACTCAGTCTGTCAGATCCCCCCGCGTTTGGTCAGGCCTTAGCGGGCTTCCTGTGGGCTGAGAATATTGGGTGGATCAGTTTGTCCTGTGAAAACACGGCCAGTTGTGCAAAAGTGAATTTTGGCGTGAAAAAGGCGGGGAAGGGGAAGCTGACGGGTTTTGCCTGGGGCGAGAACATTGGCTGGGTGAATTTTGCGCCGTCGGGAGGAGGGGGTGTTGCCCTCGATCCGGCAACCGGGCAGCTGAGTGGACAGGTGTGGAGTAAGAATGTGGGGTGGATACGTCTGCGCGGGACTTTGGTGCCGAACTATGGGGTCGACGTGGATGGAGGCAAAGTGGTGAACGGGAAATTCCCTCCGTTAGGGTCTGGTAATGTGCGCACCGGCTTTAGCTTGAGTCCCTGTTCCGCGGCTGGCCCGGCCGGCACCTTTATCATTGTTGCCACGTTTAAAAATACTTCGGCTGATACAATCTCTCGTCCGTTTTTTAAGGTCCGCTCCCTGACCGGGGGGAATGTGTTGTGTAACGCGGACGGCGGGCCAGGTGGGCCTGGGGCCACTCTCACCGTTCCGTTGATCGACAATTCGGTAAAAAGGAAGCTGTATCCTGGAGAGTTATTTAACATACGGTTCGACATTGGCTTGAAGACTCAAGCACAGTTCACATTCCTGGTCGATATCCTGGATGATCCTGATTCATTTGCGTGGGGAGAAAACATCGGCTGGCTCAACGCCAAGCCTAGTGGCCGGGGTGGACCTGGTCTCCGAATGAATCCATAGCCATATCTGGTAAGAATTTGGCGCGGCGTCAAGAGGCCGTCGTGTCCTGCTGACTAAGATGGGACTCAGCAATTGACCGTAAATTGGGGGATGTGACAAACGAAATAATTAATGAGATAACCAGGTGCACGGCCCACTTCATTACAGGGAGGCGTTCTTTGTGGGCTTTTTTGTGACTGAGATTTTGAAGATGTCAATGTCAAATTTGGCGGGCTGTTGTTGAATACCCGAACCGAGCCTCCGTTACTTGAAGGGGCATGAGAGGTGATGTGAGAGTAATCTTTACAGGTGAAGAGGAGGTATTCTGATTCATGCGTGATCAAACAGTGCCTGAGGGGTCCTGGTTGGTAGGACAATACCGCAAGATCTCCGTCTCACACCCAGACCTGCCATTTTTAGGGGAAGGTTTTTAGGGGAAGGGTGGTAGGAAGAAACCGCAGAGAGAGAGCTCGCGGGAAAAGGGGAGGGACAAGCAATTTCAGCAGTTCTGTTTCCTTAACATCACACGTATTTGTAGTACTATTTCAAAAATTGAGGACTCTATGAACCAGGAAAATGATCTGCAAGGGCAAGCAGAAGCGGAGAGCAAACAGACATGGGAGGAACCGAAGCTTGCGTTTGTCAAGCCTACGTTGACCAAACAGGGTGCATTACAAGAGATTACTGCGGGCTTTTTCGGCTCGTTTACGCCCCCTAGCGTGTAGAGCTTTCTGATGAGGTATAAATGCTTGAGCTTCACAGGACAGACACTGTCTGCTGAATGACCGACGATAAATGAAAAGCACCGGTCCAGAGCGATCCAAAACGATGGACCGTGCTGAACCTCTGGCGGCTTCACCCGGGCACAGATCTTTCGCCGTTGGCTCAGCAGGATGAAAATCTGGTGTGGACTTCAGGGAGTCCTAAGGTGTTTGTCTGATGCCTGAATGGTGAAATCTCAGGTGGTACATATGAGAAGATCTGCCGAGACAACTCTGTATCGCTTTCATGACCTTTCCCTGGAGGTGAGACAGGAAGGGCCAGCGACGGGTTTGTGTCTCTTTTCTCTTCTTCATGATCTGTCATTTGTGAAGCTCCATAAAGGGAAAGAGGAAACTTCTCTTTGTCTTTCCATTCGAATGAGTGATCAGGTCGTAAACTTCCCGGGCGCGGCCTGGGAAGTTTTCCGAATGGATGGGCTGTGTGGGCGAGAACAGGGAAGCGATTTTTACCTGACGGAAGGGACCTCGGTCCTCCATCTCCAGGTCTTGAAGGGAGAAGGTGAAGCGACGCTTGCCTCCTCGTTCTTTCAACAACCACCACTTCTACAGCAACATTTCTGGGGGTTTGGACTGCTCAAGCTGCTGCGTCCTGTTGGACTGTATGGCTTGCATGCAGCCGGTGTGGTGTCCCCGACAGGTTTGGGTCTTTTGGTGGTCGGGGAATCAGGTTGCGGAAAGTCTACTCTGGCCATCCAATTGATTCGTGAGGGGTGGTGCTATTTGTCAGACGATACCGTGCTCCTCCGCCTGCAACCCGAAGGCGTCGAATCGTTGGCTTTCCGGAAGCCCTTCTCGATCAGCACCAATAAGAATACGGAGTATGCCGAACTTCCACTAGGCGGAGAGAATAATCCCCATCCCCCTGGTAAAAAAAAGCGGAGGGTCGACATCCAAGACGTCTATCCTGAGCAGTATGTGACAGGATGTGTTCCGCAGATGGTGATATTCCCTAGGATTATTCCGGAGCTGCAGAGTACCTTGCATCCCATCGGTCGCCTGTCTGCACTCGGGCGGCTCTTGTCACAAAGCGGCCCCCAACTGTTCGACAAAATGACCATGCCACACCACTTGAAAGTGTTAAACCGCCTAGTATCCCATTGCCAGATCTTTGAGCTGCGGGCCGGCCTTGATTTGTATCGGGAGCCAGGGACATTTGGTCGGCTCGTGAGCGAAGCAAAGGGGAGAGTCCATGTCCCGGATTGTGATTGAACTCACCAATCGGTGTAATCTCTCCTGTCTGCACTGTTTTGAGGAGCGGCATGCCGCCACGGGGGATCTGGCCCTGGTTATTCTCGACAAGGTGCTTTTGGAGGGAAAAGGATGTGGGATTGATCATGTGAGTTTTACCGGCGGGGAACCGACGATTCATCGCGAATTCTATGAGATCATCCGCCGGGTCAGCCAAGCAGGCTACACGTTCAGCTTTGTCACCAATGGGATGAATTTTCTGCAGATCTATCCACTGCTTATTCAACATCGCCAATGGTTTCAGGGGATCACCTTCAGCCTGGACGGGGCATGTGAGTATACCCATGACCACCTGCGCGGCGCGGGTTCTTACCGCCGGGTCATGCGTGCGGCCAGTATCTGTGTCGTCAAGGATCTTCCTTTTACGTTTAATATGGTTTTAACCACCAGGAACCGGGGCGAGGTTGAGGAAATGGTCGCTCTGGCCAAGCAATTGGGGAGTGGTGGCGTTCGCTTTGGCCATCTCATGTTCACCCCGGAAACGGTCTCGGGTGAGCTGAATCTCTCCCCGCAAGAGCGGCATGACGTGGAGGCAGAAATTTGGCGCTTCCAAAAGTCTTCGCCCATCTCCGTTGGGATGGCTCCGGGGTATTTTAGCAAAGACCCATTTTTTCCTTGTGGCCCTCTGAAGCTTGAGGAATATAATCTCGACTACCGTGGGAATCTCACGCTCTGCTGCCAGCTATCCGGGTATTCCTGGGAGAATTCAGGGGCTGATGCCGTGGGTAATCTCCATGAGGTCAACCTTTCCCAGGCCTGTGAGCAGTTTCGCCAGCGGGTCGCCACCTATTTAGCGGACAAGCAGGAAATCATTCAGAAGGGGGAGTTCACGGAACTGGATCACTTTCCCTGCTGGTATTGCGTGAACTATCTCAAGAAAGTCCCTTCGCGTGACAATTTTCCTCCGCCATCCTGGGAGCAGACGGATGGCCCTAATAAAGGAGAGCAGATCAATGTTCAGTTTGAATTCAACCGTTCAGCCGCATCCTGAGGTGGTGGATACCGACCTCGATGGCACAGAAGTCGTGCTCCTTCACCTCGAAAACAAAACGTACTTTAGCTTGAATGTGACCGGCAGACGGATCTGGAAGGGCCTGAAAGAAGGGCAATCTTTGCAATCAATCAGCCAGCATCTTTGCAAGGAATTTGAAATCGATGCCGATCGCGCAGATCAGAGCGTATTATCTCTCATTCAGGAGCTTGCGAATCATGAGCTGGTGCAGCTGAAGGAGTGATGAGCCTCCCGAACGAGCGGATGGGCGTTGAACAGCAGCTGCTGGTCTGTTGTGCCCGCATCTGTATGGATTCGGCCCATGCCGAGCGGATCCGACTTCTCCTACAACAGACCATCAACTGGCCCTTCCTGCTTCAGATTGCTCACTATCATGGGGTGATGCCCCTCTTATACCGGAGCTTGCAGGCAACCTGCCCGGAAGAGATTCCTCCTGCCACTCTTGATAAGCTTCGGGATTCGTTCCGGACCAATCTGGTGCGAAATGAGATACTTGCCCGGGAACTCCTCACGCTTCTGGACCTGTTCAGGGCACAGGGAATTTCCGCTATTCCTTTCAAAGGGCCAACATTGGCGACCTCGGCCTATGGTCATCTTTCGCTTAGACAGTTTGGCGATTTGGATCTTTTCGTTCCCAAGTGTGATCTTCTACGGGCCTGTGAGGTCCTCGTGTCCCAAGGCTATCGGGTAAACGATCAAGTACATCATAGACCCGGGGGGGACCTTCTTCGAGCAAAGTACCATCCATTCGTCGGACAGGATGGTTTGGTTAGAGTGGATGTTCAATGGATGATCGCCGACTCTCAATTTTCTTTCCACCTCGATCATGAGGATTGGCGAGCCAGTCTTGTTCCCATTTCCATGACGGGCATGTCGATTTTCATATTCTCTCCAGAGGTTGTGCTCCTGATCCTCTGTGTTCATGGCTCTAAGCACCTCTGGACGAAACTGCAATGGCTCTGTGATGTTGCCGAACTGCTCCGCGCCTATCCGAAGTTGGATTGGGAACGAGTCAACGCCTATGCGCGCCGGTTCGGTAGTCAACGAATGCTGGCGGTGGCGGGCCTCTTTGCCCATGATCTTCTTGGAACCACGCTTTCAACAGATGTGTTGGAAAGGATGAAACAGGACAAAGTGGCACAATTGCTTGTCGGGCAGTTACGATCGCAGCTGTTCATGGCGGGCGATACCATCCCAGGTGCCGTTGAGCCGTCTTTCTTCTATTTGCAGATGAGGGAACGCTGGCGCAATCAAGCTCGGTATGTGTTCCGTCTGTGCGTAGCGAGGGACCCCATCATTACCGGGCGAGCTTCACGGTCATTGCCCGTCTCTCTAACGTTCCTGTACTACCTTCTTTGGCCGATTCTGCTTATTGGGAAGTATGGTTTGCGATCCCAGAAGTTAAAAATCACCATCTCGCAATGGTTGGAACGTATGGGCTGACCGGAAGAAGGCCCATTGCCTGCAGATCACCTATTGGAGCTTCCTTGGAACCCGGCGAGGAATTGGTCGGGAGCCATGTTTAAAATTTCGGCATATTGTGTCACGGTTTTCATGTTTGCCAAATCTTCCGGTTCTAATCGTGCCATATAGGCACGGGCAATCTTATAGGATTCCGAATCAACATCGACCATGCGCACACGGGTGCGGCCGGTGGCGGAGTCCACGATGTCTTTGAATGGCAGCGGGGTAAAGCGTCCATTTACGATAGATATCATGGCGCTATTCCCGCCATCCAGAAGAAATTGGGCGGCGCAATATCCTAAGTCCCTGGTGTATTCCATGTCGAACGGAATCGGGTCGGCGCAGCGAAGTTCATAGCCGATGTTTTTGGACACAATGGTGATCTTAATGTCAGAGTGTTTCAGCTTTTGAGTGACGGTTTCCTTCAGGACCTTTCCGATATCCAGTTCGGCAAGTCGGATATTGCCATGTTCATCTCGTTCCACACCGCCTAAGAGGGCGAGGTCGTCCTGATCCAAAAACTCCGAAAGTCCTTCAGCCAACACCGCCACGCCGTCTGAGCGGCCTTGGGCCAGACGTTTGGTGATGGCTCCCACAAGAATGTTGGTTAAGTGGCCAAGCTTGAGCGTCGATCCCTTGAATTCCTCAGGAATCAAGGTGAGGGTCGCTCCTGCCGCTTTCCCGATGCCTAAGGCCAGATGTCCGGCCTTACGCCCCATGGTGATCACGAAATACCATCGGGAGGTGGTATGGGCGTCAATCATAAGATTTTTGACCAGTTCGACTCCCATGTGTCGGGCCGTTTGAAATCCAAAGGTTGGTATGCCATGGGGAAGGCACAAATCGTTATCAATCGTTTTTGGTACATGAACAACCTGCAATCGTCCGCTGGCCAGTTCCGCCAATTTGAATGCAGAAAAGGCTGTATCATCCCCGCCAATTGTAATGAGGCCGTTCACATTCAATTTTTGAAGGGAGGTTAACGTTGTTGATAAGTCTTGAGGGCGTTTGGTCGGATTGGCTCGAGATGTCCCCAATAGCGAGCCACCACGAAAGTGTAAGTGACTGACCGTCTCGCGGGTGAGAGGTTGAGTATGTGAAAGGTTATCCTTCATCAACCATTGAAATCCGTCTTCAATCCCAAGCACTTCTACCCCACAGAGACGGCTTCGAATCGTGGCGGCTTCAATGACACTGTTGATGCCGGGGGCAGGTCCGCCTCCGACCAGAATGGCGAATTTCGTAGATGGGGAATCCATAGCGTCGTTTCTCGCGTTAAAGATTAAAGAACACAATAATAGAGAGAGTCCGTTCGGGTAATCAAGCCTGAGTGTGTGAAGGTGGTTCACGAATCAGCAGCACGGAACAGGGGGCGTGGTGAATAGTCGCATGAGACACACTCCCGTGTGCCAATCGTTGAAGCGGTGAACGGCCGGCGGTTCTCATGAGCACCAATTGTGGTTGGAGGCGAGAGATCTGTTCTTGAATGACCGAGGAGGGAGATCCCGATTCGACATTCCGGCACTCCGGTGGCAAAAGGGAAGCCGCCTTTTCGAGGATTCGAATGCCTTCTTCCCTCAACGCCTTTTCTGCGGCACCGGAAAAGTCATGATCGACACTCATCCCTGTTCCCGGATAAGCAAGTTGCGGGACGGAAATGGTGTGGACCAGCAGCACACGTTCAGGAAGAGGCAAAGCCCGGACGCTTCGAACGGCGTCTTCTGCCTGTGACGAATTATCCACAGGGATTAAAATGGTTTTGGGATTCAATGGTGCGGTTGGTGGTTTCATGGGGTCTTCATTAGTATTGGGACCTCACCAGGTTGTGGGATGAGGCTCTATATAATCTGGTAGAAGAATCTGCTATATAATTCTGGATTGTGGTGATGCTCCCATGGATTGTAAATTTAGTTGTTCCTCACCTTTGAAGAATATTGATATGAAAATGGTCATGCATGTGGAGGACTTCAATGTGGTCGACCAGCGTTGGTCTATGATTGATGATCGAATCCAGTCTCAATAAAGTTCCGGCAATCAAACGGTTGATGGCAATTGTGCGGAGAAGATGACCAGAGAGTAAGAAGATTGAACCGGTTGCCATACCATCATTATCAACAAGAATGGCCGGGTTTCCGTTAATGGGCAGAGTTTCCCCCCTTTCGAAACAAAATTCCCTGTCGTTGAATTTCCCAATGTTGACGACTGATTTCTCTGCTAGAGACATTCTTCTCCTTGTTGGTGCCGGTCTATTTCAACTAGATCCGGTTTAAATCAGGGAAATGCCTTTCGTTGACCGGCCTCATAACCTATTCTGAGTGATCGGAGTAGCTCAAATTTCTGTTGAAAAACCTATTGAGCGGGAGTTTGGGTGGTGCTCTGATTATGATTCTGACGGTGACTTCTCTCGGTGGAGAGGAGACCCTAAAGTACGGAGATTGTCTTGGGAGCGTTGGAGTTTGGTCGCTAAAGTGAACCTCCCGCTTCTTTACGATCTGTGAGATGAGGGATCCGCCTGTTCGTGAACTGCTGGATTAGAATGTGAAAGTGGATGCTCAGCTTTTTGGGGTGGGCATGTATTTATTCCAAAAACTTGCCATGCTGGACAATATCCAATAATGCCCGTCAACAAGGCGATAAGGCCGACAATCATGAGTAGGAGTTCTCCCCACCCCGGCAACAGAGAAAATCCAGATAAGGCAAGAAGGAGAAGCCCTACCCCGACGCGAATCACCCGTTCATGGTGTCCGATGTTACGATACTTTCTCATATCACACCTCTTCAGATGGGAAAGTCAATTTATGAGGCTGCTTAGTCTAAGTCGCCACTGGCGACTCGTACTGCGCCCAGAACCTGGTTGGCATTGAAAGGACGTCCGATAATTTGAAGTGCACCCAGTTGACTGGCTTCCGGAGCGAGGCTTTGGTTAGATTGCCCCCCCAATACCACCACCTTTCCTGAAAATCCTTTTTCGCGGAGCTGCCGTAAAGTTTCCAGACCGCTCGGATGGGTCAGATATAAATCCACTACTACTAAGGAAGGGTTATACCGTAACACGGATTCAATAATATTTTCCCCCTCATCCAGCAAAAGGAATGGGTCGCCTTTTTCCGTTAAGGTCTGATGTAGGTTTTTTCGCAAGATGGGGTCAATGGTCGCAATGAGTAACATAAAAAGAGTTTTCCTTCTGGAAATAATGTACAATCTAAAAACATCAAAACTTGTGCCAAAATGTTAGGAAGAGATGACCTTGATTTATTAGGAAAGAAAATTTTCATATATGGGAAAGTGACGCAAAAATCCTCATTTCAACTGAGGACCAGTGTTGCTCTTGTCCTCAGTTTCATCTGCTTAAGGGGCTTGCCCTTAGGGGCATTTTATTTTAAAAATTTGTAAATCTCATTCAACTCAATCGACGACAAATCCAGAATAATGGTGGAATACGGAATAGGGTGGTCTGTGGGACTGTCATCGTGAAATCTGGCGTAGTATTTTTCAAAAGGAGTGGGCATTTGAGGGCGTTATTGGTGTTCGTTTTTATCTTGGGATGTTCAGGAACCGGTTGGGCCAAAGACATTGAATTGGTTGCCCTCGGCGTGAGAGGTGGAATGAACTTTAAAGATGCCGGTTTGCAGCCTGGCGAAAAGGAGGATTTTGAACAATTTGATGTCTTTGCCATCATGGGGCTTCCCTGGAGGTGGGAAGGGGCATCCGGGTGGGAGGTGCGTTCGCAAGTGTGGGGTTCTGCGGGTGCGTTAAGGGGAGCCGGGGATCTTGGTTTTATCGCAACGCTCACACCGGGTTTGGCTTTAACAATTCCAAATTGGTGGTTGGTTATTGATGGCGGAGTCGGAGGAGCGCTCATCAGTAAGTGGGAGTTCGGCCGCCAAGATATCGGTGGTCCGTTTCAATTCATTGCACATGGAGGCGTGGGTGTTCAGCTCCCCGGGAACATGGTTGTGGGTTGGCGATTTCATCATATGTCTGATGCTACGATTTATGGCGACAGTCGTGGCGTAGACTTGCATATGCTTGAACTGAGTTACCGCTTCTGAAGGCTTCGTGTTTGGAAGGGATATCTTTTTTGACAAAAGTGGAGAGATTTCTGTCTGCATATTTCTGTAATGCCACGCGGTTTGTATCGTGTAACCGCCCTCCAGAGCTGTAGGAGGAAGCCAGGTGGGTTATGGGGCAGGAAAGTCGACGCCTTACTGTGGGAATCGTCTCCCAGTGTGACCTCCTTTCAGCGGATTGGGCCTCGAATGTGTGAAGAATGAAGTACTCTGGCGGTTAGACCCCGTAGACGTTAATTAAATGGTTATCAATTAAATGATTCAATAAGTCCGTGCGAGAGATCATGCCCAATAGCTTGCCCTCACGTACGACGGGAACGCGGATAATTTGATGCATGATCATACGGTTGACAATTTCCTCTGCTGTTGCCGCTTCTTCAACCGTCACGGGGTTCGTGGTCATGACGTCTTCGGCTTTGAGTCCGTGTAAGTCTTTCCCATTGACCAGGGCTTTCAGGACATCAAATTCCGTCACCATTCCTACCAAATGATTGCCTGGTTCAATGACAGGTACTCCGCTAAACGTGCCGGAATGGATGAGGATCGAAAGGTCACGAGCACTATACTGACGGGTGACGGCGACCATACGAGTTTGCATAAGATCACGGGCCTTAATGTGAAGATTCGGTGTAGCCATGAAACCTCCTGATGAAAAAACCCCATGGGGCGATCCTGTTATAGGACCGTGTGGACGTGTATATTAAATCTCGCACAGTAGTTCTAGCAAAGCATAGAGCAGGTCGAATTCCGGGTTTTTCACACTATTCCTCATTTCACCATTGTTTCTCGTTTTTTTCCCAAACGGACTGGACATGAAGGGTGACTATACAAAAAGGGGATGCCTGAGGTCTCAGGCTGATAGTTTTTTTTCAGCATGACCAGAATCCAGGAATAAATTTAAGGGAAAAGGCTGTAAGCAAATTCGGACTCACCTGCCACGCTATGTCTGTAAGGTCATTCACTAGGGCCGCGCTTCTCATTCCTGACGGATTCATGTCAGACCTGGGTCTGGTGTTTTAAGAGGTGCCTGAATCTGGCAGAATAGGAAAGTTTTCATCAACAACCCCTAACCATTGAGAAAAGTGAGGCTATTCCATCAAGAGGATGATCAGGTGAGCGAGTTATCTGTTCATGTAGGGTGTGTTCTTCTCTGACGGGGGACATTATGTCTGTTGACATTCGGCGATTTGCCCCCGGGACCTTGCAAGCCAAAGTGCAAGCCAGAACCGTTCATGCCATGCAGCGAGGGGCGATTCATACGATTTCCACACGGTTTGAGTTTGTGGAACAAGGCGGGGTCAATTTTCTCATACGAATTGTCTCCAATCTGGCCAGGAAGGTTCAGCTCAATGCCAAGCAACGGCAACCTGCAATGGCTGCCAATAGGCCTCAGGACCCCTTTCTGCCTTACGATCAGGATCTGTTTGTGGCGGACATTTCCGATACCCACGTGTGTTTGTTAAACAAATTTAATGTCCTGGATCATCACATCCTCATGGTGACGCGTTCTTTTCAGGAACAAGAATCCTTCCTCACGCGGAGTGATGTCGAGGCCGTGTTGCTGTGTCTAGCCGAAATGGAAGGATTGGCTTTCTATAACGCGGGGGAAGTTGCCGGGGCCAGTCAACGGCATAAGCATGTGCAACTGGTCCCTCTTCCTTTGACGGCTGAAGTGTCTCATCTCCCTATTGAAGCCCTTTTGAACACAGTCCGGTTTGAGGGGATGATTGGGTGGATTCCCGGTCTTCCTTTTTCGCATGTGCTGGTCCGGATGGATCCCGAATGGATCGCTTCTCCCTTTAAAGGGGCCCAAGAGGTGCTGCAGCAATACCTGCATATGTTGCGGACCGTCGGATTGTTGGGTGGCAAAACGGGAGGGGAACTCACGGGCCCTGGTCCGTATAATTTTCTTGTCACACGACAGTGGATGTTATTAGTTCCACGGTCCAGAGAGTGCTTTGAGGGAATTTCCGTGAATGCCTTGGGATTTGCCGGAGGGTTGTTGGTGAGGGATCAGTCTCAACTTGATCGATTGAAATCGTGTGGGCCAATGACCGTCCTTCAACGAGTGGCCATGTGCTAGGGGAATTTTCCCAGGTTTTCCTCCGGTCCTCCTATGAGTATACTGGACGTGTAGTGTGTGATGAGGTGTATCTGTTGTTTCTATTATTCAACTTGAGAGGGAAGAAAATACTATGGATCTTCAGATTGACAGTCGAAATGTGACGATGACCCCGCGGTGGAAAACGGAAATTGAAAATCGGATGGCCGATCTGCAGGCAGGCCATGAGGATCTGATCCACGGGCGGGTGACGCTTACAAAAAACGCGCATCACAAAAAATCCCAAAATGTGGCAGAGGCCCTGGTGGTTGTCACGATGCCGGGTCGCCATACACTGACGGCCAGAAAAGAGGAAAAGACTTTTGAAGAGGCTATACGTGCGGCGTTTGTCGCCATGGCAATCGAAGTGAAAAAGTTTCGTGACAAACGGGCCTCGAAAGAGATCCGGATTCCCCCAATTCCATTACGTGGAGTGGTTTCTAAATTATTTCCCAAGGAAGGGTACGGTTTTCTCCTCCAGGAAGACGGAGGAGGCGAGGTGTATTTTCACAAGAATGCGGTGCACGGAATAAAATTCGAGGAACTTGAAGATGGGACGGAGGTCTCGTTTAATGTGGAAGAGGGGGAAAAGGGTCCACAAGCCACCACGGTCAATCCGCTTCCCACCCTTCCGGGAGCAGTAGAAAAAGCCGCTTTCGACTGACGTGGTTTGATCAAGAACGACAAGGATTTCGGTAGAGTTTTTCCCCTCAAGGAGGGATACCGGGGATTTCACACATGTTGAAATTTCTGTTCCTTGGAAATGGTTTTGTAAGTTTTTGCGTATTGAAGTCTTGGATGATATGTATGCACGCTCGGTGTGATCATATTTGGCTCCCCGCAAATTATGCAGAGAAATCATGGTTGATGAACGTTAGGCGATCACATGCACGCGGGTTCTTTCATAATGCCTGATCTGTCCAACACTGCCATGTTGTTCAGTCCCAATGTCTGTCCCGCTCTTCAAGCGCCACGGCCGTGTCCATCGGGAGGACTGGGGTTCCTTCTTGGAGGAAGAGGGCCTGCTTCCCTGACAGGCTCGAACAGCCGTCCTAGACGATGTATAGTTCAATGCGCTGTAATTCGGACAGGAATGATCTAAACAGGGTTAGCTATCTATACTCCTCAACTTCTTTCTTCGGAAAGAAGTCAGTCAATTCAAACCTTCAACTTTCCTTATACCCCGGCTATCTACCCGAGGTTTCCGAGTGAGGGTGCCTACGTGCGCACGATGTGTGAACGAACCGCTCTCCGGTCGAGGCAGTCCTCAGATGGCTGGACCATATCCAACGCCCGACGCTGTGTGGGGTCGTCGGGCGTTGGGTATGTATCTGCGCCGTACGGCTTATTGGGAACGTCTCTGTATTATCGGGCTTTGAGGACTTTGTAGTATCGGGCTTAAGGGCTCCTGTCTATTGATGGTCGGACTTAATGTTTTACTTTTTTCAACATTCGTGGAGCATGACTGGGAATTCTGTCCAACCACACAATCTCGTGAGGGGTTTATCGTCGAGGTATCGATCCTTGGCTCAAGCAAATCATTGGGATTCAGGAGAAATACCATTAAGAAATGATCCAAGGCGGTTGCCTCGCCTGAGGTCACACCTCCCGCTCCTGGTCCCAATACATAACCTTTGACCAATAACTTTTGCACAGCTGCCGCACAATCCAGTCCTCTCGTGATTTCTACATCGACGGTCGAAGACATATTGTCAACGACAAACGTATTAGCGGCACTCTCGACGCAATCCAACAGGACCACATTTCGATCGAAAAAGGGGATCTTCTGCGCCTCAGATACCTCCCCGATTAGAAAACCCCCTGCCAGACTTCCGAATAACAGCGCGATTCCAAACACGTTCTTGTGTTGTGAACAGTTTCTCATTGGGTCCTCCGTTTGTGTCAGTGTAAGAGCCATGCCGAGACCAATCTGTAAATTTTTGAATTCCCCCTAAGCGTGAATGAGGATTGTGTTTCTTTGCCTTTCAGTCCTCGCTCCGGCTAATGGTTGTGGTGTGGGAACCAACTCCGTTTAAATGCAGGTGATGCATGGATGAAAATGTGGAGTCTCTCCTTTAATGAAGGTGAACAAAAAAAGGGCCTTTGAGGTTTATCGAATCCTCAAAGGCCCTCCATTGCCTTTCCCAAATTTACTTAACCCACCTATCTACTGATCCTCATAATAGACGGGTAAGGTTTCTACCACAATCTGAATGAGAATGTCCCACACCGTATGGGTCGCGGCTGGTGCATTCAAAGGAAAAGCGTTTTCCTGTGGCTGGATATCGCATGGTAATTTTCTCTTGATAATTTTCCTCACCCATACTCATTCTCAATTGGGGTGAGCGACTACGAGGCATAGTTGAACATGACATGCTCTAGTTCAATAGACAGGTTGGTGAAATGAGGACCGCTGACGCCGATGGCCGCCCATTCGGCTCGAGCCAGGGCATGATCTCACAACACTCTCCGGTTCTAATCATGGGGGTGTTCCAGTGCCCGGCAAGGGCCAAGAACGGTCATGATAATAATGCCCCGGCGAAGATCCGCCTTATTGCCCAAAGGGGGTTGACCGGCGGTCCAGCGCTTAGGAGAGGGTGTTGGTCTGAATTCCTGTATGGGTTGTTTTGGCTTTGACGGGAAAGCTTTTGTCGTGTCCGACGCTTCACGGGCTTGCTGTTCAGGGGAGTCATCAGAAGGACGAAAAAGATCTTTAAGATCTTTGAATGCGATGTCTCGTCGTATTCGCTCATTCAGCCATCTTATGGCAAGGGCGAGCCCGGACAAAAAAACCAGGACAGCAAAAAATATCAATGAATCCATGCTCATCATCCCCTTATTTTGGCGTCGGACCCGAAGATTCTTCCTCCGTGCCGGCAATGGCGTCCCGCATGGCCGTATCGGCTTGCACATTTTTCATCCGATAATAATCCATGATTCCTAAATTTCCCTGGCGAAAGGCCTCGGACATGGCCTTGGGAACTTCCGCCTCGGCTTCGACGACACGCGCCCGCATTTCCTGTTCCAACGCGACGGCCATGGCCCGTCGCTCTTCCGCTTTGGCCTGGGCAATTTGTTTGTCCGCATTGGCCTGGTCGATTTGCAGTTTTGCGCCAATATTTTCTCCTACGTCAACATCGGCGATATCGATCGAAAGAATCTCAAAAGCTGTCCCGGCATCCAACCCTCTTCCCAATATATTTTTGGAAATGTGATCCGGGTTCTCCAGCACATCCTTATGTGTGGCAGATGAGCCAATGGTGCTCACCATGCCTTCTCCCACCCGGGCAATAACGGTCTCTTCCCCTGCTCCACCGACCAGGCGGTCAATATTGGCGCGAACGGTCACCCGTGAGACCGCGATGAGCTGTATGCCGTCTTTGGCGACTGCGGTGATACGGGGAGTTTCGATGACTTTCGGAATGACTGACATTTTTACCGCCTCCAAGACGTCACGTCCAGCCAGGTCAATTGCGGCGGCGCGTTTAAACGTCATGGGGATATTGGCCTTGTCGGCAGAGATCATGGCATTAACGACTTTGACCACATTGCCCCCGGCCAGAAAATGGGCTTCCAGATCGTTCACGGGAATATTCAGTCCGGCCTTCACCCCGCTAATTCTGGCGTTGATTACGGTGACCGGTGGAACCCGGCGTAATCGCATGCCAATGAGAGTAAAGAGACCAACGTAGGCGTTCGAGGCCCACGCGGCAATCCACAGGGGGATGGGTATGACATAGAGGAAACCGAACATGAGCGCCAGAACTAAGACAAGGAGTCCGAGTGAACCGAAGGCCTGGGTTTCCATTTCCATTATGCAGGGTCCTTTTCTGATGGAGATGTTGCCAGTTGAACCACGATCCGATTGCCATCGATGCGCACGACTTCAAGAGGTTGACCGGCATCAATAAATGTTCCGTCGGATACCACATCAACTCGTTCTCCATCAAAGCGGGCAATGCCGGCAGGGCGGAGATCCGAAATCGCTAATCCCTGTTTTCCCAGCCAACGATGATCTTCTGTTGGGCTGGACTCGTAGCCCTCTTGTGCTTGAAGGTTGGTTTCCAGAATCAGGCGTTTCCCAAATGGGAGGCGTGGGAAATACCGGAGCAGGATAAGGGCGGCGATAATCGCCACCAGGATTGAGAGGGCCACTTGACCAAGCGCGAACAGCATGGAATCCCATGTGGCTCCGTTCCCGATGAGGCTCAGTCCAAGTCCTCCCATGAGTGCCATGATTCCTAAGATTCCTGCGATTCCAAAGCCGGGGATGGCAAAAATTTCCAGCCCAACCAAAATTAGCCCAAATCCGACTAGCAAAAATTCTTCCAGTCCTGCCAATTGAACAAGCCCGTGTCCCCAAAAAAACAGGGCAAGGCTTACAAGTCCGAGGGTTCCCAGTACCCCGAAGCCCGGTACCCGCATTTCCAGCATAATTCCGAGAATCCCGACCGTCATCAATAAGGAGCTAACCACGGGATGGGTGAGGAACCGCACCAGTGACTCAGCCCATGTTTCCGATGCGTGACGAATCTCGGCATCAGCCAGATTCAGAGACTGTAGCACAGCTTTTAAGTCATTGGCTTGGATGTCTGCAACCTTAAGGGTCAGAGCTTCTTTAGTGGTGAGAGTTAATAATTTACTCTTTTCGATGACATCGGGAATTTCAACATCTGCATCAACCATTGCTTCGGCGATGAGCGGGGGACGATTCCGTTGCTCGGCGGTAGCCCGGAATTCCTTACGCATATACGACACCGTTTTTTCTTCGACCGGTTGGGCAGGTGTTCCGGGAAGTCCGATCTGCACGGGAGTTGCTGCACCAATTGTGCTGCCATCTGCCATCGCGATTTTTTCCGAGGCCAGACTAATGAGCGCACCGGCGGAGATGGCTCGTTTGTTAATGAACGCGACGGTGAGAAGTTTGGAATCCAGGAGCGCATCCCGAATGACCACTGCGGCATCGACCCGACCGCCAAAGGTATTAATCTCTAAAATGACGGCTTTGGCTCCAGCGGCGGTGGCTTCGTCTAATACCCGTTGCACAAATGGAGCCAGCCCCAAATCGATAACTCCCTCAATAGGGGCCACAAACACGACCAGCTGTGACGGGTTGGCCAGGAGGGGTTTAGCATTGAGCGCAAAGACGGTTAAACACACCAAGCCCATCACTGAAAATTTTCTGGGGGTTATGGATTGCCACATACATTCCTCGCGCTACAAGCGGGATACTGTCTGCTCAATTCGTATCATGCCCGGCCGAACATTCTCTTTCCGATTTCGGGCAAGTCTGAAAACCATAGTTAACTGATTATGTGGAGTCAGTGGCCAATGGCATACCTTTTACGCCGAGCATCGCTCAAGCTGATGGTGGTAAGCCGCCCTTCGCGTTCTTACCCTGGTGAAAGGCATGGATTGCGCTCTTGAGAGTGGGGTAACTGTTTGAACCCCAAAACTCCTTTCGTTTTCGTACCCACGCTGGTTCGAAGAAGCGTCCGAGATTTTTCCTAGCCTGGGCCGCCACCAGTACGATACCTCTTGGGGCCAATTCGTTACGGATCTCATCCAGCTTTTGCACCGCTGTGGCATCAAGAACGTTAATCGGACTGGCATCAAGCACGACCCATTCGACTGGAGTTTTGGAGGCAGCGATGGCCTCAAACAGACATTCTCTGAAGTAGTCCACATTGAAGAACACCAGATTTCCTTGAAAGCGGAACAAAAGCAGACCGTCTATGGTCCTGGCATTCGGATAGTCCCGGATATCGTGAAATCCTTTCACCCCTTGAGCACGTCCAAGGATTGCGGTGTGTGGACGAGCCGCCACGGTGAGCAACCATAAGAGCGAGAGAGTTACTGAAAAGATTACGCCTGGCAAGGCGCCGAGGACCAGCACGCCCACGGTGGTGATAATCGACAGGAAAAACTCTCGCCGACTGGTCCGAAAGAGATCCCGCAATGAAGAAGTGTCCAAGAGTCCGACGGCCGATACCATGATCACGGCTGCCAGGGCCGTGCTCGGAACTTCTGCAAGGGGGGCGGTGCCGAAGAAGAGAACCAGCAGCATGGTGAGACCGGCTATCAGGCCTACCATCTGAGTCTTGCCACCCATGGCGTCATTCACCGCGGTTCTGGAGTCCGCCCCTGTCACGGGGAATCCCTGACCTAGTCCGGATGCAAGATTACAGGCTCCGAAGGCAAACAGTTCCTGATTTGAATCAATCTCATATTGATTCCGCCGGGCAAAGCTCTTTGCGGTGAGGATCCCACTGGTGAAGCTGATCAAGACGAGCCCGGCGGCGTCGCCGAAAATGTACTCGAAAGCTTCAAGATCCAGAGTGGTGAAATGAAATGCCGGCAATCCTGCCGGAACTTCTCCCAGGACGGCGACTCCAACCTGCTTAAGGTCGAGAGCGATGACCGACACGATTCCCAGTATTACGACCACCATGGCACCGGGAATTTTCGGCAACCGCCGCCTCATTACGATCAGGACGATCAGAAGTCCCACCCCCAGAATGGCCGTCGGGTAATGGAACTCCTTCATTTTATAGGGCAGCTCTGTCAATTGGAGAAAAAACTCTCCCTCCTTTGAGGAGTAGCCGAGAAAGGTTTTCAGCTGACCCGCCAAAATAATTAGGGCGATGCCATTCAAATAGCCTGTCAAAATCGGGTTTGATAGAAAATTGGCGATGAACCCCAACCGTAAGAACCCCGCCCCGACGTAGAGAAGACCGGTCATGATGGTCAATACGACCAGCAGTGCCAGGTAGCGCTCAGGGTCGCCGTTAGCCAAGGGGGTAAGTCCCGCTGCGACGATGATGCACGTGGCAGCATCCGGGCCGGTCATCAATTGCCGTGAAGAGCCAAAGAGGGCATAGGCAAACAAAGGGAAAATGGACGAGTAGATTCCCACGACCGGTGGTACCCCTGCGATGGCTGAATAGGCAATACCCACAGGCAGTGCAATGGCCGCAACCGAAAGGCCGGCGGACAAATCGCGGCCGAGCCAGTTGTGATTATAGTGAATGAAGGTGTGGAGACCCGGTGCGACCTGATGTAAGAGAGATCCGGTGGTTCGTGGATTTTGTTGCGTAGCGTCCAATCTGGGATCCTTTTTGAAGTCATTTCTAGTCAATAAAATTCCTCTCACCCACCACCCCACCGATCTGGAAGGGGAGAACATCGGGATTGCAAAATGCCAGGTTGTTTTTAAGGATTCTATACCAAAATGCTATCTCAATGCTCATCTTCTCGGACGTCTGTGTATACCCTCTCCTGTTATGCGTTATGTGTTTTGCATATTGGCGGAAAGGGATCTCATCAGTTCCTGGCAAGATTGAAATCGGCCCTTCGTTCATGAAACCGTGTGGGATCGCAGGCCTGTCCCTTCATAAGCTCGGGTTGAAAAGGGCATGTCGTTTCCTTGTTTCTAGCACCATCGATGGAACATATTCGCATGGATGCTCCAGACAGCGACTTGAGGTTGGCACCTGTCGTCATTTTAAAGATTTTGCGTGTAAATTCCTTCGAACACTTCATCCGCAGTGGCAGCCATCATCCTGGCCCATTTTTGTCATTTTTTTCATTGGTTCGAAAACGAAAAGAAGACAAATAACTAAAAATCTGATCAATGCTTATGCCTATAAGAATCCCGTTTTTGGAAAACCAACGTTTTATGTGTGGGGAGCAACGGATCTGCGATGTAATCGAAATTAGACATGTACCACGAAGTCAAATAGTAAAGATCTAATGTGGAAAAGAAAAAGGTAGGGTAGGATGAGAATCCATTTGAGTTTGTGATGTTTGATTTTCCAACCAATAGGAGGTGTTCAATGAAAGTAACTCACATCTTCAGCGGAGCAATTGTTCTGAATTTATTTAATTGACGTGTCTGGAAGAAACCTGAAGTTTCGTGCTTCCTCTCTGGTCATTTTTCATTTTACGAGCGTTGAGAATGGTCGCATCTACCGTTTCTCCGCAATTGAGGCACCGGAATACCTCAAGATGGTGAAACTGATCCTCGATATTATAGATGCTATCTCGCACTAACAGACCTTCACACCGTTGGCATTTCATTATCCCTGCACTCATCTGTTCAGTCGTCATAATGTTGTTTCCTCCTTTTGGAAGCATCCAATTGCACCTTAATCTCCTACTGGTTATAATAAGTAACTAGTTACCAAAGTAAAGTAGGTATTGTGAAGTAACCATGAAATTGCCTCCCAGTTCCTTCGGATGTCCGCTGGATTCTCTTCTTCGTGTTCTTGCCGGGCCGTGGACGATTTACATCCTTTGCCGTCTGCATAACAAGGGAGAAACCCGTTTTGGCCAACTCAAGCGCCAAATGCCGGGAATTTCATCAAAAATGTTGACGGAGCGATTGCGTTCGTTGGAGAAGGCGGAAATTATCTTTCGTCACCAAGCACAGACCATTCCCCTTCAGGTAACCTACGGACTCACGGCAGAGGGTCGTGAACTCACCACCATTCTTGATCAAATCAATACATTGGCCGACCGATGGCAGAATCAAGAGACGAAGACGGCGAGCACCACCCTTCAAATGAAAAAAGCAAAAAGAAAAACGGCGGGAACTAAAGACCACGGGAGGTCCCCTTTAAAAAGGCGAGAACTCACTATAAAAGTTAGGTGATCATGGCTATCGCCATAGGTTGATTGGATTCGGACATTTACAGGATAGAGGGACTACCCATGGGAATCGGACTCTTCCCTATCTTTTAGTCAGTTCTGAAGGTCATTTTCCGAGTAACTTTCATTCCTTAATCCCTCGCGAGAATACGTGTTGATCGTTGGCAGGCTCTGCATCTCCTGAAAAGTGGGGGCAACACGAGGGGAGTGCATCTCTGGCGGCCACCACCAGAACGGTTTTGCCGGAATTTTCCGGGAGCTGAGTGCTCTTCCCGGCGAAAATGACTATAGGGCACCTCTAAAAACGTGAAAGAGGGCTGGTTTGTTTTTTGCTGCACGAGCTGATGATGGACATGACTCGGGAATGAGAGGAGCGGGGCCCCGTTTGGCTTGTTTGAGCATCGTCATCTCCCTCTCAGCTTCCTGATTACGCGACTTGCTGAGGAGCGGGGCGAGTCAGCCAGAGAAACCGGTGAAAATTATACGCGAGATTCCTCAGCCCAATTTTCGCCCGCACTCGGACTAGGCCAATCGTGCGAAGGAGTTTGCCGCCCAT
>JAGQKG010000410.1 GCA_020430245.1 Nitrospira sp.
TTGACGTTTGGGAATACCCGGTGGCGCTTGGCCCTCACCAAAACCTCGAAACGGCAGTGGAATACCTCCTCCCCGGGATTCGACAATATCAACGGTTGCCGTGATATTCACCACAGCCGGAGTCACGGCCTGGGCCACGTCCGCAAATCCTCCTTGCTTGAACACCATTTCCCCCGTTCGTCCCAGTGAGGACTCTGAGGCCTCACCTGCCCATCCGGCACTTCTGTCCATACCGATACCCAACGAAACCACACTGCCACAACCAATCCACATCGCCAGAACTGAACTCAAGATATCTTTGAGCCTGGAAAAGTGACGCAAGGCATTGCATTTCTTATTACCCATTTTTATCCCCATGATCGGTTCTTGATGTATGGTCGGCGATTTGGAAAAAAATATGCGACTGACTAAAAACACAAATGTCTCTAGAGGTCCATCAGGCAGATTTTTCTCAGCTTACGTTCGCTGCCTCCGAAAGCTTCATTCAATGGCGGATCGAATATTTTATGGAAAAATGTGGAACCTTCCTCGAGAAACACGGCCACGAAAAAACCTGCGCGTGTTCCCGAGGAAGAGAGCCTGGTAGCCCGACGCTAGAAGGCGAGTGAGAATCTCTCAGAAGACTAATCTTTAGACAACTCCAGAATAATACCGGATTATATCTGAAACGGAGATCACACCGACAATCCTGTTACTTTCGGTGACCGCGAGATGCCTGGTCCCTTTTTCTTTCATGAGACGCACGGCTTCGACAATTGGATCACTGGTCTCAATCGTGACTAACGGTTCGCGCATGCAGGTTTTCACCGTGGTGGTCACGGGGTCTGTTCCGGACGCGACAACCTCTCGAGTCAATTCCGTTTCGGTAATATACCCCAAATACTCATCTCCACTTTGAATTAACACCGACCCGATCTTCCATGTTTGAAGGCATTGTCCGGCTTCTTGCAAGGTGGCCTCAAGTGACACGGATCGCACAGTTTTTGCCATATAGTCGGAAACGGTCGGCCCGGATGCTTTCCGTTTCTTGGATACCTGCGAGAGGGAGGCTCGCCTGGCCTCA
>JAGQKG010000411.1 GCA_020430245.1 Nitrospira sp.
CCTCAGGTCAGGTTTGGGCATTCAAAAAGTCGGGCATGCGGGTACCTTGGATCCCCATGCGACAGGCGTGTTACCGGTCTTAATTGGGAAAGGAACCAAAATTGCCCAGTATCTGTTGGGATGGGAAAAAGAATATGGCGCTGTGCTTCGATTGGGCCAGCGGACTGATACGCAAGATGCGTGGGGTAGGGTATTAGAAGAATCTCCGGTGGAATCTCTGACTGAAGATCGTATCCGGTCAGTGTTTGCGACTTTTCAAGGGTCAATTCAGCAAGTGCCACCCATGTACTCGGCTGTGAAAATCGGGGGTCAACCCTTGTATAAGAAAGCCAGGAGAGGCGAGACGGTTGACCGACCCGCAAAAACCGTGGTGATCCATGAGTTAGAAATCCAAGAATTGAAGGTCCCTGAGGTCGCATTTCGGGTTGTCTGCTCTAAGGGTACCTATGTTCGAACGCTTTGCGACGATATTGGAAACGTATTACAGGTGGGTGGACATTTGAAATGGCTTCAACGACGAAGGGTCGGGCCTATTCATGTTGATCAGGCCCTTGAGATAGAATCTTTGCTTGGAGGGCTTGAATTCTCCCAACGGGATGGGGCATTTTTGGGTTTGGACCAGGCTTTAGGGGAGTTTCCCGCAGTTGAGGTCGATAGAGATGATGCTCGAAAGGTACTCCATGGGAATGCGATCTCCTGGGATCGTGTGGTCAACTCCTATTGGGAGCCAAAAGCTGTACCCCGGGGAGAACAAATGGTGAGGGTGAAGCAGAAAAATGGGCAATTACTGGCTTTGGGAAAAGGCCCGGTTTTCCAGACAGGCAGGGCGGGGGCCGTACTAGCGATTGAAACGGTGTTGGCCTAGGATGAAAAATAGTTTTGATTTGTGGGGATTGGACGACAATTCTAGAAGGTATTTTTACTGAATTCATGTAACCTTGAGAAACTGGAGGAGAAGTTATGGGCTTGACGAAAGAAGCAAAAACCGCCGCAATAGAATCGCATCGGATTCATGACAAGGACACGGGGTCGT
>JAGQKG010000412.1 GCA_020430245.1 Nitrospira sp.
AGAGAGCGCACAGGAAGGAAGAGGATGGTGCAGAAGACCGCGGGGTTAACTTAAAGTTTAAAATGTAACAATATGTAAGCTTCAAACAATAAATTTTCCATTTATCTCAACTTTGAAACTACCATTGCTTAATTTCATAAAAGTAGCATCTGCCATTCCTATGCCCTAAGGCTGAAGCTCCCATTCTCAAGCCACACTCCCAGGGAATCCAACGAAATCAATCACCGTACCATTCATCAACCACACAGCCACCGTCCCATTGCATTTTGCCAGACCACATCAACTTTTCCGGCTCCATTGAGATCGGCTATCTTTCCAATGTGCCCTATGGAGCGAACGCCATTGAAACAATTGAAGCTCCATTCATCAGCCATTCTGCGACCACTAATTTTCCAGTCCGTTGAGCTTCCCTGAAATTTCAACAAAAGTCCTGGCCAATCCATTCATAAGCCCTACAGCTACGCTCATTGATGCTGTTGCGCCAGATGACATCGGCTTTCCCATCATGATTCAAACTGCGAAACAGAAGGCTCACAACGTGTACCCCATAGGTAGGTGCATCGAACTTGTCTGCTGCCATCAAGTTATCGCGATGAGCAGCAAATGGTATGGAACGATTGGACTTGTGCGAACTCGGCTCGAGATGGGGCTGAAGAATCTCCCCGATAAATTCCGCCGGTTTCTACTTCTCACGATTCCACAAACAATCCGGTTGGCTTAAGATATTAAGAGAAACTGATAGAGCGAATACCTCACTGATCCGCTGAGAACTCCACCGGTCCTTATGGCCAGGACATCCGAACCCAGTTGCTCCAAGTGAGAGCTGGAAGCTTACATAAAATTAAGGATTTTTTAGAGGCATTTTTAAAGTATAGGAGTGTCTACT
>JAGQKG010000413.1 GCA_020430245.1 Nitrospira sp.
CGCGGGTGAGTGAGAAGTGTATCGCGTGCTATCCGCGGGTGGAAGGCAAAGACCCCTTAACGGGGGGCGAGCCGATGGAGACGCGGTGTATGGCGGCGTGCGTGGGGAAAATCCGGCTGCAAGGGTTGGTGAAGGTGGGCGATGACGGGCTCTGGGCGGAAGATCGCTGGAATCCGTTGTACTATGCCATCCGGGTGGAACAAGTGGCGTTGCCGTTGTATCCGCAATGGGGCACGGAACCCAACGGGTATTACATCCCCCCGCGGCAGGCACCGCGGGGCTACATCCGGCAGATGTTCGGGCCGGGGGTGGATAATGCGATTGAGAAGTATCTGGTGCCGAGCCGGGAGTTGTTGGCGGTGCTGCAGTTGTGGCGGGCGAGCCAGCAGATCATCTTCCGGTATGACGTGATTCCGGGGCCGAAAGTGTTTGAAACCCAGATCCATGGACGGAAGTTTGAGATGTACAACGACACGGTGTTGGGGTTCAACAAGTCGGGCAAGGAAGCGGTGCGGCAGCAAGTGGAAGAGCCGATTTACATCCGCCCGGCGGAGCGGGTGAACTGGCTGTAGGTTCCATGGTTATTTATGCAATGAAAGACGACCGGAATTATCAATATTCGGTTAGGCTGGAGGCCGGCTGGCGATTGAAAAATGCGTATCAGGGAAAAATCGCCACCCGGTCTCTCCCTGGTAAGGGGAGAAAGCCGGAAAGGGGGAATATAATGAATTGTCGGCGTTGTGCTGGTCTCATGCATTGTCTAAATATGGGAGATCATCTTAATGATTCAGGACAGTTATGGTCCGTGGCCTGGCAATGTTTTAACTGTGGAGAAATTGTCGATTCTTT
>JAGQKG010000414.1 GCA_020430245.1 Nitrospira sp.
GATTCGCATGCGTGATCGTCAGATCCCGGAGCAGATACGGATAGACCGGATGGCCTGGCTGCCGTCGTGTCGTGCGGGGTTTCCGATACAGGGCTTCCACGCCCATCCGTTGCCTCAGCGTACCCACATGCTTGCGCCCCACCGTTATCCCCTCTTGGCGTAACAGATCATGGAGCATGCGCACTCCGGCAAAGGGGCATTCCAGATGTCACGGGTCAATCCGGTTCATCAGCCGCTGATCCGCCTCAGAGGCTGGCTTGGGTCGATAATACAGACTCCCTCGACTGAGCGTCAGAGCTTGAGCCTGCTTCGTCAAGGAGAGCCGATGTGTGCGGTTGATCATCGTGTGGCGCTCAGCAGGCCCGCTTTGGTGAGCGCACCTTCTAAAAAATCATTCTCCAAGGTCAATTCGCCTATTTTGGCATGCAGCTGCTTCACATCAATTGGAGGTGGAGCCGACTCGCCGGCTTCAAACACCTCAGCGGCTCGTTCTAGCAGGAGGGTCTTCCATTGCGTGATGTGATTGGGATGCACATCGAAACGCTGCGCCAGTTCGGCCACTGTTTGCTCGCCCTTGATCGCGGCCAGAGCCACGTTGGATTTAAACGCGGGAGAATGATTCCGTCGAGATCGTCGTTTCATCGTCTATGCTCCTTTCAGCAGTGGCGGTATCATGCTACGGTTGCTAGAGCATATCCACTTAGCCCGTTGTTCAGATTTTTGGGGCCACCTCTTAGTGACAAACCCAATACCATTTATCCTTCCATGCCTTTTCATACACATCAACCCCAAAAGCTGCTTTGGTGTTTTCTAAAAGGATCGATTTCACC
>JAGQKG010000415.1 GCA_020430245.1 Nitrospira sp.
ATCATTCTCCACCACCAGATCCCCAATCTTCTGTTTGAGCTTCTTGATGTGTTCCTCCTTCAAGGCGTCCTCGTCTTTGGGCCGTCGCCGCAGCCCATTTTCGGCAGCTCGAAGAAATTGGTCTTGCCACCCTTCAACCTCTGCCACCGTCAGCCCATGCTGGCGTGCGGCTTCAGTCACTGAGGTCTCGCCCTTGAGCACACGCAACACCAAGGCCGCTCGACGTTTTGCTGTCCAGCGTTCAATTGGTTCGTCCTGTCCCATCGATGCCCTCCTTTAAGAATTGGGTTATGTCTTAAAGGTGGTCTCACTTGCAAGGGGGGGCAGTATATGTTGTCGAGCGGCTTCCACCACCGAGGTCTCGCCCTTAAGCACGCGCAACACCAAGGCTGCTCGGCGCTTGGCTGTCCATCGTTCAATCGGTTCGTCCGGTCCCATTGAGGCCCTCCTTTAAGCAGTGAGGGATGTCTTAAAGGTGGTCTCACGTTCAAGGGGAGCAGTATAGGCGCCCGTTATGGGGATTATATTCAGAGTTTCATTTGGTACTGATGGATCTGAAAAGGAAATCTCAAAAGGATTGGAGCTATTTACGGGACCAGTTTCCGGGTCAGATGATTCATTCGGAGAATGGAAATAGTTCCATAAGAGAGGAGAAACGCTATTACGGCGGTGATCGGAATGAACAATATAGGATTTCCTCGATAACCATAGAGATAAACCCCAAGATGTCCCTCCCTCAAGATGTATAAGAAACATATATGAACGAGGAATATTCCCAAACTCGAAGAACTAATGGA
>JAGQKG010000416.1 GCA_020430245.1 Nitrospira sp.
TGTAGGGTTTTATTAAACTAGTTTAAGGAAATGATCCTTTTTTCCGATTTGGTAAGGTGAAAGGGTGTTAAGGGGGAGTTATTGGTTTAATTAGGCATTCCCTTTCGGTGGGTATAAATACCAAAATCCCACGTCCTTTGAATTCAGACCCCCATCCGGTCCCAATAATTCAATAAAGCTCAGTTAACTGAGAAGGGCGGCAGCTTGCTTTTTTCAAGATTCTCCTCAGAAGGCAATTTTTATTTTCTAAAGATGAAAAGTGCCTTCAATTTGATTCAACCGCCTATACTACCCCCCCTGAAAGTGAGACCACCTTTAAGACATAACCCCGTTCTTAAGGGAAGGCATTTATGAGACAGGACGAACCGATTGAACGATTGACGGCGAAACGTCGAGCTGCCTTGGTGTTGTGCGTGCTCAAGGGCGAAACCTCGGTAGCGGAAGCCGCTCGACAACATGGGCTCACGGTGGCGGAGATCGAGGGGTGGCAGGAGCAGTTTCTGCGGTCGGCCGAGAATGGCTTGCGACGGCGACCGAAGGACGAGGAGGCGTTGAAAGACGAGCAAATCAAGAAGCTCAAACAAAAGATTGGAGCCCTGGTAGTGGAAAACGATGTGCTACGGGAGGCCCTGAAGCCCTACCCTTTGGGGCGGGAGATGTCCGACGCGTGAGAGCGACCTTGCCGGACATCTCCGAGCGACAGACTTGTCGGGTCTTACAGGTCGCGCGGTCGGTTCTGTACCGAACCACCAGGACACCAGTACCCTCTCCCAAGATTCTATGGTTT
>JAGQKG010000417.1 GCA_020430245.1 Nitrospira sp.
GACCGGCTGCGATGCATCAATGCATGCCAGGTCTCTTGTCATTAATTGTTCAACACGTACCATGCTGCTCTCCTTTTTCAATATATGGGTATTTGGTCATAATGAACTGTATCGCTTTGTTGTTAAGTGAAGGCCTCATGCAGGTAAACGCCGGGTAACATTTGTTCTGTTCGGCCCATTGAGTGTCAGGCGTATGATTGCTTGAGTGAAACGTGAGTGTCCGTCAGTCAAGCGAGGAGATAGTCGGTGAGGGGCGAAGGATGGTTATCATACATTTACAAAGATGAGAGTGAAATACGGTTAGGTGGATCTGGTCCAAAAACGAAAAAGGCCGGGATTCCTCCCAGCCTTTTTCTC
Organism: Nitrospira sp.; assembly: GCA_020430245.1. Classification (GTDB taxonomy): domain Bacteria; phylum Nitrospirota; class Nitrospiria; order Nitrospirales; family UBA8639; genus Nitrospira_E. The sequence goes on from JAGQKG010000417.1 coordinate 358, forward strand.
ACGATCGTTGGTTTGCGGGGTTGCTTATGTCCCGCCCATGGTGTGCATAGGGTTAGGAAACCAGATGCTGGACATGATCGCTATTCTCCAAAAGAGGGGGCTGAAAAAATGGGGCATTCGGCCATTTGATGCCCTCCCCGAAAATGAGATCATTGATGATGAGAAGCATCCGGTACACTTGGACCTCAACTAGGAGGGAGGATGGGACTCATGAAACGGTCGAAATTTTCAGATGGACAAATTGCCGTGGCCCTACGACAGGTCGACGAAGGCATCCGTGAGGGAGCAATCTGTCGGAAACTCGGGATTTGCGACAACTCGATTACCGATGGTGGACCAAGTATGGCGGCCTCATGCCCTCGGACATAAAACGGCTCCGGCCATTGGAAGAAGAGAATCCGCGACTGAAGAAG
>JAGQKG010000418.1 GCA_020430245.1 Nitrospira sp.
GGGTCATGACTAGTTAAGCGGGTGTTTTCTAAGGACCTTGAGTAGTAAGTGGTAAAGATTTTGTCCTCGATGATTGAATCGAAATTCGCATTCCTTCAGATGCAAGTAGAAGGTTCCTTTGTGAATTCCACGGAATCGAAGCAACCGAGTTTTGGCAAAACCCCAGAAGCCCTCAATCCCGTTCACGTGGACGCGGCCTCGAACAAATTCATCCTTCCCATGATCGACTCGAAGATGCTTCCCATAGCCCACGTCGACCAAACCGTTATAGCCACGCCACCCATCCGAATAGATTACACTGTCCAGGGCGACCTTGCCGCGAATAATCGCTTGCAGCGTGGGTTTTCGGCAGTCGGGAACAAGTTCCGTGTAGACTTGTCCGTTGCGTTGGAAAATGCCAAAGACGATGGTTTTCCCATACGCCCCGCGGCCTCGCTTCCCTTTAATACGGCGCGCCCCAAAGTAGGACTCATCAACTTCGACCTCGCCTCCGAACGGCGACTGAGCTTCACAGAATTCGGCAATCCGCTCGCGAAGAGCCCGTACATATCGGTTGATCGTATTGCGATTCAACCCAGTCAGAAGGGCCATTTGTGAGGCGGTTAAATCTAAGACAAAATACCGCACGAGTTGACGAACTTGCCATGTTGAAATTCGTGCACGGTTGGCATACCGGTTTTTCTTTGTCATGACTGGAGATTATCGCCATTTCTACCTTCTTAACTAGTCATGACCC
>JAGQKG010000419.1:0-442 GCA_020430245.1 Nitrospira sp.
GGTTTGAAAATCGGTTCGGTGGGTTTTCCTGGCAGTACCCCGGTGAACTGGGAAATTCAAAAATAAAATGGGTGATTACAACATCACCAGTCTGGTCAGATTTCAAGTGATTGGTCGGGGTTACATGCAGGGGTGAACGATGACAAATCAGATACAAGGAAAGCTAGGGTGGGGAGGCCATTTCTTCATGGTATTTGGCGGAGTACTCCTGGGTATCACTCTATGCGGCCTGCCGGATATGGCGTTGTCCTCTGATCGGCAGATTCCGCTTCATCTCGATTCCGGACGAGTGACGGGTCAGTTGCACCAGGTAACTCTTCGCACAGTCCTTGGTCAGTTGCATAAAGAATTGGGACTAGATTATGTGGCACCGGATGCAGAATTGGAGAAAGTCATTTCGGTTAGGTTACAGAAAGAGCCTTTGCACAGGGCACTCTCGAAG
>JAGQKG010000419.1:452-729 GCA_020430245.1 Nitrospira sp.
ATGCCTTTACATTGAATGCGGCTGGGAATATCACCACGCTTCATGTGATGCCTAAAGTGGCACCAGAAGTGTCCCTATCGGATAAGAATGCTAAAGTCTGGGGACCGGGATCTTCCGGGCAGAAGACCAGTGCACTCCCAAAAAACGGGTTAGCAGGCCATGGGTTAGATCTGGAGCGTGAAAATCAGGTGAATAGGACTATGTCCAGACCTGAACGGCAATCTCATGGAGAAAAAAGGTCCGGTGGACAGGTGTTTGCCATAAGGAATGTTCCCAT
>JAGQKG010000041.1 GCA_020430245.1 Nitrospira sp.
CGACCATTTTGACAGGCCTCAAAGAGGTGTGTTATCAAGAAAACCAAAGCCGAATTTTCATTTGGGAGTGTCAGAGATGGAAGGGGAGAAAGATATTCTTTTTGTGCGCCGAGACAAAGATGGCGCGGTAACTTTATATATTGACGAAGATTGGGCTGCAGAACGGGGGGTCGATCCATCGCAATTAGTCAAAATTGAAATTCCCCGAGAACTCTATGCCAATGGAACAGTACAGCAACTAAGAGAATACGCAGCCACATGCCTCGAATCTCTTGATAATGGCACTGCATAAAACTAAAGGTTGAAATACAAAATCTTGTCCTTGAGCTCATAAATAATTATGACTACAACACTGCGTTTTGAACACATTGAATCAGCCATTCAGGCGCTTCCCACTCAAGGCCGCACCATGCTGCAGCTTCTTTTGTTGCAGTACATGAATCTGAGTTCTGAAGCCATCGACTATATGGTCAGCGATCAACCCGATTCCCGCTTTCTGGCAGGCAATCAGCCAAAAGGAAACCCGCTCTCTCTTGAAGCCGAAAGAAATATCACATCCCGGGCGAACCAGTACAAAGATTACTACCGACAGAAACGAGAACGCCCAGGAATGCACATTGAATTCCTGACTCAAGCATTGAAAAACATTGATAAATCCATTCAGATCGCAGAACGGTTACTCGTATCAGAATTTGGATTGGCCCAGAATGCCTTGCAGGATGCTAAAACCCAAGCACCCTCGATTCTACTTCGACAGGAACTCCGGAAATTACAGCGTGCATGGGATAATCAGGAACTCTCCCCGAAGGAGTATCAAATACAGCGACTGCTCCTGGAATATCAGGCCTTATTGCGACGACGTGGGATCTTCAGACGTCGATTGAAGTTCGCTCAAAATGAATTCATTGCTTCCGGAAATTCCCCGTTAAAGGATCACGAAATTGCTCATGTCTGGGGAATTCCTTTAGGGAGCCTAGTTGCCAGGAAGGTTAAGGCCCTTCAACACTTTCTGACTGAATTACAAAAATACCAGGAAAAACTCTCCTCACCGAATGAGTCGTTACAACCAATTAACCTCTGGCAAGAAACACTTGCCCTCTTATCCCAACGCCCCATCGAAAGGTCAATGGTTGAATACGATGGTTTGGAAAAAACAGAGGAGGCGTTACTTGATAAATTACGAGCATTCGTCGACGGAAGCATGTCAGAGCCTGAAGAATCAAAGTTCTGGACAAGCATTACCAAAATAAATGACACGGAATTCTCAGGAACATGGAAATCCCATGCTCGTTCTATTTTAGCTTTCCAACGATTACACGCTCTGCTTAATGATATGGATTTTTCAGATGAAGGGTTGGAGGAAAACCTACGGATCAAAATTTACCCCCAACTCCCTGACGACCAACTGGCCCCTGAATCCGATGAAAAGCCTATTGAGCTTAGCGAGAAGGGTTTAGGTGTGCTGAATTATTTCGTAGGAGAACCAGACGACAAACGAAGGGGATAATCCTGGTTTTCCAACCTTCCACCTCATCCTTCTCTGCTATTTTCATTCCCGGCAAGAGTCGTCTTCATGACCTCGTTGGCCCATTCAGTACTGAGAAAATACTCTTGTCGCACCACATGGGGTTCAAAACGACTGTTCTCAATTTGATCCCACTCCCCTCGTTCGTAGGACATCACGCATTTTAAAATTTCCCCTAAACACCCCTGCCCTTCGGTCAGGGCAAGCAGAATTTCCGAAGCAAGAGGAAGGTCTGCGAGAAGTTGCTTCATCTCACAATCAAAGTAGGCATCCAATACAGAAAAGAGGCCAACGGTAAAGCCTTGGCTGGTAGACTCTCCTTGCAACCGGCTCAAACCTTGACACATTCGTCCCCGGATGAGGGCAATGCGCATCAGCTCGCTTGGCTTTCCACCAGTATGAGCCAGCACCAGTAAGGAGGCCCATTGCCGCATACGTTCGGTCCCTACCATCCCCACGGCCTGCCCAATTGAACTAACCACTCGAGGAAGGCCCACAGACGCAGAGTTCACAAAACGAAGAAGCTTCAGACTTAGTGACAGGTCATTTTCCACTAATTCCTCGAGATCTCTTATTTGAATATCAGGATCTTGCAATTTGGCTAATAAAAGCACGATCGCCATGCGATTACCGGAAAGCTTGACTCCCTCCATGATTTGCGGTTTACAGAAAAAGTACCCTTGAAAATATTCAAATCCTTTTTCATAACACAGCGTATACACTTCTTGATCTTCGACTTTTTCTGCAAGCAAATGGACCGGGTATTGCTTCAACACATCAATTTGCTCAAGAAGCTGTTCACTCGTTAATGCCAATATATCCACTTTTACAAAGTCAGCAATCTCTAGTAATGCTCGATGAGAATCCCGAACGATAAAGTCATCTAACGCAATTTTATAGCCAAGCTGTCTCGCCCTGACAAGCGATTGGATGACAATGGGTGTAGGCTCAATGGACTCCAACACCTCGAGAACCACATTGTGCTTTGGCAAAACTTCATAATTTTGGCTTAAAAAGAAATTCGCTGTCAGGTTGATGAACGCCTGCCCCGTTCCAGCTATTTGATCGATTCCCATCTCTAAAAACGTATTTACCATGACCCTGGCGGTGGCCTCATCCCCGTCAACGACTTGCGCACTATTGGCTTGACCATCTCGATACAGGAGTTCATACCCAAAAACTCCTTTTTGACGATCAAAAATAGCTTGTCGCCCAACCAGAACGGATTGCTTGATGTTTGGAGCAGCCATTGAAGTCATAAAAACCTTTCAAGGTAAATAAATAAGAGTTTGAGCAGTATCTCCACGATCCCTAGGTCCTACAACGATTTAGTAAAGGCGGGTCTATAGGAATCCAGTACACTACGACTAAGAAATCCACCTCAAACTTGATCATTTTCAGAAAAAGAATTGTCCCAAGTTCTCCGGCTATGGTATAGATCTTTTCGTTCCTGGTGAAATACGGCGGTGTAGCTCAGGTGGTAGAGCAGCGGACTCATAAGCCGCGGGCCGGGGGTTCAAATCCCTCCACCGCCACCATGCTTCTTCCTCGCCTTCCCGGATCCCAGAAGGCTTCCGAATGCTCTTCTCCCTCAGAGGCACCGGGCATCAACATCATCCGACATGAACGTTTTTGCTTGGATTCAACGAGGAGTCTACCTTTGAAGCGGAATGACTACTGTCAGACAACGATTCCTTTAATGGCACTTCAATGAATACCGAAGTCCCCTTAGACGGTTGACTGTGAATTTTTAGACGAGCCCCTATTTTTTTTGCCCGATTGACCATATTTCCTAATCCATGCCCCTGAGCCCTGACAAGATCAACTTCAAAACCCTTTCCATTATCTGACACCTCAATAACCGTGTCTGTGGGTGTGGTCTTTGCAAACACCTGCCCTCTCTTCGCATTTGAAAATTGTACGCTATTTCGAACCGCCTCTCGTACAATATGTAACAGTTGGGTACCCTGCTCACGGGAAAGATGATCCTCACAAGAAGGATCAACATAAACCAGTATCGGAAATGAGGCTTCTCGACCCAAATCCTCTATAAGAGTTTTAAGGGCCACCTCAAATTTGTTTCCGAGCAAAACTCCTGCCTTGAGATTCTCCAAAAACACCTTGAGCATCTCTGACATATCCGCCACCTGCTCAATAATGTAGTTGGTGGGACGCCCGACCTCCATAGCCATTTGGATTTTATGCAAGGCGCGGGCTATGCGTTCATGAAAATGAAGAATAATGACATTCCGTTCTTCAATGACGGCCAGGAGTTCATTATTGCGTTGAAGAAGATACAGAAAGGGAGACAATCGCACGATCCCTCCGAGCAATAACCCCGCGACAACGAAACCAAGCCACGTACTCACAACATTTAATGGAGGAGGATTGAGTTCAAGGTATGGAATAAATACGCCATAGGTTTTTTGAATGGCCAGGAGCCCAACGGCCGCATTCAAGAGATTCCACACGAGAGGGCTTCCAGTCGAACGTACCCGACGAACAAGCAAAAAGACCGTCAACCAATGCATCAGGCAGGTTGTCAGCAACACCCAAAACAAGAAACTTCCACCATCCATCTACCTAAGACATCCTTCCCTCGTGACACCTGAACATTTCTTCTTCACTTTTGGAGGGGCCCACACTCTCTTCACCGTTTTTCATGCCATCCTATTTAGTGTCGGCTATGGCAAGAACGGATGAATCCACCCAATAAAACCAGTGCCGGGTGCATTTCATAGCCTTGCTTTCTTTGTCGGAAAATTCCCGTGGCGTCTTAAGACAATAGCTACAAATCACATTGATAGAGGCTTTTAGCCTTGCATAGGTATCTCCAGTCCCATCTCCTTCTAAAAAGCCTGCCACCCCGTTAATTTCAGATTCCTTCCTTTGAGGTATTTACCGGTAGGGGTAGGTTAGACAGACTCCTCGCAGGATGGGGGTTAAGTCATATGCGATTTGTCCTTATTTTCTTGTCAGGCCTTCTTTTCTGGTCAATGACCATCTCGATCGAGTATGGGAATCGGAATCCCAGCACTACTTCGGCCGCTCAAGCCTGTTCAGGGGAAATCGATGGAGAGATCCTACTAGATTATCTATACACAGGTAGGATTAAGGGTATAAGGGATAATGGCCACGTGCTTACTGTTGGGCTACCCTCTGATTGGACATCCCTCCCCTCAGACGTCCAACAAGAGACATATGAAGCAGTCGCCTGCTATGCCAAAACACAACAGCGCAGATTACTGTTTATTGAAAAGCAATGAAAAAGCCTGACCTTCGCTTCGGCGAGAATGCATTTAGGCTGGTGAACCGTCTGGATGCCTGATGGACTCGTGAAAATATTCGATCAGAACCTGAGCCCTTTCCTCATCTATCAGGACAAGCTGTCGTTGATCGAAGGTATTGGCGCAATACAGATACGTCAGATGGGTTGTGGTTCCTAACTCGATATGCATTTCCCTTCCCCCACCATCATGGAATGTCGTCTCCTGTTGAATGCATTTGGAGGGAAGGCCCTCGTAGATGATTTGAGCAGAGGAATAGTGATTTTCATAACAAGGCAAGGATGGATCCTCAGGAGCGTGAATCATGGTACCCCAAAAGTCATGAACCAATTGTTGAAAATCAGATTCGGTTATGCGCGTAACAGTTTCAACTAATTGATACAATAAATCCCCATCTGCCTCAGCCCCAATTACCAATCCTGTCAAACCAGAAGAATGCTCACACAAACCCCAAGCAAGGATTTCCTTCCATAGTCCGAAACGAAACTTCCAGGATCCCATATTGGCATGAACACCAGTAATGGTGGCACTCACTTTATCCTTAACCACCACCTGCCCCATTCGCTCTGCGGCAATCCCGATACAACGATAAAGTGTTTCGCCTGGTGCCCGATATGGCTCCTCATTCCACTCAAAAGGTGCCACACCATGTGAAAGTCGGGCTACCTCATATAGAGGTCCATCCATCACCTCTTCATCAACTGACCGATATCGGCAGAAAACCGGAGAAGATATGGGAGATAAACCTCTGGCATCCAACGCTCGTTGAAACAAAATCCGTCGACCAAGGTTCCATGTTTTCTCAAAAAGGATCATTCGTCCCATTGGCCCTAAAGTCGGCAACAAGGCATCCAATCGTCCCTTGATCCCAGTCAGAACTTCCATCTGTTTCTGTCGTTGAAGGTTACAGCCACGTTGAAATGTTTTCCAGGTTTGGCTTGGAAGCCCAGGCTCCCGTTCCGCTTGAAACAACGCATACGTCGAAAGAATTAGATCGTAGGTTCCCGAAAGCTGCTGTGGTGGCTCCTGAGAGATCTCGAAACGAACATTCCTGATTCCTCGTTTTTCTGCCTCCAGATAAGCCACTTCAATCGACCGAGGCGATCGATCGATCCCTACAAATTCAACGCCAGGATGCTGTTGAGCAAAAAATAGCGTCAGAATGCCAACGCCACAACCAAAGTCCAATACCCGGCAAGCCGGTGCAATCCGCCGACACACAGAAGTTCCAATCGTCAAAAAATAATGGAACCGCTGGGCATACAGAACAGGGATAAGATCCCGACGCGCTAATTCATCATAAAACTCAATGTCGCCCGTTGCGTCTTCACCACCGTATCGATGCTCAATCAATCTTTGAAAATTGCGTAATTCTTCTTTGGAAAGCTTCTCTCGTTGCCAGTCATAATATGACGCCTCATCATGAAATTCTCGTAATCCCCATGACCGCAAATATAGAAAAAGTTCCGCATGGTATTCAGAGATTTCTTCCCTTTTATATCCCATAATCAACCAGGTTAAGATACTTCCACGAAAGAAAATTGAATCCAGGAAATGTTGGGAGACAAAAAAACCACAGGGTTAGAAGAAAGGCAAATAAGAGGAGTCGATAAGGAAACCATGGGCATATGCACAGCCGACATATACAAGAACCGGCCATGCATGTTTCATCCAAAAACCGATTAGAATTTCGCAGATAACATCATTGCATCCTGGTAGGTCTGAGGCACCGGGTGTGGCTGCTGAAGTTGCCCGGTTCCCAAAACCATATATTTTTCATTCGTGAGCTTCGAGAGAATAAGAGGCCCTCGCCCATGAATACGAGTGCTATTACTTCCGATATCTGGACCAAGACCAAACTGGGGACCACCATTTAGACGAGTCGAAGCATTCACCATAACGGCACTCGAATCGATTTCTCGGACAAAGCGCATGGCTAACTGATAATCCCGAGTCACAATGGTATCTGTATGCCCTGGGGCATAAGTTCCAATGTGATCGATGGCTTCTTGACTATCTTTCACCACTTTGATATTTAGGGCTAGGGATTGATATTTTTTCCCCCAATCCGCTTCCTCCGCCGCTCTAATCCCTAAATGTCCCGTCATTTCCAAAATACCCATCATGGAGACCGTTTTAGGACAACCGTGCAAGGTCACCCGGTATTCCTGAAGAAGTCTTCGTGTTAACCCTGGTAATAAATGCCGAGAAACGCCCTGATGCACCAAGAGAGTGTCCAAGGCATTGGTTGCGGATGGCGATTGAAGTTTAGCATTTACGACAATCGTTTGAGCTAAAGGGATATCAACATCCTGATCAACATAAACATGACACAAGCCTCCCTCAAATCCAATGACCGGAACTCTCGATTGCTCCAATATCCCATTTCGCAAACCAACACTCCCTCGTGTAATCACGGCTTGGACATATTGAGGATATCGCACCAGTTCCAAGGCCGCCTCTGGAGAAATCCGGTCGAGAAACTTCAGGCCCCCTTCAGGGACACCATTCGACACCGCAGCCGCCTGCAGATAGTGAACAATCGCACTATTGGTATGAAACCAGTCGGTTCCCCCACGAAAGACACAAACATTATTGGTCTTCATGCACATCCCTAACGATTCAACCGTTACTAAAGGACCCATATCCGAAATCACCGCGACAATTCCCAGGGGAGAACGGACAGTATGCACCTGCATTCCATCTGGAGTCATCCAGGCGTGTCCCACCTCTCCTATTGGATCGGGAAGAGCTTGCAAATCTAACAACCGTTGCTGCATGGAATGAATCGTGTCTTCCGAAATTCGAATCCGTTCCGACGCCTCACGATGGGCTTGTTGATCAGTTTCCTTGGAAATGCCAGCAAGATCTTTGGCATTGGCTTCTAATATTTCCTGAGTATGATCGACTAAACTCTCGGCCATAGCCAGTAAGGCCTGATTTTTCACACGGGAAGACATGCACGCCATAGGGCGAGCAGCCTCCTTCGCTCCTTTCAGAAGGGCTTGCACATAAAGCTTCAGAGGTACTTCAACCATCCTTCGCACTCCTTCATCCTAAAAATTATCGAATGCCGGATTGACTATAGCCATGAAGTCTCATAGAGTCAAAATAGCATTGATTCAAAAAGAATTTCTTCACAATACGATCAGTTTACTCTGAGGATGTTTGCCCAGAACTTATGAGTACCTCCCGTACTCATAAAAAGATGGTCGGGGTTGAATTAGAATTTTCACCTATGCTAACCTCTCTCGGTTTAATGGAATATTATTGAACATCACTAGAATTGCATGAATGAATCTTCACTTGGAACTGCCTGCCTGATAAGACAATCCACATCTATTGTCTCCTGCCGGTCCCATTTGAGCCAAATTACTGTTTTGTGTTTCGTTAAAAAATCCACGGTTTTGTGTTAATCCGTATATCTCTGAAAGGGGGTGGGAAGGTCCGTTATGGTCACGATTAAATCGTTATTAGAAGCTGGGGTTCACTTCGGGCATCAAACAAATCGCTGGAACCCGAAGATGAAGCGCTATATCTTTGGGGAAAAAAACGGCATTTATATTATTGACCTTCAAATTTCTCTCCAATGCTTCCAAAAAGCCTACGAATTTACGCGGGATACTGTGGCTGCTGGAGAATCCGTGTTATTTGTTGGGACCAAACGGCAAGCCATGGGTATTGTGGAGGAAGAAGCCAATCGTTGTGGAATGTTTTTTGTTAACCAGCGATGGTTGGGTGGCATGCTAACGAATTTCCAGACACTCCGGCGCAGCATCAACCAACTTAAAAAACTCGAAGCGGCCGAAACGGATGGTACGTACGAACGACTCAAGAAGAAAGAGATCGTTCGCATGAAAAAAGAGCAAGCCAAACTGGAAAAATATTTGAGCGGCATAAAAGGCATGAACGATATTCCTGGGTGCATTTACATATTGGACACCAGGATCCAACATATTACAGTGAAGGAAGCCAATCGGCTTGGCATTCCGGTTATTGCCTTAGTGGATACCAACTGTGATCCTGAAGGCGTGGATTTTCCTATCCCCGGTAATGACGATGCCATCCGATCCCTCAAATTATTTACCGGACAAATTGCGGACGCCTGCATAGAAGGTACGGAACTTCGACGGAAGCGGCAGGAGTCAATCGCAAATGGCGAGGGGTTTCTTCCCGACGACACTGAACAAGGTCATCCATCCGTTGTGCCAAACAAGAATACCCAACCTGTCTAAAGGATCCTGGGTTCGCCCAATTGAACTGAAATTTCTATTACTGTCAGTAGGAGAGCATGCATATGTCTAGTTTGAGTGCCTTGGTGAAGGAGTTGCGCGGCAAAACAGGGGCCGGGATCCTTGATTGTCAAAAAGCCCTTCAAGACACAGGAAATGATGTCGAAAAAGCGATTGATCTGTTGCGTCAGAAAGGGTTGGCTGCAGCACAAAAGAAAGCCGGGCGAGAAACCAAAGAGGGTATTATCTCCTCATATATTCATTCAGGATCAAAAATCGGAGTCCTGATTGAAGTCAATTGTGAAACAGACTTTGTCGCACGCAATGAAGAATTTCAAGCGTTCGTCAAGGAAGTGGCCTTACAAATTGCTGCCTCCCATCCTTTGTTTATCAAACGTGAAGACATTCCTGCGGACACGATTGAACGGGAAAGAAATATATATCTCGCCCAGATGAAAGACTCGGGAAAACCAGAAGGGACGTGGGAAAAAATTATCAAGGGGAAATTAGAAAAATATTATCAAGAGCAGTGTCTCCTGGAACAAGCCTTCATTAAGGATCCCAGCATCAGCATCCAAGACCTCCTTTCTCAGAAAATTGCAAAGTTAGGAGAAAACCTCACGATCAGTCGCTTTACACGCTACCAACTCGGCCAGGACTAATGCCGCTCAAATATCGTCGGGTTCTTTTAAAAATTAGCGGGGAAATGCTCGCCGGTGAACAAACCTACGGCATTCAACCTTCCATATTACATAATCTCGCAGCCGAAATTGCCGACGTCTTGACCCTGAAGGTCGAAATCGCCATTGTGATTGGTGGCGGCAATATCTTCAGAGGTCTGGCTGCCAGTGCCTCAGGAATGGAACGAGCCTCCGCCGATTACATGGGCATGCTCGCCACCTTGTTGAATGCTCTGGCTTTGCAAAATGCTTTAGAGAGCAAAGACATTCCCACCAGAGTCTTATCGGCGATTGAAATGCGCCAGCTAGCTGAGAGTTACATTCGTCGCCGAGCCATTCGGCACTTAGAAAAAAAACGTGTCGTAATTTTTGCCGCAGGAACCGGCAATCCCTACTTTACCACCGACACCGCTGCCGCACTCCGGGCCATGGAAATTGGTGCCGACGTGATCATGAAAGGCACGAAGGTTGATGGCATTTACGACGCGGACCCTATGACGACACCCACAGCCAAACGCTTCACGGAATTACCATTTTTATCGGTGCTCAATAAAAGCCTGAAGGTCATGGATGCCACAGCCATTACGCTATGCATGGATAACGATCTGCCTATCATTGTTTTCGATCTGACTTCCTCAGGAAACATCAAAAAAATCCTTGAAGGAGAACCTGTCGGCACCATTGTTTCCAAAAATGCACTTGTCACTTAATGTGGGGAATGATCATGAATGATCCAACCATTCTTAAAACCACACAGCGAATGGAGGGAGCCATTGAGCACCTCAAAAGAGAATTCATGTCCCTTCGAACCGGTCGCGCCTCCTTGGGGTTACTGGACCATATCACTGTTGATTATTACGGGACGCCTACTCCACTCAAACAAGTCGCCAACCTGGCGATTCCAGAAAGCCGGCTGATCACCATTCAGCCATGGGATACCTCCCAAATCAGAGAAATTGAACGTGCCATCATAAGCTCAGAACTTGGTCTCACTCCATCCAATGACGGCAAACTCATCCGGCTCCCGATTCCACCACTGAGTGAAGAACGACGGAAGGATTTAGTCAAACTTAGCAAAAAATATGGCGAAGAGACCAAGGTACAGATTCGTGGATTTCGTCGTGAAGGCAATGACGAACTCAAATCTCTTCACAAGGAAGGTTCACTGACAGAAGATACTCAACACCGGCTGGAAGCCGAAATTCAAAAGCTCACAGATAAATTCATACACGCCGTCGATGATCTAACAAAGAAAAAGGAGGAGGAAATACTCGCGATCTAAGGATTATTTGTGATACCGCTCCGACCACCAGCACCGTCAGACCTTCGACACATTCCATCTCCGATTACCGTTTCTATCAGTCTTGATGCGATAACCAGGAATTTTCAACAAATCCGGCGATTGATCGCGCCATCTACAAAAATCCTAGCCGTTATTAAAGCCGACGCCTATGGCCATGGGGCAATTCCTGTGGCTCAGACCCTGCAACATCTGGGAGTGTTTGGATTTGGCGTGGCATCGGTCATGGAAGGCATCGCGCTTCGAGAGAATCATATTCATTGCCCCATCCTGGTCATGGGGCCCCTCCTCCCCGAGCATCTCAGCGAAATTATTCACTATCAACTGACTCCGGTAGTTTCGCGTGCCGAAATTGTTCAACAATTAATAGGGCTACTTTCTTCACGCACCACCCCATTTCCCATTCATCTCAAAGTCGATACCGGTTTACACCGACTCGGCCTCGAGATTGATCAGGCCCTCTCTCTCCTAAGCACATTATCACTCTCGACTCCGTTCATAGAAATACAGGGCCTCTTAAGCCATTTTGCTGATGCCGACAATCAGGACCCCACCCTAACCAATGTACAAATTCAAAAGTTTTTGGCATTTATCGACCAAGCGAAGCAATCGGGAGTCCAACCACCCATTCTTCATATGGCCAATAGCGCAGGAATCCTCTTTCATCCAACTGCCCACTTGGGAATGGTCAGACCTGGATTAATGTTATATGGCTATGCGCCCCGGCAGGAATATTCTTCACACTCCCTCATACTTGAACCGGTGATGCAAGCCACCACATACGTGGCCCATCTCCGCTCTCTTCAGCCTGGGGAAATTGTGGGGTATAACGCCCTCTTCCGCACACGAAGGCCATCTCAAATCGCCGTTCTGCCGGTAGGCTATACCCATGGATTTCCCAGACACCTCACCGGAGTCGGGCATGTCCTCCTCAAAGGAGAACAGGCCCCTATCATTGGAAAAATTTGCATGGATATGATGATGGTGGATGTCACGGACATTCCTCATCCAACTGTTGGAGATGAGGTCATGCTACTGGGAAAACAGGGGACCCGGGAAATAACGGCCGAAGATCATGCCGGATGGTTGAAAACGATTCCCTATGAAGTGTTGTGTGGGATCGGAGGAAAAGGGAACCGGATTTACCTTCCGCACAGACTCGACTCGTCTCCATCACACCTTCCACCTCAGTCATCCCAAAAAATACGGGAATAACCACTCAACACACCGATTCCCTCACAATACCATCAAACCTGGCCAAGCCAACCGTTTCAGGATCATGCCGTTTTCAGCTTCCGCTTCAACCGTTTTTCCACACTTGCCACCTTGCCTGCTAACCGGCCCTTGTGCCCACGTCGATAATCAACCTTAATCACACAAGAAATCCGCGGACAATCCTTTTTCATCCTGGAATAGCATTGTTTCACAACTCGAAACACATCATCCCACTCACCTTCCAACACCGTTCCCATGGGGTTGAGGCGATACTCAACTCCGCTTTTATCAATCAGATCTAGTGACCGTGATACATATTTTCCAACACTTTCACCCTTACCAAGAGGCGACATGCTAAATTCCAACAGCACCATTACCCACCATCCTTTCCAACCGGTTCCACTTGCTCCTCACTGGACAATTTCCAGCTATTGGGATACTGCAATTCCCCCGACAATTGAAAACCATTGACCGCTTCCGCCAAGCGCTCACGACGCCGAAGATCGCTGATTTCCGTGTTCTTGAGCTCTTCACGCAGGGCGCCTAACCAATCCAGGAACTGGTCAAATTCTTCATCAAACAGTAATTCAAGATTTTGACGAAGCACCTTTCCCAGAGCCGGGGCGGTCCCACTCGTACTGATGGCTATTCGAAGATTCCCGCGCTTAACCAGCGCAGGCATCATTATCGTCGAATACTCTGGCAAATCCATCGACCAGACCAGGCAACGCTCGGTTTTCGCCAGCTCAAACAGGGACTTGGCCAGGTCCAAATCATCCTTCAACACGTTTATAATCAACACAACCCCTTGAGCATCGCCAGATCGAAAGGTCCGTCCCCGATGAATAATTTTCCCCGAGGCGGTCAGCTTCCGCAAATCGACATGAAGGGTGGGATTGACCACGGTAACTTTTGCTCCGGCATCCAACAAGCGATGCACCTTCTCCACAGCTTCCTCATCACCGCCAATCACCATGCACTGGCGACCATTCAGATCCACTGTCACTTGAAAACCTGCATTCTTCGTCATGAATATCCTCCTCTTTAAGCACCGAGACATCTTATCCAAGATTCGCCATCAGGGGAAAGGGGAAAATCCCCGGATGCCCTGGATCGTCTATCGCTACCGTCATCACAAACAACACACACAAGGGAAAAATACGGAAACCAGATCGGGAAGGCGGGGTAGCGGCACCCCCATCACAGCGAGGTCAAGGAAGCCATAGAAGTATCCAGGCAGGCCTTATTCGACAGTCTGTTGGAGACTTTCGGAACTTTGAATACCGAGAGATTCATAAATTTTCAGCGTGGCCTTCGATTTATTCAAAGTATAAAAATGAATCCCCTTCACTTTATGATCAACAAGATCCACTACCTGTTCAGTTGCCCAATGAATACCGACCCGTTCTGCATAGTCATCATTCTCAGCCCGATCCATAGCGCGTAAAAGCTTTGCAGGAATACGGGCACCAAGCGCCAGCTCAGACATGCGAGCCATGCCCTTTCGGGAAACAATCGGCATAATGCCGGCGATGATGGGCACTTTTATCCCTACGACCTCACACCGTTCACAAAAATCGAAAAAATCTCGATTATCAAAAAATAATTGGGTACAGATATAATCAGCCCCTGCATCGACTTTCCGCTTCAGATTGTCCATTTCCTGCAATCGATTGGGCGTTCCGGGATGCCCTTCGGGAAATCCTGCCACACCCACGCCCATTTCCGGGAACTGCTGCTTAATAAACCATACCAGGTCAGACGCAAAGTGAAAGCCCTCCTCCGGAATCTCCACTGTCGTGCTTCCCTTTGGAGGATCTCCCCGCAAAGCCATAATATTATGAATACCGCTAGCCTGGTATTTCGAGAGGATTTGATGAATTTCCTGGCGTCCGGAGCCGACGCAGGTTAAATGCGACACAATCGTCAAATCGGTCTCCCGTTTCAGCTTCACCACTAAATCATGCGTACGTTCCCGTGTAGACCCGCCAGCCCCATAGGTCACGCTGACATACGCAGGCTTTAGCGGCATGAGGGCTGAAATCGCTTCAAAAAGTTCTTGAAACGTCCGTTCCGTTTTTGGGGGGAAAAACTCAAAACTTATCGCAGGATTATGCGTCCGCAGGACCTCTGAAATATGCATGGTCATACCTTAAATCGCTTACCAACATTTGTCTAGTCTCTATCACGATCCCGCCTTGGACTCAGAACGACAATAGGTTTCCCGCACCAACGACCGAGAATCGTCCCCACAAGACTCGTCAGAACCAGAACGGTCAAAAAATGAAACACCGTCACATCCCCAATCGCAATGGGAATCCCCTCTGCCTTGAGAGTACCCAGAAACATCGCATACCGGATCATCCCCATTAGCACCAGAGTGACCACCGTACAAAACAATCCACCCCAAACGAGCCCTTTGACTTGCGGCACCATAAATGACGCATTCAACAACACCATGGCGACCAGGGCCGCCATCACCCCAATAAAAAAGAACACCGAGGCCAACCCCGTCCCATCAATCAGTCCGCCCCTCGGCACTTCACCCAGGACGAGAAACAACCAGGGACCAATGAGCATTTGCGGAACCAGCCCCGTTAACATCCACCCAACCCCGTAACGAACATGGTCATTGGATGGAAGGAACCGCAAAGGAGCCATGGAGACGGATCCAGCCGGCTCGCCGGACCATCCGAGCAGCCCCAGCAGCGTCACGACCAATCCCCCAGCTGCCAAACTCGCAAAGATGAGGTGCAGGACTTTAGGAACGACACGGCTCCAATCCACGGCCGACCATGCGAGGACAAACCATCCACCAGCCACAGGCCCTCCATGTGCCATGGCATCCCATCGTGCGACCCACAGGATACCCGCCCCAAGGAACAGGGCCCCCGCACAACCAAGCCAGACAAGCCCCGCATTCGCCTCAAAACTATTTTGCTGTCGGCCCTTCCACAAACAAATCCCGCCCAACACAAAACCTACTATTTCCTCATAGCTCCACGGCCCCTCAGCAAGATGAGATTCAGGTAAAGAATAACCAAGGATTGCCGGTACAAGAAGACCGACGACTCCAGAAATCACCAACAAACCGATGGTCAATCGAGCAACCAAGGGTTTGAGGACGTCCAGCAGGCCTCTCTGGGAAAAATCGCTCTGCCAGCGACACAGCATGGCCGTCAGTAGCAACAGAAGCGTCAATCCTAACGGCAACACCATCCGCCATACATCCAAAACCACAAAGAGGAGAAACCCGTCAACCATATCCGTTCTCTTTCCTACATACCAAACAGAAATTTCAGTAAACAGGCCATACCGGATAAACAAGGAGCCTGCAGGGAATAGAACATGTTCCGGAAGGCCCTGTCACCCGAAGCCCTTCAAACGGTCTTCACAGCCCTATCCTAACTGGGTGAGGCCGGGACAATCTGCAACCAACCCTGATTATGAAGAAGGCGAACGGGAGTCTCAAAGAGGGCAGACAGGCTGTGATCATTCAGAACATCTGCCTTAAGACCATCATCCATGATCCGGCCCTGTTTCAACAACACGACCCGATCAATCTCCGGAGGAATTTCATGGACATGGTGCGTTACCAAAATTACCGTGCCTCCACGGCGGATGAAATTCCGAATGATCTGAAGGTATTGAAAACAAGCCTGCACATCCAGCCCGGTTGTTGGCTCATCTAACACAAGGATCTGGGGCTCATGAACCAGAGCCCGACCTAACAAGGTTCGCCGTTGTTCTCCGGTGGACATCTCCCCGAAAGGGCGATCTCGAAGATGAGCAATCCCGAGCAGGCGCATCATCTCAGAGCTTCTAGTACGCTGTTGTGAACTGATAGATTGGTGGTCATAGACATCGAAACTAGAGAAAAAACCCGAAAGAAGAATATTCAGCCCGGTGGCGTGACCCGGATAGACCTGTTGCATATCCGCAGAAATGATCCCAATCTGGGAGCGTAGTTGCCACACATTCCAGTGCTCCTTCCCCATGAGCCGGACATACCGATCCGGCCCCGCGACCGGATAGAGTTCCCTCGTCAACAGCTTCATAAATGTCGATTTCCCTGACCCATTAGGACCCAGGATGACGGTCGAACACCCCCGATCAATGACCAGGGACAAATCATGGAGGATAGGGTGAGTTCCCCGATACACGGTCGCATGATGAATCTGAATGAAGGAGGATAGGTCCGAACTCAACACGTCCTTTGACATCCACAAGCCCTCCTGCCTCATGCACAATTAATGAGGGACCACAGGCCACATAACATACATACCTGCCTTCTTGGAATCGGCAGAGTCCTTAAACCTCAAGGAAGGCCTAGGGAGTCCCAGCACATCCTCTTACCTCAAAAACCAGCAGCCTTATCATTTAGCAAAAACAAACCGTCTCGCACAAAGACAAATTGCTCCATTTCGAATTTATAACTGAACGGAACGATTCACATAATGCTGAAAATCAGACATCGTTCACTAAGAACAGACACAACCATCAGTGGCACATCAGTTGCTTCTACAAAAGATGCAGCGAGAGAAAGCGGTGCGGAACGGCCGCCATTCACAAGTTCCAGCAGAGGGATACAACCAGGGAGGTCGAAATGAAAAAGATGTCTTCAGGATGGGCCATTGGAACCATGGCCTTTGCGTCTGGAATCACATTGGGAATCGCAGCAGGACTGTTGTGGGCCCCACAGTCCGGGAAACGAACCAGGGAAGACCTACAGGATCTTGCCTCCGAGACATTCGATCAAGCCGAAGACTGGCTAGATAACACCAAAGAAACAGTTGACGAATTTGTCAAAAGAGGAAAAGAGGCAGTTATGGGCGCCTAATCCTGACAATTTTTCTCCCAAGTAGCCAGACAATCTTTGAGACATCCCGCCCATGGATGAAGGGAATAGGACTTAGGAAACCATGTCATCCCGAGGGGGTATTCTATTCTTGAGCCACTTAATAAGCCTGCCCAGAGCGCAGCAGAGTGCTCAAACCAAGGTTCGCCGAAGGATCTCGTTTTGCCTGGCACATTATCCTGAAACCAGATTGTTCACCATGAACTCGGAAGGATAAAGAAATGAGGGGTTCGTGAAGTCAACAATATAGATTTGTCCGTTGTCTCCCAAGTGAGATCGCTGAGTTGACACCCAACGCCATAGACTCCTCAAACCCTGATGACTTGGGCGCTAGGATAACCCGGAAAACACGTAGAACAAGGTACCCCTTCTAGACTCTTTCTGCCCATATGGCTACAATTGGCTCTCAATTGGATATCCCATTGACCTTCCACAATTCCGGTACCCATTGCACGTGTCTCCACTATTCAAGTTGTTCCTGAAATTTTGACCGTGATACTCCCCCGTCGTCTGCTAGACATTCACCAGGCACAGGCCTATCCAATCCCCGACAATTCCCGTTTTTTCACGGACCGTTCAGCCGAGAGGTGCCTGAACGAATCCGCCCCGACACCAGGACAAGAACACGGGCCGGGGTTCATCCCGTCTTCATAAGGAAGGACACCGATCGTTCCATGGCAGGAATAATACGCACTCCGTTTCATCAACGCATTGTGATCGGCGTTGAAATTGAAGCCTACAGTATCAATGTCACGGATCACAAAATCGGCCGGCGCCTGTCCAAGCCACGGCCGGGTCTCTCGGAATCTGGAGAACGATTTACCCGGGATGCCTCCATCGGGAGTGAATATAATAGCCGTCCATTCACGACCATCCGGGAAAGCTTGTTTTTACTCAAGGCCGGTCTGAGAAAATACCTGCGAGGCCTGTATCGCAGCCGGGAAGACGAACAGGACTATCGTGTGCCGTTATTTGTGGGAGGCTGGACGAACCGATTTGCCGGTACCCACATGCATATCTCTGTCGCCAATCGCAAACTTACCAAACAGGAAGCGAGGGCTCTCAGTTGGCATCTCCACGACCAACTTCCGTTGCTTATCGCCACCGGAGCCAATTCTCCCATATGGGATAAAAAAGTCACGGGCAAAGCCTCCAACCGTTTCCTTCGGGGAAATGCCACGTACTTCACGCCCACGAAACGAGGAGATCTCACATCGGTCGATACCAGGGAACTGGTCTATAGCAAAGGCCGGAAAACAAAACCCCCCACCCTGGAAATCCGGGTCTTCGATTCCAACATTCCGGAATTTATCGTGGCCAATTTATGTCTGGTGAAAGCGGTGTGCCTGCGATGGCTCCGGGGAGAAGCCGCAGCCAATCGAATGAGCCATACCGATTACCTCCTTGCCCGAACAGAAGCCGCCACGAAAGGCATGAACGCCAGGCTTCCCTGGAAACGCGAATGGATTCCAGCCCCGGACTATTTAGACCAGTTTTTATGGGAACACCGGGAAGAATTCGACGCCATGGATATTCCTGAAGAGATTTACGAGGTCCTACGCCTGCTCAAACGAAGATATAACGGAGCCCGGCTCATTCATGATGCGGTGGCCCTCGCCATTCGCGAGCACCCGCAAACCTGGCAACGCCGTTTCGCCAAACGCTATCGCTCAGGATTAGGTCATTTGCTCAGTGGCAATACTTTGCAGGATTTTGCTGTAGAACTCGAAGCGCCCTTTCCCAGCACCGAACGGGTGTGGCTGGGTCGGAAACGAGCGTCCATCGATGAGTAAACGCTTTCCCGCCCCGTTAATCGGGATCACTTGTGAAGCCGTATCTAAACGCAAGGACTTCGCCAACTACGACTTGTTATGTGATCACCGCTATGCGGCCGCCGTCACCGAAGCAGGCGGGCATCCCGTGTTGCTCCCGATTAACCATAGAGAAACCCTTCGCAACCGTTATCTGGAGGGCATCGACGGGTTGGTCATTGTCGGAGGAGACGATCTCGATCCAACCTGGTATGGAGAGCGCCCTAAAAAACGCACAAAAGTGGCATTCCAAAACCGGTCCAAATTTGAAGCCTGGCTGTATAAGGCCGGGAAAACGCGTCGGTTACCTATTTTAGGAATCTGCTATGGGATGCAGTTGATCAATGTTCTGGAAGGCGGAACTCTTCATCAACATATTCATCCGCCAAAAAAGGGCTACAATGTAGATCATGAAGGCAAGAAAAACGGGCTGCATCCGGTCAAGGTCATTCAGGGTACTCGACTAGCTAAAATCCTCGGAAAGGGTCGCAAGGTGGTGGCCACAGAACATCACCAGGGCATCCGGACCCTCGCTCCCGATTTCATTCCTGCCGCCATTGCCAGCGACGGACTCATTGAAGCGATGGAACATCCCAAATACCCGCATATTTTTACCATTCAGTGGCATCCGGAACGGCAACTCCGCAGCCAAACCACACAACGGCTCTTGCGAGCCTTCGTCCGATCCTGCCAACACTACCAGCGAACAAGAAACCCGTAGTCGTCTCTGAACGCGCCCAATCCATAAACAAAAGACTTCGTTCATAATACGGAAAGGAATCAGAAGTGAAGCGGGCAAAAGTGGCAACCTGTCCCATCCAGACTTCTGTCAGCACCAATCCGGCATGAGACAACCGCAAGCTGATTCTGAGCCAGAGGGGGAGAATCTCTGTCAGGCACGAACGGTCCCACAGTTGGGCGGGATCCTTCGGTGGCTCTTGTCCTAAGCAGAGCCGCATGAAGCAGCATGACAGCGACATTGCAGGGTAGAACCATGCTACACACGCGCATAACTGCTCATCAGCCATACGCCCTTTGGCATCCCAGTCATGCTTACCTAAATGTGATAACCGTCTGCTGAAACACCAAACATGATGTCCTGGCAACATCCCTGGAAGCTCCAAGCCAGGGCTTCCCTCATTATCATCCTCATTGTGGGTGGGGCCATTCTGGTCACGGAACTCTTACATCAATATTATGTCGCGGAATTGGCCAAGGATGTTATTCACTCCAAATCTCTTGTCCTCCTGCGCCAAATCGGCGCGCGCTTTCAATCAGAAAAACAATTCCAGAATGCGACATTGCGGGAAAAATACTTAAACGATCTCATGAGCCGGAACCCGGACCTCATACTCCTTCGGCTCTATGGCAAAGGGACCACCGCCCATGAACCTCCCATCCTGCTCACACAAGTGGGAGCCACCAAGGACGAGGCATCTGATATTCCCCTGATGGTCACCCACACCTTCCAATTCGAAGAACCCCAGGGCCGCTTTCACAATCAACCTGGTGATGATCGGCTCAAACTGTCCACCCCTCTTGCCATACAGGAAAAGACCATCGGGGTCATCTACGCCGAATATTGGACAGGGCAACTCACGACCATCACACGATTTTTTCTCAATTGGTCGTTCATTATCGGCCTGATCATGGGATTCGGCATCGTTGTGGCATTAAACTTCTTTCTCTACCGGCATGTAATCCGTCCCCTCGGGCGATTGAAAGCCGGGCTGGCCGAAGTCGAAAAGGGCCAATGGGCCACACTGGTGCCAATTGAAAAAACGGACGAAATCGGCGATCTGGCCCTCCAGTTCAATTCCATGGCACAACAGATTCAGGGGGTCATGAGAGAAAATGCAGTATTGAACCAGGCATTAGGCCAGGCCCGGGATGCTCTACAAACCAGAGTGGAGGAGGCGACCGCAGAACTACGGCAACGGAATGAAGAACTGGCCGCCGT
The DNA here is from genome assembly GCA_020430245.1 of Nitrospira sp. Lineage (GTDB taxonomy): Bacteria > Nitrospirota > Nitrospiria > Nitrospirales > UBA8639 > Nitrospira_E. The sequence goes on from JAGQKG010000041.1 coordinate 20,869, forward strand.
CAACGAGCGCCTCTCCATTGCGCAACGTGACATCCTCCGCCAACAACGGTTGGCGGTCCTGGGTCAATTGGTCGCCACTATCGCCCACAAGATCGGCACACCCTTAACGGCCATCTTCGGACATCTGCAACTGCTCCAGGAAGATCCACATCTTTCCCAGGAAGTTCTGGAGCGGGTGCGAACCATGCTCAAACAAACCGATCGCCTCACCCACAGCATCCAGGACTTACTCACCTTTACGCGAACCCCCACCATCTCGGTCGAACAGGTCTCCCTCCCGGCCCTGATCGACCAGTCGCTGTTATTATTTCGTCCGCTTCTCCAAGAGCATGGCATTCAAGGCCTCACGCACTTTGCGCCGGATCTGTGGCCGGTCCAGGGAGATGCCTTTCACCTTCAAGAGGCCATCAATAACCTCATCGATAATGCCATCGATGCCATGCCGGACGGCGGACATTTGACCATTCAAGCACAAAACGCGGAAGATACTCCTCAAACGGGGCCGGAGGTCATCGTCGACATTCACGATTCAGGACCGGGGATTCTGCAGGAACACATCGAAAAAATCTTTGACCCTTTCTTTACGACCAAAAGTGTGGGATCAGGAACGGGACTGGGATTAGCCATCACCACGGAAATAATTCAATTGCATAAAGGCCACATCACCGTGCAGAGCGAAGAAGGACAGGGTACCCGCTTTCTCATTCGGCTGCCCGCCTGGAGAACATCGGATCATGCATAAAGCCACCATCCTCATCGTCGATGATGAACCGGATACACTCACCCTCCTTCGGGAAATCATGGAAAAAGAGGGCTATCAGGTACACACCGCGACGAGCGGTCAAGCCGCCCTGGACACCTTCGTCGATCAGACGCCGGATGTCGTGTTGTCGGATATTCAAATGCCCCACATGGACGGGTTAGCCCTATTGGCTGAAACACGGAAACGCAGCCCTCTCACGCAGGTCATTCTCCTCACCGCATATGGGTCGTTGTCGACGGCAGTGGAAGGCATCAAAGCCGGAGCCTTCGATTACCTCTCCAAGCCCTTCGCCCTGGAAGAAATTCGTTCCGTCGTCCGACGGGCTTGTGATCATAAGCACACGTTGGAAGAAGCACGCGTCTCGATTCAGCCACTGCTGCCAAGAGGAAATGGCATCAACCAGATACAAGGCAATAGTCCCCAGATGGTGGCCGTATATAAACTCATCGCCCGGGTCGCACCAACAGAATCCACCGTCCTCATCCATGGTGAAACCGGAACAGGAAAAGAACTCATCGCCAGGGCCATGCATGCCAACAGCCTTCGAAGCGACGGGCCGTTTATCGCCGTGGATTGCGGCACCCTCACAGAAAATCTTCTGGAAAGTGAACTATTCGGTCACGAACGCGGCGCCTTTACAGGAGCCATCACTCTTAAAAAAGGACTCCTGGAGTCGGCGAATCGAGGCACCTGCTTTCTGGATGAAATCGGCGACATTTCTCCGAACCTGCAAAGCAAACTCCTCAGGGTTCTACAGGAGCATGAAATACGCCGGGTGGGCGGCATGGAATCGATCAAAGTCGACGTCCGCATCATTGCGGCCACCAACAAACACCTCAAAAAACTCGTGGAATCCGGGAAATTTCGAGAAGATCTCTATTACCGGCTGAATGTCGTCACACTGCACCTGCCCTCGCTGAGAGAACGAGTCGAAGACATCCCCACACTCATCGAGTACTTTCTCACCAAATACACTCAGCTCAACAACAAGGTCATCACCGGCGTGCACCCGCAGGCATTAACCCTGCTCACCAACTATTCGTGGCCGGGAAATGTGCGGGAACTTGAACATACCATGGAACGGGCCGTGGTCATGACTCCACATTCTCTCATCATGTCTCACGACCTCCCATTAGCGCTGGTCGCGCCGCCCACCCTACCTGACCAAACGCCATCCCGTCCGGACTGGAAAACACTCGAACAGCTCGAACGGGAACACATCCTCAAAGTCCTCGATGCGCAGCAAGGCGACGAAAACCGCACATCGGAACTCCTGGGCATCCACCGGAAAACCCTCCAGCGCAAACTCAAAGAATACGGCCTCCGATAACCCCTTCCGCCCTCTCCGTCATGCACAACGTTAGTCATCGGCGATCCCTCTCCCCACATGGTCATCCTGAGAGAAACGAAGGATCGAGCAAAGCCATAGACCTCTCCCCAACCCGGCCACAGATGCTTCATCCGGACTTCCTCTCCCTCCGGCTTGCCCGAGGTCAGTATCTGGAATCATAGAGAAAATATAGCTTCTGTGCTCTTCCTGAGAGTCCCTTCAAGGTTCATATAGCTTCGACGCCTGCCGACTGGCCCAAAGAAGGGATGCTCTTATCAGCCGACGGATCGTGTATGAGCCCTCCGAGTTGGCCCACTTTTCTCTGGATTAGCATCCCTCCCCTTCAATGAGGCCAGTAGGGGCGCCGTTTTGCATAGTGCGTCTCGAAGAACGCAACTCTTGTTTGGCCACTTTCACAAAAAGAGTGGCTCGGCTGTCGAGACGAAACCCCGGCATCTACCAAATATGCAGATTACCCTCGACAGGGTTTTTCGACCATTCTTCTCCTAACGATATCAGCCTGAGCACCAGCGAATGATCTGTGCCAAACCAACCAGTACAGGATTACACCAACTCTTCCCTTCTCATACCTGAAAAACATTCCCCCTTCACACGAAAGTAGGACGCGAAAGAAGGCCCATTGTCTCTCTAAAGAAGAACTTTCTCACCAACTTTCTCACTGACTTCTCATAGATACTTAAGGCATCTTCAAGTACAATAGGTAAAATCTATTTAGAAAAAACCGATAACGGTAGAAAGCAGGGGGGAGATAACGATGAAAGACATCATGGAAATAAAACAGCTCTCCCGCGAAGAAAAACTTCGTGTCATGGAAGCTATTTGGGAAGACTTATCCAGTGAAGAACAATCCCTCCAATCTCCCACTTGGCATGAATCGGCATTAAAAGAGACAGAACAGAGAGTCCAATCAGGACACGAACAGATTCTCGACTGGAAGGAAGCGAAGAAGGAACTACAGAAACGATTTGAATGAAAATCAAGATTCTGGCTTCTGCCCTGGAAGACCTGCACGCAGGCCGGCAGTTCTATGACAATCAAGTGGATGGGGTGGGCGAGTATTTCTTCGATGCTCTATTCGCTGACATCGACTCTTTAGCATTGTATGCCGGCATCCATCAAAAAGTTTTTGGCTATCACCGCTTATTAGCAAAAAGATTTCCATATGCCATTTATTACACAATGCAAGAATCCAATACAGTAATTGTGCAAAGGGTCTTGGACTTGCGCCAGCATCCTCAAAAAATAAAAGCTGCCTTAGGGTAAGCAACCGTTTCTTTCTTCGGATATCCCCACCCCCCACCTTCAGTCGGCCACCCGACCTGACGCCACATTTAAAGTGCCTATGTCATCCTGAGCGCAGCGAAGGATCTGTGCCCAGCCACTTAAACAATGAATCAGCAAAATTCATAGTATTTGAAATCCTGAGCCGTACGAGCTGGCTCGCGCTCCGTGCATTTGTCTCGGTTCGCGTTAATTTGATCCGACGCCTGCTGGCTGGCCCCAGGGAGGGACGCTCTTATCCGTTGCGGACCTTGTTTGAGCAGAGCGAGTTGGTCCGCTCTTCAAAAGATTGCGTCCCTCCCCTCCCACCAGGCCAGACGGGGCGTCGTTTTGCATAGTGCGTCTTGAAAGAGCGCGCCCCTTGTTTGGCTACTTTTGCCGAAACAAAAGGACCTCGTCGTCC
>JAGQKG010000420.1 GCA_020430245.1 Nitrospira sp.
TTCGGCGACAGACCGTTCCGGCCACAATCATCAAATCCGATTGACGGGGCGAGGCACGGAACACTCCGGCCCCATACCGGTCAATATCGTAACGGGAAGAGACGGCGGCAATCATCTCAATCGCGCAACACGCCAAGCCGAAAGTCATGGGCCAGAGGGACCCTTTCCTGGCCCAATTGACGGCTTTTTCCAGCGTCAAGGTCATTACGCCAAGGTCACCATCCTTGGGTTTGCCAATCTGAATCAATCCCATTCCAGCGCCCCTTTCCGCCAGGCATACACATAGGCCACGACAAATAGGCCAATGAAAATCATCATTTCAATAAAACCGATGATCCCTAGTTGTTTGAAGGTGACGGCCCAGGGATACAGGAAAATGACTTCAATATCAAAAATGACAAAGAGCATGGCAATCACGTAATACCTGACGGGAAATGGCATACGGGAATCAGAAAACGGTTCGGACCCGCATTCATAGACGCTTAACTTTTCTGGCTCCGGATACTTCGGTTGAACCAGATAGGAGAGGCCTAGCGTGACCAGACCGAAGGCCAGGGAAATACCGATAAAGATAACGATAGGAAAGTACTGTGTTAAATACTCAAGGAGAAGGTCGTGACCTGGCACCTGCCGACCCTCCTAAGAAAAAGAGTGAAAATTCAAACCCTTCTACGAGAGGGGCATGGTAGCACCAGTTTTTTTTATGAATCAATGGAACGAAAGACCTA
>JAGQKG010000421.1 GCA_020430245.1 Nitrospira sp.
ACTAGTCGATTTTGCAATTCAAAGAAATCTAAATCATGTAAGTAATCCTCAAAAAGTTCAATGCCAAGAACCGTCCCCTTAATTGGTTGAATTTCAAAAAACTTTTCGTGTATTCCATCTTGAAAGCGAAGAAAATTCTCCGTGGCCAAAACAAACTTTCCATATGTCTCACGGACAATTCCATTGAGTAAATGCAGCCCAAATCCCTGATTTTTCTCGAAATCATTTCCCGTTACTTTTCCTCGCTTTCCAGATATTCCTGGCTGAATGCATAGCTTAAGCGCCCTTTTTGCGTTGCCCTTAACAGATTCGGATTTATCAAACAAGGAAGCCCTTATCCCAATTCCAGAATCAACGATTGCTAGCTGAATACGGGCAGGAGGGCGAGGGTATCTTTGTGCAACCACCAGCCTAAAAGGGTTTTCTCCTGCATGTTGGACAGCATTACGCATTGCCTCTTCCAACGCGCGAGTCAAAAAAGGTGCAATGAAATTATCAACCCCCAAAAGACGGGAAGCTTGTTTAATTAAACTGTCGACTTGCTTCCAAGAGTTAAAGACTGTCAACTCGATAAAACGACCTGACGGATCATGATGGTCTCCAGGGGATATAGGAGATTTTTGATTCAATAATTTAAAAAATCCCATTCTCTCGAAATAACTTGGGTGTTGAGCTCCCTTAAAATCTTTCAAATCTACCTCTGCTTGGTTCGTATTCC
>JAGQKG010000422.1 GCA_020430245.1 Nitrospira sp.
CTGCGAGAGCCAAGGCGAGGGGCGTGACCAGTTGCGCCGCATTAAAGACCTGAGCGAAATCCTGAGGATTCACCCGAAGGTGAACTTGAAACGAGGTCGTGGCCCCTTCCAGCGTGACATCCGGGCAAGTCACTGTTAAGGGCTCGGGCCCATTGATGTGTATGGAAAAGGGGCCATCACGCAACCGTCGAAGGCCGGCTGAGAGCGCACGATAGCGTGGGAGATCCGACAGCACCGGTGAATCCAATTCTTCGGCACAGAGGGTTGGCAGAATGCCGATAGGCGCAATGCGTCCTCCCAATCTGTGGGCACAATATTCCAATGATTGGATGGCGTTTGCTAATTGCGCCCGGACATGGGAAAAGGGATGGCCAGCCAGGGCAACCGGCGACAAATTATATTCCAAATTAAATCGGTCTAATTCGAGTTGAAGGTGCTCATCATGCGCACAATTCAAAAGGGTTCGATTAATGGGGTAGGCTCGGCCTTCGCTATTGATAATCGAGAGTTCAAGTTCCGCTCCGATGGAGAGAGGCCCGACACCAAACCCCGGTTGCTCCACCACATGCTTAAGAGCTTTCAAGCTTTGAATTAGCCGTTGCCCGAACCGGGTGAAATCCTCTTCCTCAAACTGGTGGCGATCGATACATAACCCCATAGGAGTGTTTCATACCTGAATTCCCCGACAAGGTAAAGAAT
>JAGQKG010000423.1 GCA_020430245.1 Nitrospira sp.
CGTCTCCAGTTAGGGCAGTGGTTACGATTGGGTCGGGGGGAGGAAGCCACCAAGGGCCGAGAAAAAATATCGCTGTTAGCCAATGCCCTTGAAGCGATCATTGGGGCGGTGTATCTTGATGGGGGGTTGGATCCCGCGAGAGCCTTTATTCAAAAAGTTTTGACCGCGGAATTTTCTTTATTACACAACAGTCCTGTGTCCTCAGTGGGGTGGGATGGGAAAAGCCGTCTGCAAGAATGGACGCATAAACAATTTGGAGCAAGTCCTCAGTATCGACTTGTTCGGGAATCCGGCCCGGATCATCAAAAAGTTTTTGCTGTCACGGTGGAAATCCAAGGAAAAATCATGGGTCAGGGAGAGGGTCGGACGAAAAAAGAGGCCGAACAAGCTGCGGCAGCGCAAGCGATGGCACAGGCTGGGCTTGAGGTTTTAGACGAGCCAAATCATTCAATCAAGAAATCAACAGATTAGCCATGGAGGAGGAATTATGAGGGGTGTGTTGCAGCCACGGACTTTAGCCAGCGGTCTACGTCAGCTCATAATGGTGATCGGACTGTTCACCATTGTCACTGCCGGTGGTTCTCCTGTCGCAAACGAGGCGGCAGCGGAAGAACCCTCGAAGTCTGAGACCAAGGCACCTCACGTTCTGATTAAGACGAAATTTGGAGAAATGGAAGCCGTGTTATTTCCTGACTT
>JAGQKG010000424.1 GCA_020430245.1 Nitrospira sp.
AGGGAGGCCAGGGGTATCGAATCCGTGGCTGTGGAATCAGTGACTGTTTGGATCAAACACTTTTCTGATCAGACTCTAGAAGCATACCTTCACACCCAGGATAGCCTAGGGAAGGCCGGGGCCTATTCCATTCAAGGAAAGGGAGCCCACTTGATTGAGAAAATCGAGGGAGATTATCCGGCCGTCGTCGGGCTGCCATTAAGACGAACGGCTAAGTTCCTAAAAGATGTCGGGGTCAACTTGCCACATCCGGTAGAAGCCATTTACCGAGCAAAACCGTATGCGAATTGGAGGGATTTTTCATAGCCGGGTCTCGGCCCGGCAGCCGAGGTCCTTTTGTTTCGGCAAAAGGACCCAAAACCATTTTCGCCCGTGCGCAGCCCCTCCGGTGAGACTTTGCCACAGAACCAAATTATGTGGCTGTGCAACTCGCTCCGCTCGAACAAGCGCAGTCTGAAAAGTCGAATTTGGTTCCGCAGCAAAGCCGCGCCCAAGGCGAATCTGTAGACCCCAACAACTATTTTTTGTCCTTTCCACGATTTTCCTCAGGACCAGTCCACTCAAGGAATGCATTACCTACTGCCAAGTTTAGAAAGGAGTTGGTCTGCCTAAGGTAAAACCAAATTGCAGATGTTCCCGGTGGCGGATCTGGAAGCGAATATGTCCCTTTTCGGGGGTGGCCTTCACC
>JAGQKG010000425.1 GCA_020430245.1 Nitrospira sp.
GGGCACATTTGTTGGTGAATGCTCAGCATGGCATGGGCCGGCTTGGTCTTGCCTAGGTTTCGTGGATAGTTTGGTTAAGAGTGAGTGCCCGTGGAACCTGCCTCAGGGGGTATCTCTTAATCTCCATCCGCTTATGAAACCCCTTCTGTTATATTGCCCATTTTCCAAGTTTGATCAAAGAATTCCTTGATCGGCGCATACCTGTATGCCCAAAAACTCAACACCCGTTGTGGAGATACAGAACAAGGCAGCTACCCGATTTCCAGAAACAGATCTAAAACAGGGAAAAGAGAGTTTTAGCGAGGACGACCTAAGTCGTTGATTGTATTGGTGGGCCGTGTAGGAGTCGAACCTACGACCCGCTGATTAAGAGTCAGTCCAAGGGGGTTGCTCAAAGGGTAGTAATAATGGGCAATCCCCTCTCCCTCACTGCATAAACACTACTGTTCACCTTCATTGCTCTTTACCTCGTATCATCCCGCTTCACCCCGATTTACCTCTCTTTCTAACACCTATATAACACTAGTTTCGGAACCCTGATTAGGCTAACCCCAATAGCCATGGCAGGAGGGTAGGCTTCTCCCAAATTTCACAGCGGTCTGATCCTGTGGAAGGAGGGGAGACGATCTGTCTTGTCCCATAGAGTGCAACTGGGAGGGTAGGGTCTTTTCTGGCCGGAGAGG
>JAGQKG010000426.1 GCA_020430245.1 Nitrospira sp.
CAATATCCAGGTCAACCAAAATGACTTTTTTCCCTTTGCGGGAGAGGAGAAGGCCGAGGTTACTCACCACCATGCTTTTCCCAACTCCGCCTTTTCCTGATGCAACTGAAAGAATTGTGGCCATATCCCTGCTCCTCTCTTCAATCATACAAACAGATTGCGACTTAACAGCCCCGCTTCTTCTGTGAAGAATAGATTATCATGGGGTGTTTCTTATGCCCATGGTTAGCCATGGGGGATGGAATGGCATCCTCAAGCTCAGAGCGTGAAGGGGGGCAAGTAGACTTGCGTTTGTATAAGGAAAGTGCTAACTTGGCTCCTAGTGAAGTGGGCGTGAGCCCACTTTTTTTTGGTCTTGAATCAAGGCTACATACATAGGAGGCGTTGGGCTGGCCTTGACGGTCAAGAATTTGAGCGAGGAAGTTCGGCAAGTGGCCGAGCCTATTGCTAGAGCATTAGGGTTAAAAGTTATTGAAGTTCAATGTGTTGGGAGAATTTCTAGCCCGTTGGTGCGGGTGGTGATGGACAAAGACGGGGGTATTGGGATTCAGGAATGCGAACATTTCCATCAGACCCTTATGCGAACATGGGAATTAACAAAATCGCAAGGGCCGGTTTGCCGTTTTGAGGTTTCTTCCCCTGGGCTTGATCGTCCGCTCAAGGACGTTTCAGACTTTCAACG
>JAGQKG010000427.1 GCA_020430245.1 Nitrospira sp.
ATCTCAGTTTATGATCCATCAAATTGCCAGCGTTTCCCAAAAGATCAATCTCACCGGGTCGGTGCAGAAGCTTCACCATCGATTGTGCCGGTCGGTGGGACAGGCTGTGGCCGACTTTACGATGATTGAAGACGGAGATACGGTCATGGTCTGTCTGTCCGGGGGAAAAGACAGTTATGGCTTACTGGATATTCTACTGTCGATGCAATCCCGTGCCCCCGTGTCGTATCGGGTGATTGCGGTAAATCTGGATCAAAAACAGCCGGGATTTCCGGCCGAAGTGTTGCCTGCCTACCTGACGAAAATCGGTGTGCCGTTTCATATTGAAGAACGGGATACCTATTCGGTAGTCAAGCGTGTCATCCCTGAGGGAGACACGACCTGCTCGTTGTGTTCCCGATTGCGCCGGGGCATTCTCTACGGGTTAGCCGACAAGTTGGGGGCGACCAAAATTGCCTTAGGGCATCACCGCGATGACATGATTGAAACATTTGTCATGAATGTATTTTTCTCGGGAACACTCAAAAGTATGCCTCCGAAGTTACGGTCAGATGATGGACGTCATGTGGTGATCCGGCCGTTGGCCTATGTGCGGGAGTCTGAGTTGGCCCGGTATGCGGAACTGCGTCAATTTCCCATTATTCCTTGTGATTTGTGCGGATCCCAGGAAAATTTGAAAC
>JAGQKG010000428.1 GCA_020430245.1 Nitrospira sp.
TCTTGAACATCGATGACTCCCATCATCTTACTCTTTGGTGCCACCTCCATTCTGGGGTTTCATATCGCTCGACGATTCCCTCACGCTCTGGTGCCCTTCACTTCACCTGGCAATACTTCTCCGACAGTCCAAGAATGGGCCACACTCAACCTGGAAGATCCTGAGTGGGTGAAGAAGGTGTTCAGTCAGCACCAACCAGATATTCTGCTGTACTGTCACGCGGTCTGTGATGTGCCAAAGTGCGAGGCCGATCCGGCTTGGGCCTACGAGGTCAACGTGGGGCATCTCAACCGAGTGTTAAGTTTTCTACCTGAAACGACTCGCTTGGTGTATGTGTCCTCGGATCATGTGTTTGGCGGGGATGGCGTCTATCATGAACACGCTCCCCCCTGTCCGATTAGCGTGTATGGGAGAACTCGTGTCGAAGCGGAGCAGATGGTCTTCAGGAGGCCTGGATCATTGGTGATTCGAACCGGCTTGGCCATTGGGCCTTCCCCCAATGGACGCACCGGACATTTAGACTGGCTGCGTTACCGCACGCAGCAGAACTTGCCCATCACAATCGTGGAAGATGAATATCGCTCGACGGTATGGGCGGAAGATTTAGCTGTGCGGGTGATGAGTCTGGCAACCAGTCCGGTCACCGGCATTCGCCATATTTCGGCAACCCAGGCGATCTC
>JAGQKG010000429.1 GCA_020430245.1 Nitrospira sp.
AAGGGCGAACCCAGGATGTTCCCTTGGGCATGCCTTCACCGGATCAGCCGTATGAATGTCCGGTGTGCGGCATTGATTTGGAGCAGGAAGACTTTCTCTTAGCGCAGCAGCGGGGGTGGTCCTGAGTCTAGGCTCAACGGCACCTACCGAGGGAAGGGAGATCGGCCAATGTCAGGGAGTATAGGGCGGAAGACCATCTCGGTTATGCGGGGTCTGATGATTCTGTGTCCAACCTGCTACGATTTGATTCACGAGGAAAAGCTGGCGGATCAGAAAAATTATGTGGCGGACCATGAAGCGTTTTTCGATCTCATTTGTCCTGGCTGTGAGGATCTGAACCGTCCCCTCATTGACGATATGCTCGGCAGTTCCGAGTAACCCGGCCCATTTCGCAGTCTCAGAACCTTTCCCGTAAAAATCAGGGTGTTCTGCATATCTTGTCCGCTCTCATCTCTGAAATTTAACTTCGTACGTTCACCAACCGATATAAACAGAGAAGAACACTAGCCATATTGAAGATTCCCGACAAGGAGGTGTCATATGGGAGGCTTCAGAGATGGTCCACTCCTGGCACCCTTGTTATGGTACATACCCCTTCTTGTTTTGACCTGTCCTTCGGCTGGTTACTCGTGTGATTCCCAACTCAATCCTCTCGCGTTTCAAGTCAGCACCTT
>JAGQKG010000042.1 GCA_020430245.1 Nitrospira sp.
TAATGGGTGCAATCCATTGACAAGCCCCACGGTCTCTCCTGGCCTCTCCTTACCTTCCCACACCCGCCACCAGATTGCCCCTGACCCGGAAGCAGGCATAACCCTCATTGTCGTTATCGGTCTGTTCGCGATTCTATCTGTAGGACTGGCTGTCGTATCGCCCTCCATGGTCAGATTCTGGGGTCGAAATAGTGAAGACCATGAGACCCGAGACCTTCAGTTAATCGCCAACGGTGTCATCTCGTATCTTGGACAGAACAACACATTCCCCCCTTCGTTACTCATCCTCTCCCCTAATTATGTGCCTTCGCCTCCCACTCAAATGACCCGAAATGCACGGGGCTTCCCTCGCTATTTTACGGTACATCCCTCGATGGCCGGATTCCAAAACTCAACCGGAATAACTAGCGGAGCACTAATCAATGCCCGCTTTCTTCTGATTTCCAATCTCGCACAAGATGCGGCCCCGGCCATCACCACACACGCCTCCTTTGAAACCTGGCGGAACACGGATGAAAGCACGACCCCTTCCCTCACCATTTATCGTGGGACAGTCAGCCATCTTTTTTATACGGTGAGTCTTTTCTCCAAGGGAAATGGAGGAAGTTTTTCCATTGACCACCAACCAATTCATTCCAACGGCGCCCTTCTTCCAACGCATGACAGGTATCACCTCATAGGCACCCTAATCGGTTTGGAAGAGGACGATAGCTACAATACCCCTGACGTGCAGTTCGCTCTCACCACCAATACTGGCTATTGGTTCGATCCCTTGTGCGTCGCCCATAAACGATGGAATCCTCTGGCTCCGCCCTGTTTAGACAAAACATCGTCGAGAGCTTCGCGCTCCATGACCCGAAAAAAGACTATTTTCCCATCTCCAAAACCTGACTCCCGTGTGTATGGTTTCCTGCCCACTATGATCCTTGCAGACTCATCATGACCATTTGAAAAGTCTAAGAAAATTAAGATTGGCTTTTCAAACACCGAAAGAAGGGTTGATGGACTACCAGGCGGGATATGCGCGATGGAGGAAGGAGTCCACGCACGCATTCCCGTGGCAGAAACCTTTCTGAGAAGGAGGAAGACGCAGTCGGACTTATGACAAGCCGCAATGACTTTCCTCCTCAGGCCATAGGACTCCATACTGCCTCGATTTCATTCGAGACAGACTGGCGTTGCGGATTTACCCTTGTAGAAATGATTGGTGTCCGGGCCATTATCGGCATTCTTGCCGGCTTCATTGCACCAAACGTGATCCAGCAACTGGCCACTGTGAAGCGGGATGCAAAGGATGGACAATTGGCAACAATTGCTCAAGGGATTGAACTCTACGTACGACATACTCATTCATTTCCGGCAATACTCCCCCCGCTGAGTCCGGATTATGTCGCGACCGCTCTAGGACAACTCACTACAAATCCCAATGGATTCCTCCGCTATTACTTCGTACAACCCAGCATCCGTGGATTCTCGAACTCCACAGGTCTCCCGACCACGGCCTTGGCGGACGCACGCTTTATGCGTCATTACCCATCTCGCGCAGAATCTAAACCCCTCCATGACCACGGATGCGAATTTTGAGAACTAGTGGAGCACCGATGAAACAGGAACGCTGGACCTTAAAATTCACCGCAGGCACCTTAGCCATTTGTTCCATCTACTCAGTCTTTCCGGCAATGGCGCAGGAGACAGTTACGCAGTCGATGGCAGTCCCACCGCATCGGGTGGCAGCACGCTTGTACCGCATATTCGCTATCATCTCTCTGGAACCACGATTAGTTTGGACGAAGCGAATACGTTTAGTATTCCAGAAACCCAATTCACCCTAACAGCCGAAGCGAGATTCCAGTTTGATCCCGATTGTCCGGCAGGAACAAAATGGCGAATCATTAGCAGCGGTTGCTATAGCACCTAAAACCATGATCGACACCTCTCCACGACCTATATCATTTTCAGACCTTCAGACATCTATGCTGGAGATCCAACCGAATCTCCAGAAAACGTTAAAGAAAAAACAAACGATTCTAAGCGTCAGTCTCTCAAATGGTCGATTGAAAGCCTTATCGATCGTGAAAAATACTATTGGACAGGGTTGGGAACGACCGGGCCGACTTATGTCCCTAGACACACTTCACGAGGCCTTGGAAGAAGCAATTCACCACACCCACTTTCCAGGCACGCACCTTGCCATGCTTGTTGACCATCCACGGTTTGCCACCCGGACCGTTCAAACACCTCCCATGCTCCTCACAGACCTCCTTCCCTTTCTGGAACGAAAGGTTCAACAAGAAAAACCTTGGGAAGGCCCGGCGGCTTGGCGATATCGGATTGGTCTGGAAGCGCGCGGAAAATTACATATTCACCTTGATATATGGCCACAAGACTATATCGATAGGATCGTCCATATCTGCCAAGCGTTGGGGTTGTCTCTTCGTCAGTTGGCCCCCCTTTCTGCCCTGTCTGAGAGTCAAGTCAACACATTGCCCGTCGAACCGGGAGAAGGTTCGATTCTAATAACCATGCTCGAAGGCAAGATCTTTATTGTGGCGGGAAAGGATGATGGGACCCCGATCTGGACGCGACATCTGTTCCCGGCTCAAGGCTGGGTTCCACTTGGAGAGCGGATCGGCACCGAGGTCAATCGAACGATTATGTTTATCACGCAACAAACGAATTTAAAAATTCCCCGAATCTGGTTTTGTGATGATGAAGAACAAGTGACGGCCGGTGAAATACAGCCACATGTCAACACTCCCCTCGTCCCATTCCCCATCAAACCGGACTGGAATTACTGGCTGTGGGTCGGTGCGATGCTGCCAGTCAACCTTCCTAGCAATTTTACGCCCACGCAAGTTCTTCGAGCCCCACTACGAAATACCCTCACAAGAATACTCGTCGCCATGCTTACGGCATTTATTCTTTTCGGAGTCGGAATAACAAGCGCTATCGAAGGTTATTTGGCCAGACATCGAACGGCCATACAGACCATGACCGAACAGGTCACCGCACTCCAGCAGGATCAAGCTCAATGGGAAAGTCGGCTCATGTCCTTAGACAGAAAACGGCAATGGACGCAATCTGTGAGCCAAACAACAACTCCGGAATTAGAAGGTCCGTTCCTCAGTTATCTGGGATCCATTATCCCCACCCAGGTTATTCTGCACAAAGCCCTTATCGAACGAACCCAGGACGGATGGAATCTGGAGTTAGACGGCACCACCGACACTCATCTGGCTGCCACCTTACTCGTCGTGGATCAATTTGTTCAACAGCTATCGGATGAACCATATCATGTGACCCTGTATGAGGAATGGCGAGACCAACTTCTGGCTCAAACCGCCACCTCAACCGGTGAACGATCATTCTATCGATTTACCTTGAAGGGAACCCTGTCATGAAGTGGCTCCCCCGTCTTGATTGGCCCAATCCCCAGCACCTCAAAAGCACAGGACTTATAGTGTCACTGATCGGAACATTATCCATCGTAGGTCTAGTGAGCCTCGATAAACTCCTCACTATTCAAAAGGGACAGTCTCTGACACAGGACTCAATCGGCTTGGGACAGCAGGTATCGGAACTTCGCTCCCAGTATCTGCAGGCTCAACCAGATGCCCTTGAAACCGAACTCCAACAGGCTGAAGAACGCTTACTCCACAACTTCACCCATTTGGCGCATTGGGCGCAGGGGCTGCAGGCCGACGGAAAACAATGGGATCTTCTCATGCAGTATCGCATTCTGGACACAGGCCGCATCCCGTCTCCAATCCAGGGAATCACATTAGTCCCGTTGGAAATTCAGGTTACCTCGCAAGGGACCCTCAATGCGTATCGCTCTTATCTTCAGTTCATAAAGACCCTCACCCGATCAAGACCAAGAGTCGACATTCAAAAGGTGACGGTCATGGGAAACGGCCTACGAGCGACTCACTTAACCATTGGATTATTGGTATGGATGAAAACCAACGATTCCGTCGAACTTTAAAAAATCCTATAGTCGTGATTGGACTATGCCTTCTCGCAGGCCTCGCGATTCATACCAACATCGTAAATACGACATCCGATTCACCCGGTATGATCTCGCGGGGACTGAATCGCCTGCTTGCGACTCGGACTCTTCCTCCCCCCACCCCCACAGGACGTCCCCATGAGGAAGAGGCCAGCCAATGGATCGAACAGTCTGCTCGCGATCCTTTTTCCCCCTTCAGGATCGCCTCGCAGCCTCCATCGGATTCACCTCCGATAGCAGCGGTCCAAACAGGAAAACACCCACAGGAGAAA
Source organism: Nitrospira sp. (assembly GCA_020430245.1). Classification (GTDB taxonomy): domain Bacteria; phylum Nitrospirota; class Nitrospiria; order Nitrospirales; family UBA8639; genus Nitrospira_E. Next base: position 4,282 of record JAGQKG010000042.1, read on the forward strand.
AATCCGTTCACCCTTAAAGCCATTGCCTTCGAAGGTGAGCACCCGAGTGCGGTGATCAACCGGACCGTGGTGTATGAAGGAGAAATGATTAACGGGTATCAGGTGCTCTCCATTCAGCCCAAAGGCGTGTGGCTTAAACATCAGGGCAAGACCCAATGGTTAACATTTTCGGAGAATGCAACGTCATAACGTTCCTGGCCACACGACGAAAGACCCCATGCGACACAACACAAGAGTCATATCTCAGGCTTCAATTCTTTCCAATCGGCCGTCCGACAGGGCATCGCTCACATGGAGCGTACGAGTTTTTCAAAGCCTGGTTCTCTTAGGAATTTTCACCCTGTGGGGATGCACAATGGCCAATCCAGATGCAGACAGGCCCAGCGCAGTTCCAAATACAGCCCACGCCTTACAGAGACTGTCCTTCAGCTCAGAGTTGGCAGCGCTACCCGAAAACAAGCCTCAGTCAATATTTTCGCTAGAGGATCGCATGTGGCTTACCAGCGATCTTCCTAAATCGCCGACCACGCCACCTGCCGCTTCTTTGGGACCCTTGTATTCATTTCGCTCACAAGATCTTCCAGTCATCGATGCGTTGGCGTTGTTTGCACGTAGCAACCATTTAAATATTGTAGCCGGACCAGAAATCACCGGTACCATCACCGTCGACTTTCATCAACTTCCCCTGGAACAGGCAATGTCGGCAATTTTGGAAGCCCATGGTTATTACTGGGAGCACCACCGGAATCTGATCCAAGTCAGGCGATTCAAAACGAAAACATTGAACGTCGATTACATCCGTCTCGTTCGGAGCGGGACGGGACAAAACCGCGCGCAGCTGAGCTCCGGTTCCAGCGGAGTAAGCGGAAGCGGTGCATCCCAGGACACCGGACAAATTACCGTAAACCAGGAAGACGAAATAAAATTCTGGGAAGAATTGGAAAAACAAATTAAAACTCTTATGTCCGAAGAGGGACGACTCGTAGTCAATCGGCTCTCAGGAACCATCCAGATAACCGATCAGTATAAACGGGTCGACGAAATTGACGATTTTCTCAAAAGTGTTCACCAAGCCCTGTACCGACAGGTAGAGATCGAAGTCCGGATTTATGAAGTCGCCCTGGATGATCAGTACAGTCTGGGCATTGATTGGAACAGGATTAATTTCGATGGCACAAGTGGCGCCATTGCCCTTTCCAACATTATTACCGCTCCCTTCGGAGGTTTCATGGCTAAGGCTGCCACGACCACTATCTCGTTCGAGGATGGCAGTTTTGATGGAGTTCTCACAGCCCTGGAAGAACAGGGCGACATTCGTGTGATCTCGCAACCTCGCGTGGTCACCATGAATAACCAACCGGCCTTGATTAAAGTCGCTACCGATGAACCCTTCTTTTCCTCAACCGTTGCTCAAGGAACTGCCGGGAGCGGCAATATTGTCACTGAGCAGGTGCGATCCGTGACGGTAGGCTTAGTCCTTTCCGTCACACCTCAAATCTCCGAAGATGGATGGATTATGCTGGATGTGACTCCTATTCTTTCCCGGCTTCGTGAAATAAGGGAATCGCCAGGTGCTAAACGGGGTGAGGGGGGAGCCACTGCACCGGTTTTAGATGTCAAGCAATCCTCCGGGTTGGTCAGGTTGAAAGATGGAGAAATGGTCATTATCGGTGGCCTCATCCAAGAGGAGAGTTCAGAAACCGAGCGCAAAGTTCCTCTCTTAGGGGACATTCCTTATCTTGGTCGCTTATTTAAAGGCACGTACACAGCGAAAAAGAAAAGTGAGCTGGTCATCTTCCTCTCCCCTAAGATTATTCGAGCCTCATCATGACAACTTTAGATCTCAGTATGTGCTACCAGGAATTGGGGTTTACGGAACCGCCGTTTCGCCTGACACCGGATACCGATTATTTTTTTCCGGGCAGCCACCATTTGGAAGCGCTGAACCATCTTAGATTTGGCATTGCCAGTGGTGGACTCACCATGCTGACGGGAGAAGTGGGACTCGGCAAAACCCTGTTGTGCCGGCACCTGCTTCGCCATCCCCCGACGGGGATCCGGTTCGCGTACCTCATGAATCCGGATCAATCCTACGCCGATTTACTCATATCCATTTACGAAGATTTGACCGGGACACTACCTGATGATCAGTCCCTTGGGGCTTTGCAACGGGAACTACCTAAACTGTTACTCCGTTTGGCCGTGGAAGGAGAACGGGTCGTGGTGTTGATTGACGAAGCCCATCGGCTCAGTGGAAAAGTCCTGGAAGGACTTCGGCTTCTCTCCAACCTTGATACCGAGAAAGACAAGCTGATGTGTCTCCTCTTAGTTGGACAACCGGAGTTGGAACAAAAGCTGGCGACTCGCGCTTTTCGACCGTTGCGGCAACGCATTAGCGTTCGCTATTGCCTGGAGTCATTTACCTGGCAGGAGACTCGTGCGTATATCCAACATCGATTGCATATCGCCGAAGCCAAGCACCGTTTTCATCTTGGCACGGGAGTCCTCTGGCTCATTTACGCTTGGAGTCGTGGAGTCCCACGTCGCATCAATCAACTGTGCGACCGGGCCTTGTTAGCCGCGTATGCCCAGGGTCGACATACGGTGACTCCCATGATGATCTGGCGTGCAACCAAAGAATTTCTCCCGTAGCGAGAGGATCGACAGACCATGAGTATCATCGCAGACACCCTCCGGCGACTTCAGACCCAGACCACCAGTGAAGTGGCTGAGACGCCCCAGCAGGCACCCCTCGGCTTGCCAACTAGAGTGAGAAGAGACCCGGGTTGGCACCGCCGGCCATCTCCCATAAAGTTTTGGTTGATCGGGATCGGCATGGCAATCGGTTTGAGCAGTCTAAGCATGGGTGCCTACTGGATCGGCTTACATCTGGACTTCACAATGCCAACGGAAGCCTCCCAGTTCCCCAGTCAGCGTGTGGCTCTTTCGAACTCCTCTGCACTTGCGGAAACTCATCCTGTCAAGGCGCTATCGTCTCCTACCACGCAGATACCGACTGCTGATCCTGTTGAAAATCTTCCGGCACCAGTTGCCCAAAAATCCGAACAAGAACCGTCCACACCCCGAGAGACTGCTTCACCAAAACAACCTTCTCCATTGAATGTCGAACATGCTCCCCTTACACCACACCACACAACAGACCTATCACCAAAACACCAGGGCACCAGCCCGAAGGACATCAGGCTCAGTCTTCCAGCTGCATTCGTTGCCCAATCTTTCCAACCCGATTCGCATCTTGTCGAATCTGCATCCGTCAACAAGACAGACATACCCATCTCAGGAGAAACCGATTTAGAAGAGGAAAAAGTCAGCCTGGATGAGTTTGCAACCACCAACTCTCTTGTTATTGAGGAGCCTTCTGCCCCTATGAATACGATAGCCCCTACTCTGAAAAACGAGGGGTATCAGGAGAATACTCAGGTCCCAGATCCGCAACCATCTTTAGCCAATTGGCTATACCATGCCCAACAACTCATTCAAGCGAGGAAATATGAGGAAGCGCAGGCCATGCTCTTTCCACTCTTTCATGAACCCCCCGTCACTTGGGAACCATGGTTTTGGATGGGTACGGCGTATCTGGGGGCAGGCCAGCTCGATCAGGCCGATCAATTTTTTTTGAGCGGCCTCGCACGTAACGACAAAGTTCCACAATTGTGGATCCAACGAGCTCTAGTGGCCCAACAACAAGGGAGCTTCCAACTTGCGGTTCATGAACTTCGCCAAGCAGAAGCACTCCAACCGGATCTGCCCCATATCCATTTGAATATGGGCTATGCCTATGAGCGAATGGGAAATAATCGGTTAGCGAATCAATATTTCGGAAGATTTTTACAATTAACTGAAGGCCAGCCAGCGTTCTTTTCTACCAGAAAAAAACTGTTGGCGAGTTTGACCCCAATAACCAAGTCGCAGAGCTCAACAATGAACAAGCTCCCAAGCCTGGGGGAAGAACAATAACAAACGAATTACGTTGGGGCCTGAAGATGGCCTCTCCACCAAATTCCTGGCCTTTTCACGGCACAAGGCGATTATTATGGTTGGGGTCTATGCACTCAATGTTCATTCGACTCACTCGAGACACAGGACTAGGCTCCCCCTTTTACATGCTTCCTTTGGTAACCATATTCCCTTAGATTCGGATATCGGTCCAATGGATGTGCCCGGTCGCTACCAACCGTTTACAACCAATCTGACGCTCCCGATGGTGGAGATGTGGCGCCTCAATCGCCATCGGGCTGGATCGGAAAATCGGATCGCCGAACTCAAACAGGGTTTTGGCCTGACGGGATTTTGCCGGGATTCCTTTTGGAGAAAAAAGGTGGCATTTCAGATCGTGTTGCTGTCTTATAACCTCATGAATATGTTTCCCCAAGTATACTATATTCTCACTCCTCCATTTTTTGCACTGAGAGGGCTCCGTTCCTTACGTATCCAGATAGACCAAGCAGATCAATACTATTTTTCACTCTCTCCTTCAACTTCTGTGGCCTGATTCGCATTGCCCACGCATTTGACTGGTATGTGGCCGCAATGCCCCCTTGAGGTGGTGAGGGAAGAGTTCCCGCTTCAAAGTGCCCAGGGCCCGTTGACACGTTCCGCACTCACACTCAAGAAGGCTTTGCTTTGTCCCATCAGAATCCGACACTTTACCGGAGGTTCTGTTCCAGTTACGTCGGGGATCAACCGTCGTCCGTCTCTCTAGCGAAATTGTTTTACAATCCCGTCCCCTCATGCCGTTGACACTCACCACGGCTCCCTGGCTGACCCTTAACATTTTCGATTGCACTCCACTTTCATCTCTTTTCGCTCGTTTTCCGACTTTCCCCTTAATTTTAGGAGCCCGCTTTCCGATAAGGTCAGTGAGAAAAATTATGTAGGGAAACGGCCCATAACGGGGCAAATGACGGTCAAACTCCCTGCCCCATGACCCCACACAACCACCGGACTCTAGTACCAGACAAGCCCAATCATGACAAATACCTAAAAAGCGAGAGTTAACATGCCCTTCGTCCCACTTCACCCGACCGCACTCCGACTGGGATTGTACATCAAAATTGAGGGATCCTGGTTCAGTCATCCTTTCCCAACTAATTCATTCAAAGTCGAATCGGCGAAAGACCTTGAAACACTTAAGGGACTCACGAAAGTCAAGTTGTATTTCGATCCAGACCGTTCAGACCCCGAAGAGGTTCATTCCGACCACTGCAAAGAGGCTGTCCGGAAGCGGGTTCAAGGCACAGTTGAACCGGACAGAGAACCCTCGTACGAAACTGAGCCCATCACGCCTCACGATTTTTTAGAAGAAGGAACAACTCCTGAAGATCCTATTCAACGGAAAGTCGCGCAACACCAAGCTTTCCAAGTCTACCAGGAACATTTGCAAGCAGTTGGTGATCAACTCCAGGAAGTGGTGCAAGAAGCCAAACAGGTCATGCAGGACGTGATCTCTGGCCGACCTCGAGGACTCAGGACAGCTCAGAAAATTGTCGGAGAGCTTTATGAGATTCTCGATATAGCCGACAACTCAAGAGCTCTGCTGAACCTGATCGGGTCCAACGAACCGAACGAGGAATTTTTTCTCCATGCACTCAATGTGTGTTCATTATCTCTCATGGTTGGGCAGAAATTAGAGTTTTCGCGAGAAGACGCTGAAAAACTGGCTCTCGGGGCTCTGTTTCATGATATAGGCGAACTCAAGTTTCCGGCGGAACAATTATTACGAAAAGGGTCGATGTCTGCTTCCGAGCGGAAAAACTTTTTGAGTACTCATCCGAAATACGGGGTGGAGCTGGCTGAGAAATTGCCTAATTTACCCTATGAAGTGATTGACGTAATCCGCCAGCACCATGAACGACTCAATGGGTCAGGATTTCCAGCAGGGAAAAAGGACGACCAAATCAGCAAGTTCGCCAAAATTGTCATGGTGGTGGATGAGTACGATGAACTGTGCCACCACCCGGATCCAGCCAAATCTCTCATCCCCTCAGAGGCCCTATCCTATTTATATGTCAAATGCCGGCACACACTATGGCATGACGCGGTCGTCTCGTTAATCAGTCAGTTGGGCGTTTATCCGCCAGGCTCACTGGTCAACTTGAGCAATCGGAAGATTGGGATTGTTACCAGCGTAAATTTCGCAAACCGGCTCAGGCCGGTCGTTCTTGTCTATGATGAATACACCTCACCAGATGAGCCGATTATTCTGAACCTGTCTGAAGAGGATGAAACGCTCTCAATTGTCAGTGCCATTCGACCCGTTGATCTTTCTCCCAAAATTAGGGAATGCCTGAATCCTCGTCGAATCATCAGCTACTTTCCCTCTGCCTCTTCCCCGGAATCCGGGGTAAAAGGTCTGCACACGCTGGCCGGATCCACATAATCCATGCATGAGGAAGACCTGGCTCGATCATTCTCACGAACACCCCCATCGGTCTTGTGATACCGGGCCTTAGGAAAGCAAGGACCGCCTAACGATCTGACGGATCCAGCCCAACCAAGTGTTCCTCGTTTCAAGAGGAGCCTCGGGATCGGGATATTCCACCCACAGCTCCTGACTCCCAAGATACCGCTCACCAATGAAGATGCGTTGGGTTCGTAATTGCCGATAGCCTCTATCATGCAACACTTGGATGAGACCTTGCACAACTTGGTCTTCGGTAGGAACGAGGTCAACTTCTATCTGAAGCGATTCATAGCGGAGCTTGGCCTGGAATCCTCCCTGACCAGGAATGACATGTAGTTGCCGACTAAACCCGCGCTCACGGTCATCCAACCCGGCAACGTGATAGATATTGTGAGGAGATGTGGAATTCATATGCGTGAGAGACGATCATATTTTCCTTTGTTATCTTCGCATAAGAGGAAAAAGGTCGTCGAGCCTTCGGAGCCACTTCCAGTCCTTAGCGCCTTCCCACACAGATTCTCTTCAGCCCACAGCATGCCTTCTCCAAAAAGTACGCTCTCTTCTGACGGCATAGTCCATCAATTTCCGATGATTCCCCTTGCACTCACTGAGGTGCATTTCGTATCGTGTTACCCAAGTATAGTGGCTGAATGCTGGGGGAATATTTGCATCATATTCCCCATTTTCATGTATGCCCATATAACCCCATGCCAAGTCCGCTGTCCCTTCAAAACTCGATTGAACGTCCACATAAAAATCGGGGGCAAATTTTAGCTTTAGCCCTGCTAGTGGCCACAGTGGTCTTCGTCGTGGATCTCTTCCTTCCTATGGGGGTCGCCGAAGCGGTCCCTTATGTCGCTGGCGTGTTGATTGCCCTCCGGTCTCCCGATAAAAATGATCCGTTGCGTCTGGCAGGCCTCTGTACCCTTTTAACAATCATAGGGTTTTATTTTTCGCCTTCGGGGGCTGAACCATGGATTGGTATGACCAATCGATCGATTGCCTTATTTGCGATTTGGTCGACCGCCCTGTTAGCCATGCAGGTGAGAGAGTCTGACGAGGCGACCCGTGACCAGAGTTCCATACTGACCGGCATTTTGTCGAATATGCCAGCCGTTGCATTTCGAATCGATCAGGAAGGGGTTATGCATGATTCCTTCGGTCGCGGCTTGGCTCGTTTCGGGTTAAAGGAATTGAGCGCCATTGGCCGTATTCCCTTGGAACCACCCGATCGGATAAAAAACCAGGTCAAGGAGGAGACTCTTTCCAATTCGGTGTTTTACGAGAGCTACGGGATTCTCCAAGGGAAGCCCTGGTGGTTTTTAAATTGTTTGTGCAAATTGGAAGGAGACCAACCGGGCCTCATTGGGTTTGGCATTGATATTACCGATCGTAAACGTGCGGAGCGACGACTGGCCTTGCACGATGCCATCGCAGACATTCTGACCACCGCATCTAGCATTTCAGAAACATATCCCCAAGTTCTCAAAGCCATTTGCAACACGCTGGAATGGAAGGTGGGCATTCTCTGGCGAATGGACTATCAGCGGCAGGCTCTGGGAGCCGCCGTTATTTGGCCATCGGACTCTCCTCAAGCTCAAGCGATGTCATCATCAACCTCCGGTTGGGCGCTCACGCCTGCTGTGGGGCTTGCCGGACAGGTGTGGAACATGCGAAGCCCTCTCTGGATCAAGGACCTGGCTGACTACCCCAAAGACCCCAGGAACCAGGTTGCCCTGGAAGTGGGGCTTCACGCCGGATTTGCCATTCCCATCTGCCTTGAGGGGAATACAAGGGCAGTCCTTGAATTTTTCTCGCCATTCCCTGAAGACGCGGATGATATGTTGCTTCAAAGACTTTCGAATATCGGGTTTCAGATTGGCCAATGCCTCGAACGGGAGCATAAAGAACGTCGATTGGCCACCCATCACAGTTTAACTAATGTTCTCGCGGAATCAACCGGAATGACTCAGGGGGCTCCCCTTATCCTCGAAGCCATTGGTGAAAATTTAGGATGGGATCTCGGAGTTATCTGGACACTGGACTCCTCGCAACAAGTCATGCGTTGCCTCAATGTCTGGCATTCCCCTCACTTAAACCTGGATGCTTTTCGGCAGGAATCTCAGGCGATAACATTTGCAAGAGGGGTGGGATTACCCGGTCGGGTTTGGAAAAGCGCCGAACCGTCATGGATTACCGATGTGGTGTCCGATCCGAATTTTCCACGCGCTGCCGCTGCCGCACAAGAAGGTCTTCATTCCGGATTCGCTTTTCCCATTAAATCGGGGACCGAAATTGTTGGCGTCATCGAATTTTTCCACAGGGATATCCAAAAGCCCGACAAGGAACTGTTGGCCATGTTTGCCTCTATTGGCCTTCAAATTGGCCAATTCATCCAGCGGACCACCAAGCAGGTCTCAATGGATAATCAATGACTTCCTAAATCAATATTCAGGCTAATTCATTGGTAACCGGCGACGTGCACGTGTCCTTTCCTTTCCTGGTAACATTTGCGACCTCTCATCGCACTCTATGGCTTCCCTCCTAAAAATGTCTCCAACCTTTTCAATGCTTTCATGGGTTCATGGCCTTCATTTTAATAACATACGGGGAGACCTGTATGGTGGGTTAGTGGCAGCGGTTGTAGCCCTACCCCTAGCCTTGGCGTTTGGAGTGACATCCGGGCTCGGGGCCATTGCCGGCCTGTATGGAGCCATTTTTGTGGGGTTCTTCGCAGCCCTATTCGGTGGGACTCCTGCACAGGCCTCAGGACCGACCGGTCCGATGACCGTGGTGATGGCCGGCATTATCTTGAACTTTGCCGATGAACCCGCAGTGGCATTTACGGCTGTCATCCTCGGAGGATTATTTCAAGTCTTATTTGGACTGATGGGGTTTGGTCGGTATATCACCTTGGTCCCCTATCCTGTTATTTCAGGATTCATGAGCGGCATCGGAGGAATTATTCTCATTCTTCAGATCGCACCCTTTCTCGGCTTGGAAGCCAAGTCCAAAGTCGTGGCCAACCTCATGGCCATGCCTGAGTACCTCGCATCTTTTTCCCTCCCCGCAATGTTGGTGGGATCTCTCACGCTGGCCATTGTATATCTCACTCCCGCCTCTATCGGCAAACGTCTTCCTCCGGTGTTGTTGGCTCTCATCGTTGGAACGATGGTCGGTGAGATGCTCTTCCCCACTCTTCCGGTTATCGGAGACATTCCTTCAGGATTTCCCACGCCGATTTGGCCAACCATGCATACCAATGCACTCGTCATGATGGTTGAAGAAGCCCTCGTCCTGGCACTATTGGGAACCATTGATAGCCTGCTGACTTCTCTCGTGTGTGACAACATGACACGGACCCAACATGACTCCAACCGGGAATTGATCGGCCAGGGCATCGGAAATATGGCTGCAGGCTTTTTCGGCGGCATTCCCGGAGCCGGCGCCACCATGCGATCCGTGGCAAACATTCGAACCGGAGGTCGAACTCCACTCTCTGGAATGTTTATGGCAGTCGTCCTCCTAGGTACCTTGCTTGGCTTAGGCCCACTGGCTGAAAAAATTCCCCTAGCGGTCTTGGCCGGTCTGCTTATTAAGGTCGGATTCGATATTATCGATTGGCGATTCCTGAAACATATGGCGCAAGCTCCACGAACCGAAGTTCTGGTGATGATCGTCGTCTTGTTGGTCACTGTTTTGGTCGACCTGATCACGGCTGTGGGCATTGGCGTGGTGTTAGCCAGCGTGATGTTCGTGAAACGAATGGCCGATCTGGAACTTGAAAACCTCAGTGTGATCACGGGTGCCTCGAAAGAAACACCCCTATCGAACGAGGAGCAACGCATCCTGGAACGAAACCATGAGCGTATTATCATGATTCATGTAAATGGGCCAATGAGCTTCGGATCGGCAAAAGACATGGTTCGCCGTTTGGAGTCTGTAAAAAGTTTCAATTCGTTTTCCAGCGTAGTTCTTGATCTCACATCGGTGCCTTCCATCGACGGAACCGCTGCGTTAGCCATCGAAGACATGCTGGTGATGGTGAAAAACCATCGACAGCATGTCTTTTTTGTGGGTATGCGTCCGGGAGTTGCTCGAGTCCTCAAAGGACTCGGGGTGCTTGATCAGGTCCCACCTGAACATCGATATCCACTTCGGTTGGATGCGTTACGCCACGCAGCTCATTCGGGCGGCTCCACCCATCCATTCGATGTCGTTCCCACAGAAGCCTTCTCTAAACATCCAGAACCCTCATGAGGTATATTTTTGACCATGAAGTCTTTCCGGTTTCTGAACGAGCATTCATTGTGTTTTGCTGAGGATCTCCTCACTATACTCACCCGGGTAAAGTCCTGGATACGAGTGAAAACACCAATCACCGGATTAACCCTAGTGATATTGAGTTAATCAATCAGACTCCATCTGGAAGCACCATTCCGAAAGGCACCCAACTGCAATGAAGACGACCGTCCCTCAGGCCCTCATACAGAATTTCCTGAATCACACGCCAACCTGGTACAAGTTGACCATTCTAGGATTCTTAATCCTCAACCCCATTTTGTTGATGAGCATCGGATCGTTTTACACCGGGTGGGTACTCATCCTGGAATTTATTTTTACGCTGGCCTTGGCTCTCAAAAGTTATCCACTCCAACCGGGTGGCTTGCTCGCACTTGAGGCCGTTCTATTGGGGATGACGACACCCGCCACGGTCTATCATGAAGCACTCAATAATTTCCAAGTGATTCTATTATTGATATTCATGGTGGCCGGAATCTACTTCATGAAAGATTTACTCTTGTTTCTGTTTACGAAAATTTTATTGGGCGTCCGTTCAAAAATGTTGTTGGGACTCTTGTTTTCTATCATGGGTGCCTTTCTATCGGCATTCCTCGATGCCTTGACCGTCACGGCAGTCATCATTGCCGTCGCGTTGGGTTTCTATAACATTTACCACCGGGTAGCCTCTGGCAAATCGTCTCAAACCTCTCATGATTCGACAAGCGATCATGAAATCGACTCGCTTCACAGGGAAAATTTAGACAATTTTCGAGGTTTTCTTCGCAATTTATTAATGCACGGAGCCGTTGGGACGGCATTGGGCGGAGTCTGTACTCTGGTGGGGGAACCCCAAAATTTATTGATTGCGGACAAAGCGGGCTGGGAATTTATGGAGTTTTTATTGCGCATGGCCCCAGTGACCCTTCCGGTCTTGGCCACAGGATTGGCCACCTGCATGATCGTCGAGAAATTACGATGGTTTGATTATGGCTTTCAACTCCCGGATTCGGTTCGCCTCATTTTGGTAGATTTCGAAACCGAACAACAGAAAAGACGGGATTCCGGGGATACGGCAAAGCTTATCATTCAAGCGATTGCCGGCATTTGGCTGATTTTTGCCTTAGCCTTTCACCTCGCGGAGGTCGGAATCATCGGACTCTCGGTGATCGTGTTTATTACCGCCTTTAACGGGATTATCGAAGAGCATCAACTTGGAGAGGCGTTCAAGGAAGCACTTCCCTTCACGGCACTCCTCGTTGTCTTTTTCGCCATTGTGGCCGTCATCCAGGACCAAAATCTGTTTTCGGGCATCATCGGATTTGGATTAAGCTTGGAAGGATCGTATCAAATCGGCATGTTTTACCTGGCCAATGGCATTCTGTCCGCCATCAGCGACAACGTCTTTGTTGCGACGGTTTACATCCAGGAAGTGCTCCGTGCCTTTCATGCGGGCACCATTACCCGCGACCAGTTTGACCTGTTAGCCGTTGCCATTAATACCGGCACCAATATCCCTAGTGTGGCCACCCCAAACGGACAAGCCGCATTTTTGTTTTTATTAACCTCCTCACTGGCTCCGGTTATCCGCTTATCCTATGGGAAAATGGTGTGGATGGCGCTTCCCTATACCTTGACCATGGCGAGTGTCGGCCTGTTTGCCGTGTATTTTTTGTTAGATCCGGCGACGACACTTCTATACGACACCGGACTCATCCACCATCATAGCTTGAGTGGATCGGGCAATCACACAGAACCGCTAGCACATTAATGGTTGGAGAAATCAGATAGTCACTGAGAGAGCGGAAACAGCACTTCTCCAGGAACATTGCCCCCTTGCTGGATGCAGGAGAGAAATTGAATTGTAAAGACTCAGAAAATATACTACTTCTGAAGCCATACCGTATATTGTGGCTCCGGCCTCTGATTACCGGGCCAGTGTGGCAACGGTCTCATTGCCCTGCATGACTCGCTCTGGATAGAGGACAATTTCTACTCGGCGATTTTGGGCTCTCCCCTCCTCGGTCTCATTGGTCATGACCGGTCGCTTATCGGCATAGCCGGTCGCTGAAAATTGCTTTGGATCCATTCCGGTTTGCTCAATCAGATACCGCAACACTGTGGTGGCCCGTGCAGTTGAAAGTTCCCAATTTGTGGGATACTGTTTTTGCAGCTGTCCATAAATCCGGTGGTTGTCCGTGTGGCCTTCCACTTGAATATTTTTCCCCGGCAAGGTCGCTAACACCTGGCCCACCTGCTTCATGATCTTGAGCCCCAGAGGAGTCAAATCTGCTTCACCGGATTCAAACAGGACTTGTCCCAACATAGTCAGGACTAATCGATCCTGGTGTTGGGTCACCACGAGACTGTTGCCAAATTTGTCCTCAAGCGCCTTGGTAATGCGATCAATCTCCTCTCCGACTGTGAGCACTTCATACTTGACTTTCGCCAGTTGCGCTTCCTGAACTTCACGAGCTTTTCGTACCAATTCCAACTCATGCTTTAACCGCTCCACTTCTTTGAGCCTCGCTTCCAAAGCCGAAAGCTCCTTCTCCAACAGACTATTCTGTTCACGAAGGTAAGCCACCTGGCCAATTTGCCCATCTAATCCCGACCGGATCTTTGTGAGTGCGGCCTGCAAATCATGAAAATCCACCGACTCCCCCCCAAAAAGAGGACCGGTCAGAGAACTGACCCCTTCCGTGTTTCCGATCTTCTGGATTTGTGCATACAGCGCTTCGACTTCCTGTTGGACCGCGGCTAATTGCTCTTCCTTAATTTGGTCTTGCACTTCAACGGTATGCTCGAGGGCGGTCTTAGTTTCTTGAAGCTGCATGACTTCAGTTTGTTTCTCTTCAACAGCCTGCTGCAACCGTTCAAGTTCCGCGATCGTGGACTCATGGCTCTTTTCGTATTCTTGAAGAGCACGTTCATGTGATTGCTGACTCACACACCCAACCACAACCATACACGCCACTGCCGCAAGTAAAGTGTTGCCCAGTTTCATGGTGTCTGCTCCTTCACGTTCACCGCCTCTCTTCACCCCAAGTTCTTTGCTATCATTGACACCTGAGGACTCAAGACCGGTTGGTAACTTTAGCCTATATGGTTTCGATCCACTCTTCTGGGTGTCATGTTCATCCTTCTCTATTGCCCGGAAGGTTCTTCCAAACACCGAAAAGAGCAGAGAAGGTTATTTTCGGCATTCTGGAGAGAACACTTGAGAAAACCAGTAAAAACAAAGGGGAAGTTACTTAAAGAGGCCAGAATGGGCTGGTAAAAATCACAATGAGGCCAACTAACCGGGCTGCAATTCACAGGGGATAAATACGGAAAGATAAAAATGGTGGGATGTTGGCACGGGGAAGCTTGGGAGATGGAATAGGGTTGACCGTCATCGCTCGTGCGTACCAACCAAGGGATCTCCCAGCAGAGGTTCTTCAGGAGATACCGTCTTGATCGCGCCTGCCGCCAGCCTCGTTGTTTACCGAAACGCCACCTCGTGGATCATCTCCACCTGGTACTGTGCCATATGCTGAGTCAAGTGCGTGACGCTCGAATCCATCATTTCCATAAGTGGTGACGGGTACAAGCCGATCCCCAAGATCAAAACTGCAAGAGGGATCACCGTGGCCAGCTCTCGCATACTCAGATCCGGTAGTTGTGCAATAGTCGAATTTTTGGGTTGCCCCAACACCACCCGTTGGAGCATCCAGAGCATATAGGCCGCCGCGAGGACAATGCCCCCCATGGACAACAACACCATCATGTAGCTTTGAAAAGATGTTCCGACAAGAACCAAAAATTCTCCAATAAAATTGCACGTGCCAGGTAGTCCGAAGGATGCCACTGAAAACAGACAAAAAAGTGCCACAAACCGCGGCATCGATTTTTGCAACCCTCCGTAATCCTGAATCGACCGGCTATGGGTCCGATCATACAATTGCCCGACAGCCAAAAAGAGTGCCCCTGTGGTAACCCCATGATTCACCATCTGCAAGATGGCTCCTTGAATACCATGGTTATTGAACACGAAAATTCCCAATGTCACGAATCCCATATGTGAAATGGATGAGTATGCCACTAACTTTTTTAGATCAGACTGGGCCAGAGCCATATACCCTCCATACACAATAGCCGCCACTGATAGCCACAAGATATACGGGGCAAAGGTCACCGAGGCCTCAGGAAACATAGGGAGACAAAATCGTAAAAATCCATATCCGCCCATTTTTAACAGCACTCCTGCCAAAAGGACGCTTCCGGCAGTGGGAGCTTCGGAATGGGCATCCGGTAGCCATGTGTGAAACGGCAACATGGGCAATTTAATGGCAAAGGCTAAAAAGAACGCCAGAAATATCCAAAACTGGGCGTTTGGAGAATAGGTATTCTCGGCCAACGCTATAATATCGAATGTCCGTCCTCCTTCTACGTACAACCCGAGTATCGCCAAAAGTAAAATCAGGCTTCCTGACAAACTGTACAGGACGAATTTAATACCGGCCGCTATGCGTTGGGGACCACCCCACAGAATGATCATGAAATACATGGGAATCATCGTGACTTCCCACAACATGAAAAACAAAAACAGGTCCAGAGCGGTAAACACCACAATCATGGCCCCTTCGACCAACAGAATCATCGCCATAAAGGAACGTACACGGATGGTAATTGATTTCCAGGAACACAGTACGCAAAAGGGACAGAGCAGAGTGGTGAGTAACACCAGAAGAAGACTAATCCCATCCACCCCGACAGCATATTGAATATTAAAGGTCGGCATCCATGCCATCCGTTCTACGAATTGCATGCCCTGAGTGGAAAAATCAAATTCTCTCAGCAGTATCAGTGAGAGCACACCGTCTCCCAGCGTACACCCCAGAGCCACGCGCCGAATCCATTCCTGATCCTGAATACAGGCGATGACGGCAATACCCAAAAAGGGCATCGCGATCATGATACTCAAAAGATGTTCAGTGAAGATTGTGTTCATAGCCTCCCCTTCATGACATGCCGATCATGGCACCTCCAGAACATGAAAGACCCGCCTCATTTTTCACCCACCACGCCGTTAAACGTCAGTGTCCCGTTCCTCATCCATTAATCACTGACAGGCAACCGGCGGAATCACCCGACAAACCAAAGAAAAAACGACCCAATCCCCACAATGAGCCAGAAAATCATCACCAGTAAGTGGTGCTGTAATGTGCGAGGTTCCAGTTCCTGCATCATATTCCCTGTGCTTTCTGCCTGATTCCCGGCACGAACCACATTCTTGTCGAGAACTTTGATTTCGATACTTTTCCATAGCCAATTGGCGATACCCAGGCTGCGTTGACCGAGACCCACGACAACTCGATCGACACCGCGAAGGTCCACCACCCGCCATAGCCAACGGGCCATTCCTACGCTGTTCCGCCCTAACCCGACCACCAACCCGTCAATCCCACGAAGATCCACAACCCGCCACAGCCACTTCGCGGTCACCACCGATACATTCGCGATTCCCATGATGAAGGCGTCAAATACATGCCGGTCGACAACTCGCCATAGCCAACGGGCAAACCGGAGAGTTGGCACCACAACATACGCCTCATATATTTCGTCGAAATACAATTTATTCAGAAAATGGACATACCATCGCTTGCCTATTTCCGAGTGTTGTGACCAGAATCCAGAAAATTTTGTCAAGGGGAAATACCCAACCGCCACCCCACCGGCAGCGGCAGTAAATGCCAAAATAAGTTGTAAGCCTGTCCCACTCGATGCTTCCTCTGGAATCTGAGCCATCCGCTGTCCCACAACTGGTGACAGAAAATCCGCGAACCAACTCCACAGGATCAGCAACAGGCTTCCGAAAATCCCAATGGCAGAAAAGACTCCCAGAAGACGGGTAGGGGCAAAGAAAAAAGGATGAATGGCTTGCCTCCCGACCCCATTCCCATGGCCTACCGAAAGCGGTTGACCAAACAACACCAGAACACCCCGCATGACATACATGGCGGAGAAAAACACCGTCAGAAATCCCAATATCCAAAATGTCCATTGGGCTGAAGGTCCCGGTTGAACCATCCACAATCGTTCATACGGCCCGAAAAAAAGGAGAAACGGGGGAAGAGAGGCCAACAACAAAGCTCCGAACACTAAAGGTCCCGTAAAAAGCATTGATGACCCATGAGGAAAAAGCGAGGAATGCCCATGTCCATGAGAGCCAACCGAACGAAGTGCATTTCCAGTCGACAAAAATAAAAACCCCTTCAAACATCCATGAGCCAGCATATGAAAAATAGAGATAACAAAGGCTCCAACTCCGCAGGTCATGATCATAAAACCGATTTGACCAATGGTAGAAAACGCCAGCATGCGCTTAATATCCACCTGGGTCAGGGAGACAAGCGTCGCAAAGAGCGCGGTCACACCTCCGATCAACGCAATGACGATCATGGCTTCGGGCGAAAGTATCACGAGGGGACTCATGCGAACCAATAAGAAGGGGCCGGCATTCACCATGGTGGCAGCATGAATCAAAGCGGAAACGGGAGTGGGCGCTTCCATGGCAAAGGGGAGCCAGACATGGAAGGGCACCTGTGCGGATTTCCCCATGGCTCCCAAGAAAAGAAAAAGTATGATGAGCGTGAGGGTGTGAATGGGAACATCCAGCCCAAGCCAGCCCAAAAGGTTGATGGTGTTTCCCTGTATAGATGGAGCTTCGGCTAAAATCGCCTGGATATCGAGCGTCCCAAAAGTGGAATAGGTCAGAATAACCCCAAAACCTAAACCCACATCCGCGACCGAATTCACGAGAAAGGCCTTGGTCGCGGCCTGAGCAGAGGACTGCCGCTCCCCCCAATGAGAAATTAACAAATACGAACAGATTCCCATGATCTCCCAGAACACAAACATCATGAGCAGATTATTGCTCATGACCAGCATGATCATCGAAAAAGTAAACAGCGCGATGACCGCAAAGAACCGGTTATACCGGGGATCGCCGATCATATAACGGGACGCGTACACATGCACCACGCTGCTCACACCGGTCACCAAGAGCAGGAGCAACACCGTGAGTTGGTCGACATAGAGACCCAAATCAACAATTAGGTCTCCCGATTGGATCAGTCGATAGAGTGGAATGGAGAAAGCCCCGTCAGATGTCACTTGAGCAAGCGCGATGACGGAAAATACGAAAGAGAGCGCCATTGCAGGGATGCCGATCTTATGCCCTTGCTCTCGCAGCCAGGGCTTCCCCAGCACGAGAAACAGAACAGCCATGAGAGGAAGGAGGGGAATAAGGATGAGGAATGTCATATCAGGAGGTCACCATATGCCCAACCCCGCTAAAGCCCGGGTGGAACCGCATTCTTGAGGAGGAAGCTCACAATGAAATCGCTCGTCAACCCCAACACTATGACCGCCACTGACGTGGCGCCGAGACCAATTCGCACTGCCAACGGAATCTCACGTATGAGAGGAGGCTGCTGGGCCGACCGATCCCAAAACACCCGTTCAAATAATTTAACGAAGTAGGCCAGAGTTAACAGGGTCGCAATCAGCACCGCGACAATGGCCAAATAATTCTGCGCTTCCACCGCCCCGAGAACGATATACCATTTTCCAAAAAACCCCCCGGTTGGCGGAATCCCGATCATCGACAGAGCTATGGCCACCAGAGCGACCGACATCCACCCCGCTCCCCCATGCAATCGCCCAAGGTCATTAATAGTGCGAACTCCATACAGGTGAATAATCGCTCCTGCCCAGAAAAACAATCCCGCTTGCATCACAGCATCATTCAAGAGGTAAAACACACCTCCGACAAAACCGGTTTGATTCCCGAGACTAATCCCCACCAGAATCAATCCGATATGCGAAAGCCCTCCATACGCAAACATGCGTTTAATATCCGTCTGGGACAAAGCCAGGAATGCGCCTACCAAAGCTGCCAGAGCGCCTAACATTCCCACTAAAAACAGGATGGGGATCTGGTAGACCACCGCCTGCGCTCCAAGCACCCAAAACATAATGCGAATCCATCCATACAGAGCGACCTTAGTCACTAAGGAAGCCAGCATCGGAGACACTCTATCTGGGGCATACGTATACGCGTCCGGCAACCACCCGTGAAGCGGCACCAAGGCCATCTTGATGCCCAACCCGATGAACATGAATAACACACCAACCCCAATGGCCTTGGATGCCACCAACGGAGGCACCCGCTGGGCCAGATCGGCCATATTGAGCGTACCGGTCTCGGCATACAAATACCCCACTCCGAGGAGATACAAGGAGGCTCCAAACGTGCCTAAAATTAAATACCGAAATCCGGCAACAAGAGCCTTTCCGCCAGCCAGTCCGACCAAGGCATAGGCACATAAAGCGGATACTTCTAAAAAGACGAAAAGATTGAACAGGTCCCCGGCAAACACCATGCCGGCCAGACTGGCTATCAATAACAAGACCAGGGTATAAAACGGGACAATCCGGCTACCAAGGTAAGGAAACAACACTGAACTGAGGAACGTGATACACACCAACCCGACAAGACTCAAAGCTACGGTCATAACGCTGGCCAGTCCGTCCGCCACCCACTCAATCCCGACCGGGGCGGCCCACCCCCCAAAGTCATAATGAATGGATCCGTGTTGAAGAACTCCTATCAGATTGGCGAAAGAGACCGGGACCATGGTAGCTAGCACACCAATTGATAATGGCCGACACCACTCCCGATGCTTAATCCCGATAAATGGTAAACAAATGGCCAAACCGAGAGGTAAGAGGAAAAAAATTGCGGGAAGGTGTCGCGTCATTCCAGCCTTTTGAGAATTTCTTCTTCGTCCAGGCTGCCGTATTTTTTATAAATCGCATCGGCCAGAGCCAAAGATACTCCCAGGGTGGCAACACCCACCACAATCGCCGTCAATGTCAACACGTGGGGGAGTGGATTGGCATAGACTTCTGATTGAATGACATCAGTGGTGGAGAGCAAAATAGGCACCGTGGCTCCTCGCTTCGCACTTGTTGTCACGAGGAAAAAGATCACACTCGTTTGCATGAGATACATCCCGATAAGTTTTTTCACCAGATTATACCGAGTCACCATAATATAGATGCCCCACAAAAACAGCAGGACAAAGGCAATATAGTTGGGGCGCTGCAGCCACCCCCCGATCATCTCAAACATCATACTCCTGCTCGGTATCGTGATAGGCCAAGCTGAGAACAATGGAAATCCCCGTCACCGCAACATCTACCGCTACGCCGATTTGTGCCAGCAGAATCCCTGTATACCGACGTGCGGGAGCATCCAACCCCGGAATCTCCAAATTGGCATAGTTTAGAAATTCCCCACCGCCAATAAGGCATAAGCCACCCACTCCCACAAAAATAATCAATCCGATCCCATCGCCGTGCAAGACCTTTTCCACCAAACGTCCCTGGGGTGATTTCAGCCCGAACACCAAAAAAGTCAGGATCATGCTGGTCGTCCAAATGACACCGGCCACAAATCCTCCTCCCGGACCATACTGGCCAAAGAACAAGACGTACAAGGCAAACAACTGTGCCAGAGGTATGAGCA
>JAGQKG010000430.1 GCA_020430245.1 Nitrospira sp.
TACCCTCACTCCCCCCACGCTACAACATTGCCCCTTCGCAAATTGTCGCCTGTGTGCGGACCCATCCGGAAACCCAAGAGCGGGAATTTGCGGACTTGAAATGGGGCCTGGTCCCCTCCTGGGCCAACGATCCCAGCATCGGGCATAAACTGATCAATGCCCAGTCGGAAACCGTAGCCGAAAAAGCCTCGTTCCGGCATGCCTTCAAACAACAGCGGTGCTTGGTCCTGGCTGATGGCTTTTATGAATGGAAACGGGAAGGCAAGATGAAGCAACCATATTACATCAGAATGAAAGATGGTCGGCTCTTTGCCTTTGCAGGCTTGTGGGAACGGTGGGAAACACAGGAACCGGCCTTAGAAACGTGCGCCTTGCTCACCACGACCTCTAATGACCTCATGAAACCGATCCATCACCGGATGCCCGTCATTCTCCCGGAATTCGCTTTTTACAGTTGGTTGAATCCCGACTTGCACAACCCGATGTACCTCACGGGGTTGTTGCAACCCATATGAGGCCGACGACATGGAATCCTATCCCGTCAGTCCCCTCGTTAATAATCCCCGGAATGACTCTCCCTTATGTATTCGACCATTTGAAGCTTAATCCAGATTTCTTTTATTCCCACAATTTTGTATGGTGAATGGATGAAGCGACACATGAGGCGCG
>JAGQKG010000431.1 GCA_020430245.1 Nitrospira sp.
TGGGGTTGCTCGGCTATGCCGCCCGCCGGAAACGGCAGGCTGAAACCACGGCTTAGGCAGTTAATAAGATCGTAGATTCCCTTCCTGAAATGGAAGGAAGAGTTGGGGTGGGCAGGCGAAAAGCCTGTCCGCCTTTTTTTGATGTTTTCGGCGTATGGGTTACAACACCTCTGCCCCTATTCATTTTCCTGCCTTTCTGCATGGCCGAGACGCGCAGGTCTATTCGGGTTGACGGCGAGCACTGTTCGAGCCTAGCGAGTTGCGCAGCCGCCGACTAGAGCGAGCATCGCAGGGAACCCGAAGGGCCATGCAGAGGCAGAAATGGTTTTGGGGTCCTTTTGCCGAAACAAAAGGACCTCCCCACCAAAGACCCTTTCAAGGAAAATGGAAATCTAAAACAGGCCGGAGATGTGACCGTGATCGTCCAGGCCGATGGCTTCGGCGGCGGGAACACGGGGGAGACCGGGCATCGTCATGATATCCCCTGTAATGGCCACCACAAATTCGGCACCCATGGCCAACCGGACCTCGCGAACCGGCACCGTAAACCCGGAAGGAGCGCCTTTTAAAGCAGGGTCGGTCGAAAAGCTGTACTGCGTCTTGGCCATACAAACCGGAAAATGGCCGTAGCCGTTTTTTTCCAACTCGGTCAGGCGGGCTTGGA
>JAGQKG010000432.1 GCA_020430245.1 Nitrospira sp.
AGGGTTGTTATTTGGGCAAGCGGCCGGACAAGACTCCTTGCGGCATCATTGACCATT
This sequence comes from Nitrospira sp., assembly GCA_020430245.1. GTDB lineage: Bacteria > Nitrospirota > Nitrospiria > Nitrospirales > UBA8639 > Nitrospira_E. Next base: position 58 of record JAGQKG010000432.1, read on the forward strand.
ATTGAGGTGTCACGCTACGGGATCCAAATGTAACCGAGAGTTTTTCATGTCCCCCAATTGTTTTAGCTTTTTGTTTATTATTTATATTGTTGCTCTTAGTTTGTGGAGAACGGGATGTGGTGACCGCAATTCATAGGCTTTCGGAAGGTTCACCAACCTTATCAGTACTAAATTCCAAACGGTTGTCAGATATAGATACCCCTATCGTGAAGAAAAGGGTTTTCAGCAGTAATTTCCAAACTGTAATCAGAAACCGTTCCCTTGGTCATACCGTGTCCTCCCATGCTTTATTTTAAAGAACTAGGAGTGCCTCTCAGAGCAAGTTCACGTCAACTCTAATAGGGCAAATGAGGCATTGCGCATGCATTAATTATTTCAGAACATCATTACTTTCTAAGCTTGGCTTCTTTCACAATTTATAATAAGCTATCCACAACAACATGCCTGCCTTAGTCCCAGAGGCTATCATTAACTTGCAGAGAAATTAGTCAAATCCATGAAAATTTAATCGCCGAACTACCAAAGCACCAAACATTTTCAACTCTGAAGAGGCACGAAGCGGAGCGATACACTTAGTAGGAGGTCCACAGGTGAACAATATGACCCC
>JAGQKG010000433.1 GCA_020430245.1 Nitrospira sp.
TAATCAGCCCCGTTTCAGGGTTGAGTTCCCCTTGGACCGTCACATGCACGGTATAGTTATGGCCATGCCCATTGGCATTATTACATTTTCCAAAGATTTTTTGATTGACGTCAGGAGGCAATTGGTCGGTATGAAGACGATGCGCCGCACAAAATTTATACGAACGGGTAATCGTATGGGTCGGCATGGAAACCGCATGAGATGTCGGTCCGTTTGCAGTCAAGCGACTCTCCCTGAGATCTGGCTTTTGAATTTCATCATGATCCCGTCAGGGATTTGATGATTTCACGGTGTCGGAGGACTTGGAGTCGGTCTGCCCCCATTTTTCTTCCGGAACCTGCACAATCACATCACCCAAGACCTTCGCCTGACAACTCAATCGATGATAGGGTTCCGTCAAGGCCTCACGGTCAAGAAGATCCTGTTCTTCAAAATCGATTTCGGATAAATGACCTTCCCCGGCAATCACGTCAACCAGACAGGTTGAACAGGAGGCATTGCCACCACAATCATGATTCAAGGAAAATCCCAGCTGTTTCGCGGCCTCCAACAGGGAAATATTCTGAGGGACCTCCCCGCTTTTCCCGTCAGAATGGATAAAGGTCACTCTTGGCATCGTCAATTCCTCTCTCACCCAACTCCCAATGGGGCCGGCTTGGACG
>JAGQKG010000434.1 GCA_020430245.1 Nitrospira sp.
CGGATGTTGTCATGGCATGCTGCGGCGACATCCCCACGCTCGAAACCTTGGCGGCCGTTGATTTGCTTCGCGTGCATATGCCGTCATTAAAAGTCCGTGTTGTCAACGTGGTGGACCTTATGAAATTACACCCTCAAAGTGAACATCCGAATGGGTTATCCGACAAAGAGTTTGACACCATCTTCACGACCGACAAGCCGATTATTTTCGCTTTTCATGGCTATCCCTGGCTGATTCACCGGCTCACCTACCGCCGGACCAACCATAAAAATCTCCATGTGCGGGGCTATAAAGAAGAGGGCACCACCACGACACCATTCGACATGGTGGTGATGAATGATCTGGACCGATTCCACCTGGTGTCTGATGTGATTGATCGCGTGCCGAAATTAGGATCCGTGGCAGCCTATGCTCAGCAGGCTATCAGGGAAAAACGGATCGAGCATAAAGAATATATTGCCCGTCATGGCCAAGATCTTCCAGAAATCCGGCACTGGAAGTGGCCTCATACGACTTAAGGACAGAAGACCATCTGTCTCATCGTTTCAAGGAATCACCGTAACCATCTTCTTTGACTGAGTCCCATTCACAAGGAATACACCTTATTCAAAGACAGGATCTCATCATAAGTCTGAGACAATTAGAGAGATGCGCACGAACTT
>JAGQKG010000435.1 GCA_020430245.1 Nitrospira sp.
TAATAGAAACATTTCCACAATGGAGATGGGTGGATACAAGAACTGGTAAACCTAAGTCATCAAATCCGTGTGGTTTCAGATCCGAAAACCCTTACCAGACGTTAATGATTGAGAATGATTAAGTAGGATAAAGGTAGAAATCCTCTGACAATATAAAGAGGGTTTTGCCTTTCATTATAGGATTAACGAAGATTCCAATAGATTGAGAAATGGGATCGGAACCTGGACTAATCCTGGGACTAGCAAGAGAGATAACCAAATAGGTGAAACTGAGGAAAGAGTGGAGGTAATTGAGGAGAAAGAAGATTTGAAGTGGCTGGGGGACCAGGAATCGAACCTGGGTTCTAAGATCCAAAAACCCCTCTCAAAGAATAAATATAGAGAATGATTGAGAAGGATTATAACCACGAATAGCCCTACCAATAAAGGAAAATCGTACTTATGACATGGGATTCAGTGAGATAATTTCAGACTAGGAATTGAGACCAAAACCGGGACTTAACCGGGACCAAAACTGGGACCAGATTCTCCTCTTCTAAAACTTGAGTGGCCAAAAACCGAGGGGTGGTGGATTTAACCATCCTTTAGGGCTTCTGCCCCTTGGCTGTGATTTATTGATTCTTCACCTGCCTCCCTTATTTCTCATAATTACCTCTAGCCCT
>JAGQKG010000436.1 GCA_020430245.1 Nitrospira sp.
GGCGTGGGATCTTGGGGCAGGTCGATAACCCTACAATCAAAAGAGGCTATCAGGGGGTAAAAATTTCGCGAAAAATTGCCCCTTTGGTAGCTCTTTTTGTTGTTATTGGGAAACCTTCCCACCTTCACAAATTCCGCATCAATGTTCATGCGGGGTTTGGGAGGGCCACTTTGGGAAAATCTCCCACGTTTCGAAAACGGGGAAAAGAAAACCCCTGACCGGGTGAACGATCAGGGGAAAAAGAACGGCTTAGGAGAGCCGTTCGCGGGTTACGGTGTCGGCAAAGAAACCTTGATGTTTCAGGTTGCGAAACCACATCCGGGCAAAGCTTTTCAATTCGGCCTTGAGGGATTTATCGACATGGGACGGTTGGCCGTGGTCATTGTAGCGGTAGACCTCTTGATACACGCCCATATAGTCATTGCGAAATGACAGGGGTTCGGCTTGTGTGATGCCTTCATGGGAAATGATTTGAAAAACCATTTCAGGATCACGCATAAGATCACCGTTTTGGATGCCCGTATGGGATAAGGCAATTTGCCGATGACCGTCCGTGGTCGGGCCGATATCTTCAATACTCAGGGGCATGAAGCCTTCGGATGTCAATTTGACGGCTTGATCCTCGCCTAAAAGGGTGAGGAGGGATGTGGCAAATGATGT
>JAGQKG010000437.1 GCA_020430245.1 Nitrospira sp.
ATGCGAATTGCCTGTCATACCCTCTCACATCAAGGGCTTCGCCCTGACGCCATGTATGTGTCGTTGGAGCGGCATATGGAATGCGGCATCGGACTCTGCGGGCATTGTCAGCTCGGGCCGTTCTTTGTCTGTAAGGACGGGCCCGTGATGCGATTAGACCGGGTGGTGCCGTATTTCGGAAAAGTGGGTGTGTAGGAGAAACTCAAAACCAGATTTCCTCCCCTTTGTAAGGGGAGGATTGAGGTGAGGTAGAATTGTCAAAGGGAAAATCAGTCGCAATAGGAGAACATCTTTCAGCCTGGGAAACTCTACCTCCCCTCGCCCCTCCTTACAAAGGAGGGGGAACGAGAATAAATGGATTCCCGATGAAAAAAGTCGGGAATGACGCAGAAAAAGAATAAACAACTTTCTCTGCTTTGGGTGCTCAAAAATGGGATTTTGCCTGTTTAATGGCCGGTGATGAATATGAACGAAACAACCGCCGCGACTCAGCATCCTCCAGCCAGGCCTCGCCCTCGGGTTGCGGTGGTGAAGTTTGCCTCTTGTGACGGATGCCAGTTAAGCATCCTGAATATGGAGGACGATTTGCTGGCGTTGGGAGAGGCCCTCGACATTGCCTATTTCCCCGAGGCCTCCAGCAATATGCAGCCTGGCCCGTA
>JAGQKG010000438.1 GCA_020430245.1 Nitrospira sp.
CGAAGGCCACCGCCTGTTTGCAGAAAGATCGGGAAGCATTGCTGACCTTCTATGCCTTTCCCGCCGAGCAGTGGCCGAGTCTGCGCACGACGAATCCAATTGAATCGACCTTTGGGACGATTCGGCATCGAACCATCCGGACGAAGGGCTGTCTGACACGGGATGGCATGCTCCACATGATGTTCAAGCTCGGCCAGTGTGCCGAGAAGACGTGGCGTCGTGTGCGAGGATTCAAACAGTTGCCGAAGGTCATCCAAGGAATTCAGTTTATTGATGGCATGGACCCGAACACCATGAACTCGGTCGCCGCGTAATCACCGGCTCAGACACTAGATTTGACAATAGCTCAAAAAACTCCGTACAACTATCAACATGTATTGATTATTGATTGCTTGATTAAGCCCCTAGACAAGATGCGTGTAATTGAAGTTGATGAGAGTGGGGAGGAAAATCGTCATATTTATTCGCCTCTAAATGCCGCCTCCAATGATCCTGATGCTTAGTTAGAATAATCATTTCCATCGGCTTAACAAGCATCACTTATTAAGCCTTCCCCCTGAAAATGCTTTAGGGTGAAAGTTGGATGAAATTTAGAATTCTCCTTTTTGCGCATTTCCTGTATGGGTTGGAGAGTTAATGAAGCGCGTGATGAGCATGG
>JAGQKG010000439.1 GCA_020430245.1 Nitrospira sp.
GCCATTTTTACCAGTGCTTCAGGGTCATTCGCCGCTTCACCATGCGCAATCGCCGCACGCATTACCCCTTTTTCACGGATATGCCGCACCAGCGCACGTGTAGACACTTCGCTCAAACCAATTACATTTTGCGATTTTAAGTAGCTATCCAGATCGCCACGATTACGCCAACTGCTCACCACCGGACTTAATGAACGAACCACAAAACCACTTACCCAAACGCGGGCACTTTCAGTATCTTCTAAATTGACACCTGTGTTACCGACATGCGGCACGGTCATGGTGATGATTTGTCGATAATAAGAAGGATCGGTCAAAATTTCTTGATAGCCGGTCATCGACGTATTAAATACGGCTTCACCCGTCATCACACCTTCGGCACCAAATCCCTCGCCGGGGAAAATACGCCCATCTTCCAGTGCTAACACACCTTGCATTACTTTCTCCTACGTCCTGTATTCGGCATTGATTGATACATATTCATGACTGAGGTCACACGTCCAGATTGTCGCCTGCCCACTGCCCGTGCCAACCGTCAGCGTGTAGATAAATTCTGATGAACTCACAATTTCAGTTGCATATGCTTCACTATAATCGCACGGCGTACCGGCGAATACCAGCATCAAGGATCCGCCTTCGGTTTTTTCCGCACCTTTAA
>JAGQKG010000043.1 GCA_020430245.1 Nitrospira sp.
TGTCCGGCATTAAACGTGTCATAGATGCTTTCTTCTCGTTTACAAAATCCGCTTATTCCCCCAAACTGACGTACCGTATGGAATTGCTCACGACGGCCCGTTAAGAGTTTGTGTGTGTAAGCTTGATTACTGGTATCCCAAACAATTTTATCGTCCGGCGTGTTCAATAAATACTGCAAAGCCACCGTCAACTCCACCACACCTAAATTAGAGGCTAAGTGCCCGCCTACATGGGAGATCACTTCTATAATGAGTTCCCGAATTTCCTGACAAAGTTCAGGAAATTGGTCACGAGAAAGTTTCTTTAAATCTGATGGACTTTCAATCCTTTTTAGCAAGGACATTGCGCATCCTTTCTTGAAGAACCTAACGTGTTGTAGGGGAATAACTAAAAATGTCTAAATTCCGACATGATTAACCAAAATCTTCCCATAGCTGCTATTGCCTGTCAAGCATGTGATCTAACTTCAGGGATGAGCATTAGATCGGTCAATATCCACCTGGCTAAGGATCTGCTGAAGCAAGGCTTGGGCTTCCGGTCGATGAATCCGGTCCCATATCCAGCGCTTTTTAAGAGGAGGTGTATTAACAACCCGCGTCAGCTCCCTCACCGCCTCTAAAGTTTGCCCGTGTTTTACGTACCACTTCGCAAGATCAAGTCCTGCCGGTGCATACTCGCTATCGAGAGAAACCGCTTTTTTCAAGTGATCTCCAGCTACTGCCTGATCGCCTCCTAACATCCAAGGTAATTCCTCATATATCCGCCCTAACATATGGTGAGCTTGAACATTTTGCGCATCAAGTTCCAACACCCGATTCACATGCTCCTTTAACTCTGGAAGGGTCAATGCCGCCGCAACCAAACCCTCCAACTCCGCAGCACTCCCAAGATTGGCGGCATATAAAAAATGGGCATCTGCAGAAGACTCATGAAGATCAAGGGCTTTATGGGCGATACGGGCTCCCTCCTGGAAAGCTGCCAACTTCTGCTCCCGATCAACGTACACCCCGTAACCCAGATCTAAATATAAGCCGGACATCCGAAGCAAGCGCGTGAGGTCGGTTGAGTTGGCTGCCCCTTCCCTCACCAAGGTCTTCAGCTCCCTTTCAAGGCTTTCGGGATATTGCTGATCGGCTGAATCCTCACCCTGCAATGCCCCAGAGGGCAGAATAAGGACTCCTACTATTGGTAAGAGTAACCCTATACGCACAAATAGACTTATATTTTGGGATCTTGTCAGCATATGATTTTCTGCAGAGCCTATTGACAATAAGCCGTATCAGAAAGGATAGTTGAGACCAGCAAATACCGCTCCACCCTCCCTGCTGTACCCCCAATCCACTCGAGCCATGACGTTGGGGCGGACAATGGCTCGAAATCCTACTCCAGGCGTGATTTCCCAATCATGAAATTGACGAAATTTAAAATCCTTATAGGTTCTCCCCATATCCACAAATGGCGTTACTTCACACTCTATACTAACATTGAACATCTTCATCCCAAAGAGATGTATACGTTCCTCCACATTAAATGCCACCATATGTTTATCAATAAACCGGTCCTTCCCATATCCCCTCAGGTTGTCTTCTCCTCCCAAGGAACTTTGTTCGTAAAAGGGTATCCCATCGCCAAAACTTAACTGCAGCATCGCTCGGGCTACAAAAATATACCGTTTGGAGGGACTCGGAATCAGGTGCCTGAGATCAAACCCGGACCGAAAATACAACAGATCCTCTTCCTTCCCGAAATCAAAGTTCTGCGCCAATTCCCCAAATGCTTCCACGCGGGTGCCTGCTGTCGGCGTATTGAGATTATCTCTGGAATCATATTGGAACACCAGACGGTGGGCCAAAATCGTCGCACCGCTTACCCCCGGATCCTGCGGGAAACGGTCCTTAGTATATGGCTCGTCATCTACACCGCCCGGTTGAATTTCAACATCTCGAAATCTTTGGTTGACGGATAAGCGGGTCACATCATTCAAATGGATGCCAAAGTTCCAATGGATTTGAATCTCGCGCCCCGTATAGTTTGTTTCATTATCTTTGGGAGTGGTTTGCCCTAGGCCATAAAATCGCTTGGTCGCATTTTTGAAAAACTGCGCTCCAATATCCACAAAGAACAACCCTTCGATAAACCCAGGGTCCTGGTAACGAAACTTCAGCTTCCGTTCAATCTCCTCGGTATACGAACCGACGGTCTCCATTTGCCTCCCACCAGACCAATAATGAAAATAGTTCAAGGTTCCCCGGACTCCTAAAAAGGAATTGTGAATCAACATTGGGGCAAAGAGAGAGCGAAGGTTTCCTTCCTCATCTGAATTTAATACCGGGGCAATCAGGCCAAAGTCTTGGCCATCATTTTTGGAAGTAGAAAACGCAGGAACCACAAATAAAGAATTTTCGGCGAGGACTTTGGAAGAGGGAATGATAGCGCCGCCTACTAAGACCAGGCACGACAAAGCCAGGCCCCACAAACGAAACGATATCACAAAACCGACTCCTTAGGACGAAGTCCCCAGGTCGGCTTTCGAACGAAGTTTCTCGAGAAGAGCTTCAAATGATGAGGAGTTAATAATACGAGAAAATTGCCCACGATAATTTTTCATCAAACTCACTCCATCAATCACCACGTCATACACCCACCACTCTCCATTTTTTTGCAATAGACGGTAGTCCAAGGGGATCTGCACTTTCGGAGACACGACTTTGGTCTGAACTTCAGCAAATTCTCCTTTTTCCCGCTCCTTCAGGTACTCCACTTCTTCCCCCGAATACCCATCTACATTGCCGACATAGGAATTTGCCAAAAACTGCTGAAATAAAATCACAAATTCTTGTTGTTGCTCTGAACTTAACCCCTTCCACTGAGAAGCCAGAGTACGCTTGGCCATTTCGGCATAATCAAATCGCTGCCCAATGATTTCTTCCAGCTTCGCACGACGTTCGGTCTGTCTCGCAGGGTCCTTCAACGATTGATCCCTCAGCACCACAAAAACCTGATCAACAGTTTCCTTGACTGCTCCCGTTGGAGTACTTCCTCCCCACGCAGCCGTCAAACAGGCAAGAAAAACTACTACCCAACCCAAAAATATGACTGCCACATTTCTTAAAGAATTTTCAAACAGGAACCCTTGAGGTTCGCCGGTTCCATTCCTCATTCTTGACTTAGGCTTCTTAACCAATTCCCTATCCATATTTCCTCCAGCTCAAAAACAAGAATCACTCAACATTGCCGTGGATAAATTGACTGATTACCTGTTCTAGGTCAATTCCAGATTCAGTGTCCACAATGACCCCGCCCGCTTTCAAACGTTCTCCCGCCCCGCCGGGGGATAATTCCATAAACTTTTCTCCGATGATGCCGCGAGTCTTTATTGATGCAATCGCATCGTCAAACAACGGGATCCCATCCTTGATCGCAAGAACCACTTGAGCCCGATCTTCTTTCAGGCCAATTTGTTTTACTCGGCCCACCTCCACTCCGGCAATTTCTACCGAAGCTCCGTTTTTCAGGCCGGATGTGGAAGTGAATTCTGCTTGGAGTTCGTAATAATCACCACCGACTAGTTCCAATTTTCCCAGTTTGATCGCCAAATATCCAAGGCAGATGACCCCTACCAACACAAAAAGCCCGACAATGAATTCAAGTTTCCCACGTTCCATCATAAAAATTAAGTTAAGGTTATTAATATATTATTGGGGCAAGACCTGGGCAGGATCATTCCTAAGTCTTCAGCGTGACACAAATATTCAACTGACTCCTTAATCCACTCTCAAGAGCCACAGTTCAGACTGGAGCGAGATGATTGCCATTATTGACCGAAATAAACTCACGAACCACAGGATCAGCCGTCTGTTGAAATTCATCAGAAGGACTCATAGCGATAATCTTCCCGTTTTTTAACATAGCAACCCAATCAGAGATAGGAAAGATCTCTGGAATTTCATGACTCACCATAATACCGGTAAAACCAAAGGTTTTATGCATGGCCAAAATAAGATCATGGATGGCATGGGCCATCAACGGATCTAACCCCGTTGTCGGTTCATCGAACAGAATAATCTCCGGCCCCATTACCAATGCCCTGGCCAAACCTGCACGTTTTTTCATTCCTCCGCTCAACTCTGCAGGAAATTTATGTCCCATCTTGTCCAACCCAACCCTCTCCAGCATCTCCGGTACCCATCGACAAATTTCCTGTTCAGCCATCAGGCGTTTTTCTCGCAAAGGGAAGGCGACATTCTCAAATACGTTCATGGAATCAAACAAGGCAGCCGATTGAAACAACATAGCAAATTTTTTGCGTATGTCATTCAATTCCTGTTCTTTAATTTGGGTAAGGTCTGTTCCATCAATAATGACTCTACCTCGATCCGGGCGAATCAGCCCAATAATGTGCTTAAGCATCACACTTTTGCCCTCACCGCTTGGACCGATAATCGTCGTGATTTTACCCTTAGGAATATCCAGAGTGACCCCTTTGAGCACGGGCTGTCCTCCTAAGGTCTTTTCCACCCCCTCCAGTTTAATGACAATTGGTAAACTTGAAGACATGCGTAACGTTACATAAGCACCGAGGTTAAAAAATAGTCCCACACCAAAATGAGAACTGCCGCTAAAACCACCGATTCAGTGGTAGCTCTTCCTAGGCCCTCGGCACTCATTCTCGTGTAATACCCTTTATAACAGCAGACCCAGCTGACAATCAGGCCAAAACTAATGGACTTTAGGATCCCCCCGTAGACATCTTTCCATTCCACGGCTGATTCGATTGAACTCCAGTAGGAACCCCCGCTGACTCCGAGCAACTTGACCCCAACCAGATACCCTCCCCAAATTCCCACCACGTCAAACATAGCAACCAACAATGGTACCGAAATAACCGCCGCAACAACCTTGGGAGTAATCAAATACTGCAAAGAATTGATCGCCATGGTCTCCAGTGCGTCAATTTGCTCGGTAATACGCATAATACCGATTTCTGCGGTCATAGCTGATCCCGCACGAGCCGTTACCATTAATGAAGCTAACACCGGACCTAGCTCCCGGATCATGCTTATCGCCACCGCAGACCCTAACAAACCTTCAGACCCAAATTTCCTCAGGGAATAGTAACCTTGGAGAGCTAACACCATACCGGTAAATAACGCAGTTAAAATCACAACAAATGACGACTTGAAACCCACAAAATGCATTTGCTTGATAATCTGACCAATCCTCACTGGCGGTCGGAACAACCATCCAAACGTCCGCATCAGGAACACAAACATGGCTCCCATTTCTTCTATCAAGAAAAGAGTTCGTTTCCCAATACGTTGAAAAAATATCATGAAATTTCCGCACCAGATTTATTAATGGCCATGAAAAAAGCGGGCGTGGGAAGCGTAGCAAAAAAAAATTTGAAAAAATTCGAAAGTTGGATACCCGCCTGCCTAGAATTCCGGTACAATTGAAAGAATCCCTTCCAACATCCAGGTGTGGATAGAACATGTCCAACTCCTCCAACCCATCCGAATGGTTTGAGAAACATGTTGAAGTCTATCGGCAAATCCTCGTTAACACCATCCGAAATTGAACGAACAATCAGAAAAGGAAGACCATACTGCTTCGCCACCTGCCCAATCGCTCCACTCTCCATATCAACAGCCACCGCTCCGGTCCGTTCCCCCAGAATACGTTTCTGGGAAGACTGCGTAAGCACCCGATCCGTCGCCACAAAACAGCCATGTTGAAGAGGATACCCATAAATCAATTGCATACCTAATAAGGCCTTAACCCAATCAGGATGGCACTCGATTGATTGTGGATCGGAATCAGACAACAAGCCTTCAGTCTGTCCCAATAGAAGAACCTCTTGCCCAATCACCAGCGATCCGATGGGCAAGGAATTAAGAGCCCCGGCAAAACCTGTAGAAATAACAACATCCCATGCTTCGCTCTCTAAAATTTTCCGGGTAACCGATCCCGCCTTGTCAGAACCTATTCCCGTCTGAATTACCAATACATAGGTTGACGCAGTCTGACTCTTTAATCCGGTATAGCCCAGGAAGTTAATAGAGATCCCTCGGGGAAGAACCCGACCAACAGCGTTTAACTCTACTCTGGTTGCCGTCAATATAACGATTCTGGTCAGAAGAGGCTCCTGCCATATCATCCCCGAAAGGGAGATACGCCAAAAACGAGCGGTCAGGACAGAAATTACACAAGTTTACTGTGGCGTCTGGCCACTTGTGCGGCCTTTCGTAATTGGTCGGCCCTTGCTTCCCCGGTCATTTTGACATTCCGGTACATACCCAGAGCCCAGATGGGGAAATACTTGAAATAACCATGATAACGCAAATAAAACACCCTAGGAAAACCGGTGCCCGTATGAAACGGCTCATCCCAAACTCCGTTTTCACGCTGATGTCGAATGAGCCAATTCACTCCCCGAACAACACTTATGGAATCCGATTCTCCAGCTTGAAGAAGCGCCATGAGAGCCCAAGCCGTTTGAGATGCCCCGCTTTCTCCTCGACCCCCTTTTTGCGGTTCAGCATAGGAATCACATGATTCCCCCCAACCCCCATCAGAATTTTGAACGGACTCTAGCCAAATCACGGCGTGCCGAATCCAGGGCACCGTCATATCCATGCCGATTGCACGAAGCCCTGAAAGGACACACCAAGTCCCATAAATATAATTGACCCCCCATCGGCCATACCAACTTCCGTTTGGCTCTTGTTCCTTGCGTAAGAACTCAATTGCGGGGCTCACAGCCGGGTGAGACTGGTCGTAACCTAACGTTCCTAACATTTCCAAACACCGCCCGGTTAAATCGGCCGTACTGGGATCCAAGAGAGCCTGATGATCCGCAAAGGGAATCTTATTGAAAATTAATTTATTATTATCCTTATCATATGCCCCCCAACCACCATCAGACCCTTGCATGGCCAAAGCCCATCGAAATCCTCGTTGAAGGACATCATCGGAACCGAACAACTCGGCAGGGTGGATTTTGGCCAATCCCGTCACCACAGCTGCGGTATCATCGACATCGGGATACCATTCATTTTCAAATTGGAACGCCCATCCACCAGACTGAGCTTCTGGAGCCGACACAGCCCAATCTCCCACTTTTTGACATTGACGGGTCCGCAACCAGGCATCTGCCCGTCGCAAAGACGAATGGTCCAGCGCAAGACCACGTTCGATCAGCGCATTAATGGTTAAAGCTGTATCCCACACTGGAGAATGACAAGGCTGTAAATGCAGCATAGTGGGAGTTGGTGTATTCCCAGGATTAGAGTAAATTTCAAGGGCTTCTATTTCTCTCAACGCTTTTTGAACCAACGGATGATCCGTAGAGTACCCCAAGGCTCGAAGGGCAAAAATCGAATAGGCCATGGCTGGATAAATGGCTCCCAATCCTCCTTCTCCATCCATGCGCTCAATCATCCAAGACTGTAAGCGGCTCAAAGCCTTTTTCCGGAGGATCTTTAGAGGATAGGCCTCATATAAACGAAGGAGCCCATCGACCCAAACAAAAAAATTCCGCCAGCTTACGAGGGTAGAATCCCGGTGCAACGGTGGCACATGAGCATAGTCCACCTCCTCACGAGGCTGAAGAAAAAGTTCATCAATCCCTTGTTCCTTGGAGATTGTGCAAATAGGGCGATGGCCAAAAACAATTAAAAGCGGGATAATGACCGCACGAGACCAGTATGAAACCGCATATAAATTAAAATAAAACCATCGTGGGGCTAAGAATATTTCCGGAGGCATACACGGTATCCCGCGCCAATCATATTGCCCGAATAATGCTAAGGTAATTTTGGTAAAGACATTGGCCTGAACGACACCACCTTTGGCAAGAATTAAACTTCTCGCACGCTGCATCACAGGCTCCTCAAGAGAAACTCCAGTTAGTTTGAGCGCAAAGTACGCCTTTACCGATGCACTGATATCTGCAGGACCTCCGGAAAAAATCGGCCAGCCTCCGTTCTCGAGCTGAGTGTGAAGTAAATACCGAGTCGCTTTCCGCTCTCTTTCCAGATCAACCACATCCAGAAACCGTCGAAGCATCACATACTCAGATGTCAACGTTGTATCCGCTTCCAACTCCTCAACCCAAAATCCTTGTTCAGGATCTTGCATGTCTAGTAACCAGTTTTCCCCTTTCTGAAGGGCTGATTCCAGAGCACTCATATGGCCAAGATTTGCTGTTCGTTGAAGGGTACGATCCGGAGAAACCTCCGGATGAAGGTTATGGGAAACCAGCTTAAGGGGCGGCGGCTTTTGCTTTACCCGAGAGGGTATTAACTTTGGAGTCAGGGTCTCAAAGATATTCCCCGATAACCGTACCAAGAATTGCTTGAGCAACTTCATGCAACCGTTCTTTCAGAGATTCAACTTTTTATTAATGTATTAATGCAATTTTGGGGGAGTGCTACCAACACAATGAGATATTCACAAGACGCAAAAAGCCCTGCCTAAACAGGGCTTTATAACGAAATGCAGCTAGACTGTCAAGCCGATGCCTTTTTACCAGGGAATAGGCTCTGCCGTGAACCGCTCTTTAGGTTGAAAGCAAAACAATACGATCACGGTGATGTTTCACCTGACGAGTTCCGTTCCGCGTATCAAATACTACAGGAGCGTGATCAACGATAAACTGGTAATCAAAGGTAGAATGCGCTGTCAAAATCAGGGCACAGGCACTGCGCTTTAACAATTCAGCATCTATCTGTTGAGATTTATATTCCTGTCCTTGAATAAGTAGGGAAGGAGTAAAGGGGTCCGAATATTGTACTGCCGCACCTTCATGTTGCAATAGCTCCATGACTTTTGTGGCAGGCGATTCACGTGGGTCTTCAATATCGGCTTTATAGGTTACTCCCAACACGAGAATGATTGAATCTTTTAAGCATTTCCCTCGTTGATTTAAAACCCGCTGAAGTTTATTCACCACGAAATAGGGCATATTTTCGTTGATCTCTCCAGCCAGCTCAATGAACCTGGTATGGACATCATACTCTTTTGACTTCCACGCCAAATAATATGGATCCAGGGGAATGCAATGCCCACCCACACCAGGCCCAGGATAAAAAGGCATAAAACCAAAATTCTTCGTGGCTGCAGCATCGATCACTTCATATACGTTAATGTTCATTCTGTCACACAACAAGGTAAGCTCATTCACTAAAGCAATATTCACTGAGCGAAAAACATTTTCAAAGACCTTAGCCATTTCCGCTACTCGTGGAGAGCTGAGCGGGAATATTTTCACAATGGATTGCTCATAAAAGGTTTTGGCAACTTCCCCGCATACCTTTGTGACACCACCCACCAATTTAAATGTGTTATGAGTCTTAAACTCAGGATTTCCAGGATCAACCCGCTCAGGTGAAAATGCAACAAACAAATCCCTGCCAACTGTCAAGCCTGTTGCCGTTAAAGCGGGCAAAATGACTTCTTCTGTTGTTCCAGGATATGTTGTACTTTCCAATACCACGAGCATATTTGGATGTGAATAATCGGCAAGACGCCCAAGAACTTTCACAATTGCGGAGATATCCGGTTCTTTATTTTTTGTCAGGGGAGTCGGGACACAGATGAGAATAACATCGCACTGCCGTAACACAGAGAAATCGGTTGTCGCCTCAAATTTTTTTTGCTCTACGACTTCCCGCAAATCAGCGTCCACGATATCCAAGATATAATTACGCCCTTGGTTCACCATTTCAACTTTGGCCATCACTTCATCCACCCCAAACACCTGGTACCCGGCTTTCGCCTGAAGAACAGCTAATGGAAGACCAACATAACCTAACCCAATTACTCCAACCTTGGCTGACCGATTTTTTATCTTATCAAGTATGTCCACTTTTGCCCTCCTTTTGATGCTACTTAATTCGATCCCGTGAAAGTTCGTGGAAAATCAAATTTCCTTAAGTTGGTCCCCGTTGAATGCATAGCGCCCGGACACAAAAAAACTAGGAAGACACATCATTGGTCACATTCGTGAGGACCTTTCCCTCATTAATGGTCCACACGTCGCAGGTTGCATCTCCATCAATATTTCCAATTGCAACCGCTGTAAAACCTAATGCACTCACAGAATCTAAATTCGGGTCGGTACACCCGGGAGGTAATGTTCCAAGATTGGCATTACCGATTTTATAAAAATATCGTTGAGAGGACCCACTCATACCAAATCCAATCGCATTAAAATCATCTATATACCCATTATTTTCAGCAAAATAGGCAATTTCTGCAGTATGGATAGCTACCAAATTGCTTTTGGCCTCCGTTTGCTTGGCCTTGGCTTGGTAACGCAAAAAATTTGGAATGGCTATGGTCGCCAAAATTCCAATAATTGCCACCACAATCATCAGCTCAGTTAAACTGAAACCTTTTTGGTCATTGAGTTGAGTCAGCATCCCACGAAACCTCCATGGAGGACGATCCTCCAACAGATTGTTATAGATCTCACCTTCGAATGATGGTACACCTGAACTTCCCTAGTAGCCAGGGCTCCAATGATAAACAACACGGTCTTAATATCGTCAATGAACCTGACTCAAACGCTACTAAATTCATATAATTGATCATTTCAGCCACACACAAATGGAGGGCACCATCGTCGTGTAAGGCAAAAAAAGAACAGATGCGACTCTTTAGTCGTCAGAAAGGAAGCAAATCTTAAGAACCAGCCGCTGAAAATGAATCAGACTGCATTATATCAAGATAGTCCATACCTCCTTTATCATAAACGGAAGGCATCTCTTGATAAATTTATTGGCTAAACCAATCGGCTTAATATCTAGACAGGTGAGAAGCTAGGGGGCCAAGGTAGACTGGTGGGAAAGGGTAGGAATTGGTTCCCCAAAACCAGCGTCACGAAATTGCTTCCCCAGCGACTTATTTGTTGAATCGAGCTGCAGCGAATGAAGCCAGGCCTCCCGTGCCTTATTTCGCTCATCTTTTTTTAAAAAAATAGCCCCCAAATGCTCATATATCACCGGATCATCGGACACTAAAGAAACGGCTCGCTGAATCGTTTCTAGTGCTTCTTCAATGCGTCCAAGCTTATAGAGTGCCCAAGCCAGGCTATCCACGTAATAGCCATTATTCGGTTTTAGGGCGACAGCACGTTGCGTAAGAGACAAGGCCTGCTCCCCATTGATGCCACGATCGGCATAACTATACCCCAAATAATTCAAGGCATCCGCATGTTCCGGATCCAACACCAGAGTCCGCTCCATTTCCCGCACCACTTTATCGAAATGGTCTAATTTGTCATAGGCGGTGCCTAAATTAAAATGGAGTTCGGCATTTGAAGGGTCCTGGTGGATACCCTCCTCTAATCTGGCCTTTGCTTCGTGATACTCTTCCATTTGAAAATGGGTGAGCCCCAACAATAAATACGGCTCTGGCCGCTTAGGGTTGAGGCTAACAGCCTGATCCAAATACGACAGCGCCTCTTGATTGCGTTTCAACCGATAGGACACAAAGCCTAAATGCAAAATACTATCGAAAAAAGTGGCGTCCATTTGGACATTCGTTCGATACGCTTGAATCGCGCGATCATAGTCCTTCATTTCTTCATATAACAATCCCAGAAAATCACGAACGCGCAATTCGTTAGGTCTCACCCGCAAAATGGCATTCAACTGCTCGATTGCAGCAGGAAAATTGCCCATTTCTCCATAGATTTGGGCCTTAAGAACCTGCGCATGCAAATCATCTGGATTTTGCTGGAGAAAATAGTCCAAATGGCTCAACGCTTTGTCCGTGTTATGTTGGCCAATATACAGTCGAATGACACGCAATCGGAATTCCCGATGATGCGGATTAACCTCAATGAGATAGCGCTCCAAAAGGTTAATCGCCTCCTGAGGTTCCTCTGCTTCTTCGGAAATGGCCACTAACTTCAGGTAAGCCCTTTCAAAGGTGGCATGAAGAGCAATAGCTTCCTGGAAATGTGCCCGAGCTTCCTGTTTCGTTTTTGCCTCGACAGCAATCACGCCCAAATAATAATGCGCTTCAGCGGAGCCAGGCACATGAGCTAATAAATTATGGAAGACGACTTCAGCCATTTGAAGCTCTTTGATATTCAAAAGAAGAGTACCATGAGATATGTATATCCGTTCATCCTGGGGAAAGTGCCGTTCCCCTTCAGTCAAAATATCCACCGCTCGTCCAGTATCCCCTCCACCAGCAAAAATTTTCGCCAAATCGAAAAACATCGCCGCCTGAGAAATCTCCGACACAGGTATTTGTCTTGCTAAATCCATGGCTTCAGTCAGATGTGACATAGAAAAATGCAGTTTGGCAAGGCGAAATTTTAAAAAGTTCGAATCCGTGTCAAATGCCAAACCCGCTTGATATTCCTCTAAAGCCGTGGTGGCGTCATTATTCAACTCGGCAAGGGAACCTCGAAGAAAGTGATAGTAGGCCTGGGGGTGAATAGCTTCCCGAGTCACCATGGACGCATCCTGTCCATTCAAAGTAGGCGGGGGAGCTGTCCCGCAGGATACCACCAGAAGTGGAATTCCCCACAAAAGCGTTCTCAAACGACCCAACCATCTGGGAAATGTTCGTTCTGTCTGAACCTTTATAGTCATGGCTTGCCCACGTGTAGAGTTCATACACTGTCCCTCAATAACTCGTTATACTATACCAGCCTGTCGCACTCTCGTTAAGTCATTAAATTTGGCATACCGGTCATGAAATTGCAGATCCACTTCTCCAATGGGCCCATTCCGATGTTTTCTCACTAGGATTTCCGCAATACCCTTGTCCTCGGAATCAGGATTGTAAACTTCATCTCGATAAATAAACATCACCACATCCGCATCTTGTTCAATCGCTCCCGATTCACGCAGGTCGGCAAGCATTGGCCTTTTGTCCGTCCGGTTTTCTACTGCCCGACTCAACTGGGAAAGAGCAATCACCGGAATATTCAATTCTTTGGCCAGTCCTTTTAGGGCACGGGAAATATCCGAAATTTCCTGTTGTCTGGATTCGGCATTTCCCCGCCCTTCCATCAGTTGCAAATAATCAACGATCAAAAGGCTCAATCCATGTTCAGCTTTAAGCCGCCGTGCTTTTCCTCGCATTTGTTGAACGGTCAAATTTCCTGAATCATCAATAAAGATTTTAGCCTGTTCAAGCTGACTGGCCGCTGCCGTCAATGCCCCCCAATCAGATTGCCTCAACTGTCCGGTTCTGACTGCATGGGAATCCAGCATGGCCTGTGAGCTAATCATACGTAAGACCAGTTGAGCTTTGGACATTTCCAAGCTGAAAATCCCAACAATAGCATTGGCTTTTAACGCCGAATATTCAGCCATTCCTAAGGCCAAGCTGGTCTTTCCCATACTCGGCCTACCCGCCACAATAATTAAATCGGATGGTTGAAGGCCTGCAAGCAAGTTGTCCAGATCCGTAAACCCGGTCGGCACTCCAGTGATACGCTCCTTTCGGCTGTAAAGGCGGTCAACGATTTCAATACTCTCATGTAGAATATTACTGAGTGGCGCAAAGGTGCCGCCCAAATGCCCCTGGGCCAATCGAAAAATTTCCCGTTCGGCAAATTCAAGAAGTTCATTCGTCCCCGTCATCCCCTCATAGCCTCGCATGGCCACCTCGGTGGCGGTTCGCACGAGGCCACGAAGCAAGGATTTATCTCGAACAATATTACTGTGATACCGAATATTGGCGGCACTGGGAACCACCTGCACAATTTCTGCAATATACGAAGCGCCCCCTATCTGGTCGAGTTCGCCGGTCCCTCGCAAATAGTCTGTCAGGGTAATTTGATCAACAGGTTGATTCCGTTCTGACAATGCCACCATACCGCGATACACGACCCGGTTTCCCGTTCGATAAAAATCCTCCTCCGACAAGATTTCCATCGCTCGGTTGAGTGCAGAATTATCGAGAAGAATCGCTCCAAGAACGGATTGTTCCGCTTCTAGATTTTGAGGAGGAACTCGGACCTCTGGTGCTTCAGATATTGCCATGGCTAAATGCTTGCAACCGTTCAGAAAGTTCTTGAACTGGCATCCGGGTTTGCCGGGGTTTTTGAGATGGCGAGATGAATTCCAACAAGATGACCGATTGTGGCGTGGAAATCTTTTCTTCAAAAATCATTACACATGGCAACCCTCGACGCCGAGCAACGGTGATAACCCAACTCAAAGCAGATTTTGGAGAACCATCTATCCTTTCTTCAATCACACAAATCCCGCCCCTCCGTAACTGTTGTGCTAGAGCAAAGGACGCCTTAGCTTGATGGGGAGACGTAAAAATTCTCACAGGCTTCAACCCGTTGCCGCCCACCTTTCCTCCGCGCTCCAAGGCGGAAAACACCCGGTCCAAATCCAACCCCAATCCAATGGCCGAAAGGTCCCGGCCAAACCGCCCAACCAAATGATTGTAACGCCCTCCTCCACCGATTTCACTGCCGAACGTCGAGGTGAAGACATCAAACACGACACCATCGTAATAGTCAAAACCACGAAATTCACCAAGATCCAAAAGAATATGCTCCTGTACGCCGTTTGCTATCAATTGACTATACACCTTCGCCAGACGCTGTAAAGGCTCAAGCAATTGCGAATCCTTCCCAGCGATTCGCATTCCCCACTCCAGAACTTCGTCACGGCCGTAGCGTTCGGGCACCTGCAATAGGTCTTTTACCTTAGAACGAGATAACCGTTCAGTCTCCAAAATCTTTTCCAGGTGAGGGAGGTCTTTATGGGCAGCCGCGATTTCTGCCTGCTTTCGCCCCCTCACAGACAGACCTGATTGAGCCAATAGGCCTTTAAAAAATCCGACATGACCAAGAGAAATCTTCCATTCTGGCAACCCAATCCGTTCGAGAAGTCCGGCCAGTAACGTCACGACCTCGGCATCACTTTGAGCAGTATCAGTGCCAAGCAGTTCAAACCCCACCTGAAATACTTCACGGTCTCGACCCCGATGTTCCGGCTCATATCGAAAAACCGTGGTCCGATAGGAAAACCGCAGGGGAAGTGTTCCTCCTCCAAGACCCATGGCTACCATCCGGGCAATCTGAGCCGTAGCATCAGGTCGCAAGACCAGAATCCTGCCAGATGCCCAATCCGCAAATTTATAGCATTTTTCTAGGATCTCAGGAGCCAAGCCCACGGCCAGTACATCAAGATACTCAAAGGTAGGAAGGATGATTTCCTGGTAGCCCCAAGTCGAACAATGAGCCAACAACTGATCTTCCAACCTCCGGACGCTTTGCGCTGTGTGAGGAAGTAATGTTGCTGTACCAATAGGGATAAGCGAGCGGAGTGGCTTCATGAGGTGTATGGAAGAAAACCTGCCAACTCGAAATGTTTGGCCAAGATCGTCTGCAGAAAGAACCCGTCAAGCTAGCTGAGATCAACCATGCGAACGGAAAGAATATCTTTCTCTTTCTTGAGAAGATCCAACACGGCGGAAGCAAGGGGGGCATCCAGACCGATAATCAGCAGTGCCGATGCCCCACGCTCGACTCTGGCGCATTGCATTCTGGCAATATTGACATCATGCTGGCCTAGAATCTGACCAACCATGCCAATTACACCAGGACGATCCACGTTATCGATCAAAATCATTTGGCCTTCCGAGACCACCTCGACCTGAAATTGGTTTATTTCAACAAAACGCGGTTCTTGACGATGAAAGAGAGTTCCACCCAGGGAATACGTACGAGGACCAGCTTCGACTTTGATCCGGATTAAGCTGGAGAAGTCTCCGGCATCACTACTTTTCACTTCCTTAACTTCAATACCACGTTCTTTTGCCACGATAGGGGCATTCACGTAATTGATGACATCTTCCAAAATAGGAGAGAGAAGCCCCTTTAACACAGCGACGGTTACGGGTGCCACTGTAAGTTGAGCCACCTCCCCAAAATACTCAACAGTAACGGATTTAATCCCACCATCTAACAACTGGGCCTGAAACCGGCCCATACGCTCGGCCAAGACCAAATAGGGCTGCAGTTGGGGAAGCGCTTCAGGTGCTACCGAAGGAACGTTTACAGCCCCTCTGGCAATACCTCGCTTGAAATAATCAACAAATTGTTCAGCAATCCCAATCGCAACATTCTCTTGAGCTTCTTCGGTAGAAGCACCTATATGAGGGGTGCAAATAAAATTATCAAGAGCCATGAGAGGATGCTTGGGATCAACTGGCTCATTTTCATACACATCAAAAGCCGCCGCCGCAACTTTCTGAGATTTCAGCGCTTCACATAAATCCAGCTCATTAATAATACCGCCTCTGGCACAATTCACGATCATGGCGCCATCTTTCATCTTGGCTATGGTCTCGGTGTTAATGAGGCCCCTCGTTTCATTGGTCAAAGGCGTATGAACCGATATCACATCAGAACGATGAAACAATTCATTTAACTCCACCACTTCAATCCCCATTTGTTTGGCCCGCTCCACAGCTAAATAGGGATCATAGCCAATTACATTCATGGACCATCCCTGGGCCAATTTCGCAACATACGACCCAATCTGGCCTAACCCTACCAATCCCAAAGTCTTATTATAGAGTTCCGAACCCATAAATCTGGCTTTTTCCCACTTACCTGCCTTCATTGACATAGTCGCCTGGGGAATCTTTCGACTCATAGACGCGATCATCGACATTGTGTGCTCCGCAGTGGTAATGGTATTTCCCCCTGGGGTATTCATCACCACAATGCCACGCCGAGTTGCCGCCTCACTGTCAACATTATCCAAACCGGTTCCGGCACGTCCCACAATACGAAGACGAGTGCCTGCTTCAATCACGTCTTTAGTAACTTTGGTTGCCGACCGAACAACTAAACCTTCATATTTTGGTATTTCTTGAAGCAATTCCTCCTTCGTGAGCTTGGTTTTTACATCCACCGAAAATCCCGCCCGCTCTAAGACTTCAACTCCTTTAGGGGAAAGGCTGTCACTCACTAAAATATTCATAGTATCTCCAATAGGGGAGGCCCCACTTTAATTCTAATTCTCACGAATAAATCTCAAGCACTCTTGCCATTTCTTATGGGCATCTCTTTGACAAACCAGGTTGTCGCAAACATACCCCCTCCATTCCTGGCTAGTCATTCGTAACTGTAATTCCGAGGAGACGTTAGATTTTGCGTTTCTCGAAGTCCGCCATAAAGTCAATTAATGCATCAACACCCGCCTCAGGCATGGCATTATAAATACTGGCGCGCATCCCGCCAACCGAACGGTGGCCCTCGAGTGTTGTTAAGCCCGCCTCTTTCGCTTCTGCAAGAAAAGCTTTATCCAAATCCGGGTTGGCCAAGACGAAGGGGATATTCATCCAGGAACGAGAGACCTTTTCTACCGGATTCCGATAAAATCTTGACCCATCAATTGCTGCATAAAGCTTACCGGCCTTCCGTTGATTGATGGCACTCATCGCCGAAAGCCCACCTTGGTTTTTTAACCATTTAAACACCAAACCCGCAATATACACCGCATAAGTTGGCGGTGTATTCAACATAGAATCCGCTTCTGCTTGTTTGGCATAATCGTACACGCTTGGGGTAATCGGCAACACATTCCCAATGAGGTCGTCCCGTACAATCACCAATGTCAATCCAGCTGGGCCAATATTTTTTTGTGCGCCAGCATAAATGATTCCAAATCGACTGACATCAATGGGACGCGATAAAATGGTCGATGAAAAGTCGGCCACTAAGGGCACCTCGCCAGTGTCTGGGATCCAGTGAAACTCCACGCCACCGATCGTTTCATTGGGCGTGTAATGCACATAGGCGGCATCCTGACTTAATTTCCAACCTTCAAATGGCGGAATACTCGCGAAGTTATCACTTTCTGAAGATGCCGCAATATTGACGACACAATATTTTTTTGCATCGCTTACAGCCTTTTTACCCCAGGCTCCGGTCAAAATGTAGTCGGCTTTGCTTTTCCCACGTAGGATATTCATGGGAATGGTTGCAAATTGCGTAGACGCCCCGCCTTGCAAAAACAGCACTTTATAATTAACAGGTACTCCCAATAAATCACGGACATCTTGCTCGGCTTCTGCAGCCACCGAGACAAACTCTTTCCCGCGATGGCTCATTTCCATGATTGATGCACCTGAGCCATGCCAATCCGGCAATTCAGCCTGAGCCTGTTTCAACACTTCTTCCGGCAAGATCGCCGGACCCGCACTAAAGTTATATATCCGCGCCATTATCTGACTCGTCCTCCATGCCTAAACTGGCGTCGTACCTATTGAATTACAAACTGCACCAGTGTGAAAAAGTGGTTACGCTAGCACAGGGTCCTAGACCAGTCAAGAAGATAACGGAACCTTGTTATTCCATTTTTGGATACCCTACAATGACCCGCGACTGGAGAATCCTTTAATAGATTTTCAAGAAGGTTGGAGAACAACTTGGGAACACAAACGGGACTGAGATTGGAACAGCGTGGGGACGGGAATTATTATAAAGTCATCCTCCATATCGGGAGTACCTTGATCCCAATTAGTGATGACATTGTTGAGGAATTGCGAACATATACCGCGCTTACACCAGATCAATTTTTCGCGAAATTCGTCAACAAGGTTGGATACTCATCCTACTTACAAGAGCAGATACGCCAGGAAGTACAACACACCGGAGACCTCACCCCCCAAATATCGGTTATTCAAGAGTTCTTTCGGCAAGCATAACTTCACACCGTTTCCGAAGATGACTCCGGCCGTTTGGTTCCCCGCTGCTTTCAAATCTATCCAAGCAATTTATCCATAAAATTGAGAATGCGCATCTTTCGGTCCGGGTCTTTTTCTAAGGACAATGCCCGCTGATAATGCTGCACCGCGAGCTCCGGCTTGCGCTTTTCTTCATAGATCCGACCAACCCCGAATGTCGCTTGAGCATCATCAGGATTCGCTTTAAGCGCTCGACTGAAATAATCCATGGCAAAATCGTCTTGCCCCTTATCATACAAAAACCAGCCGATTGCGGTCGCGGCCGGAGCAAAGTTTGGTTCCAGCCGAAGGGCCTCTTCGTACTGCCGTTTAGCTAAATCCAGTCGCCCCTTCCTTTCATACAGACCTCCCAAGGCAAAATACACTTCAGCATCATTAGGATTAATCTGCAAGGCCTTTTTATATTCTTCAATTGCCGGCTCAATCTTACCTTGTTCCGCTAGCGCACAGGCAAGATTGGTATGTCCAAAGGAATCATCGGGACGGAGCTTCAGGACTTCACGATATTGTGGAATAGCCATTTCCAACTGCCCGAGCTCCTGGTAGGCTACCCCGAGTTGCAGGCGAGCCGCCACATAAGAAGGGTCCCGCTTAATCGCTTCGCGGTAGGCTTTAACAGCTTGGTCGATGCGGTCTTTGGCTTGATAAATCTGCGCCAGAAAAAAGTAGGGATAGGGAGAGTGCGAAGCCAAAGCCCCGACTTGCTCATAACGGACCACCGCCTCCTCTAACCGTCCGGATTGGGTATAAAAAACTCCTTCAAATAACAAAACATTTGGCGAATCCGATCCTTGAATACGCAAGCGTGCCATCCACTCCTGAAGCAATTGCACATCGGCCTCTTCTGCAAAAGCGCGAGGATAGACCTGCCACGCTTCGGCAAAATTCCCCCGTAACATACACACGACGTTCAGCGCGAAATATGGCAAAGGCCCACATCCAGCCTGTTCCGACCACTGTCGCGCCTCTGCGTAGACCACATCCCATTCTCCCTGGCGAATGGCATCGTTGATCACACGCTCATAATCCACACTCATGCCCACATCCTTTGATCGAGTTCAATCAAGCCTTGTCACTAGCGCGTCAGCGAATCTTCAATATCGGGAGATGTGGCCTCCATAAGACTTCCCAGATACGGGTGTCGCTCAAGCATCCGTTGTTTCATGAGCCAGGCGACGGTTCGATACGACCAATGTCCCTTCACCCCAGACCGCAACTTGACAATATATTCAACTTCCGCAAAATCCATTTTAAACAAACACCGAACACGAAACCCAAACGGGATGGCATAGAGGGCGGCCTCCTGATTACTGACACGCAACCGCTCTATATCCAGTCGCACGGCATCCATGGCTTGCCGATATTCTCTCTCCACCCCGGCCTCCGCCAAAACCGACGGCACCTCATACCCATGAATCGTCGTAAAGTTTTGCTGAATCTGCTGACAACGTCGGTGCCGATGCATATCCCGCCACCCACCGATATCCATCAAAATATCAAAGACAAAGGCATACCCGGATCGAAATTCTTTTATTAAATCGTCATGGGGACCACGACCGCGTAGCGCGGCATCGACCACTTCTTGTTTCTCGTTCTCTGACCACTGTTGTACCCATTCAAGGAGGAACCGGTAAGGGGCATGGCTTACCCGGTACACCAGCGTGGTCACTAATTCATCCAACGGCTCATGCGGTTCCAGCAAATCAACCGGCTGATCCCTGCCTCTCCACGATTGCGGGTCATCATAGCCGGCCTTTTTAAGTCGCCCTTTCACCTGACGAAGCACGTCCCTGTATACCGAACCTTGATATTCGTTTGCCTCCGCATACCGGGCTAAGGTCGGCGCCAGGGCCTCCAACCCTTTGGTCTCTTCTTGGTGCAACTCAGCCCATACCATTGAGGGTGATTTAGCACACGCATCCTTCAGATCTTCTCCAATCCCCTTCAATTCCGGCAATTGAGCAGACAGCAAACGCGTAATTTGCTTTTCCAATGTGCGAATACTTACCACCTGTCCCACATTCGTCATGGCCGCCAATGGAAGCAGATAGCGAATGACATCATAGGTTCGAGCACCGATGGTCCGATCATAATCGGCCGGCTTCATACTCGCCGGCCTGGGAAACCGCGAACCCAGATGAGCTTGGATCGGATCTTTCAACAACCGATAAATGTTATAGAGGCTGCCAAGGATGCCGCGATATTCGCCTTCTATTTCCGTATTGGCAATCTCGTTGGGCACATAACAGCCCGAGGCCGCAAAGTTTTGATAGCGGCTGGATTTGGCCTGGCCATCCCAGAGGGGTTCATCCTCAAGACGAATAGCCGCCAGTTCGGAGATCTGCTCGAAACACACCGTCGCGTGCCCCAAATCGGCAATCGAGCCATGCCCATAGGCAAAATAAAACTGTTCCCAAAACTTTTCCGAAGAATGGGCGTGGACCCATCGCAGACTATCTTCAATAGAATCCGGCGAACGGCTATATCGAGCCAGGGCATAGGCAGACTTTTCCGGCGGCATCGGTGCCAGAGCAATCACTTTCCGATTTCGTTGTTCGTCACTCATCAACATCAACCCTTCCAACTCGTCAGGAAGAAACCACCCTTGAAACAGAAGAAGGCGACACTATAGTCAGACGGGAGTGACATCTCAAGTCAGGCGGTATCTCTCCGCCAGACATACTCCAAAGACCTTGAAAGTGTCTGACACCTACACTACACTCCCCCGGATCTCCAGGTAAGAATCCAATCCTCAATGAATATTTCCGATCGACAATCGATGCATGGCCAATGGTCCTCCCGATGGACCTTCATCCTCGCGGCCACGGGTGCGGCTGTAGGCTTGGGCAATATTTGGAAATTCCCCTACCTCACCGGAGAAAATGGAGGTAGTGCGTTTGTGTTGGTCTATATCGTTTGCGTGGCGGCCCTGGGGATTCCCTTAATGATGGCCGAAATTTTGTTGGGTCGGAGAGGACGCTCCACTCCCATTCGTTCCATGCAAGTGTTGGCGGAAGAAACCAACACCACCCAATGGTGGCAAATTATTGGGTGGTCCGGCACACTGGCGGGCATGCTGATCCTTTCCTACTACAGTGTCATTGGCGGCTGGACGCTGGCCTATATCTTTAAATCCGGTGCGGGGACGTTCAGTGGAACATCGGGCCAAATTGCGGCGGACACCTTTAGCAATTTTGTGGGGAACGGAGCCACGCTTTTCATTTGGCACACAGTCTTTATGCTCCTAACCATGACCGTCGTGACAGGAGGAGTCAAAGGTGGATTGGAAAGAGCGATTCAATTTCTCATGCCAACTCTTTTTTTTCTGTTGGTGCTCATGGTCGGCTACAGCATGACCACGGGGTTTTTTGGCAAAGGGTTGGAATTTCTCTTTACGCCGGACTTCAGTAAATTGACCGGCGCGAGCATGCTGACAGCCATGGGGCAAGCCTTCTTTAGCCTCAGCCTCGGCATGGGTACCATTATGATTTACGGCTCCTACGTTCCCAAGGACACGTCAATTGCCTCCACCTCAATTATCATTGCCCTAGCAGACACACTTGTTGCCTTATTAGCCGGCATGGCCATTTTTCCAATCGTCTTTGCCAACAATATGGAACCAGGTTCCGGTCCGGGTCTCATTTTTCAAACACTGCCCGTCGCGTTCGGCAACATGCCCGGCGGCCTCGCATTCGGTTCGCTCTTTTTTATTCTCTTGCTTGTGGCGGCCTGGACGTCGTCGATTTCTTTGATCGAACCCCTGGTCACATGGCTCATTGAAACTTTTGGGTTATCACGAATCAAAGCTTCCCTGTATTCAGGGATAACCACCTGGCTGTTTGGCCTCGGAACAGTCTGGTCATTCAACTGGTGGGCAGAAATCAAATTTTTCGGACTAACTTTTTTTGACCTGTTAGATTTTGTGACATCCAATCTTATGCTTCCTTTGGGCGGGATTCTCATTGCCCTCTTTGCCGGATGGCTCATGAAGGCGGAAAGCACCCAATCCGAACTCAACATCCATCATCCCAGCCTCTACTTTGCTTGGCAGTCCCTCGTACGGTACATCGCCCCCATTGCAGTGTTTATTGTCCTCCTGAACGCCATTGGCATTTTATAGCCACAGGAGGACGACGTTTACTGGCCAGGCCCACACGCTTGAATCAGGCATCCTGAATTTTCGGGCGAATATAGGTCAAGCATTCCGGATACTACACCGACAAGAACTTCAGAAAGGAGCATCCCTATGAGTGAATTTTCTGCCTTAGCGGCCGCCAACTTTCTCACCCAAGCTTCGCTTCCGCTTATCCAAGCAGCCGTGGTTCCCCAACCCCAAGGAAGCCCGCCTTCTTCTACCATCCAGGACTCGGTATCACTTTCATTGGAAGCCAAAGCCCTGCACGCCAATCACAGGTAGTCTCAATCTGAACACTTGTTTCAAACAACCGGAATGTATAAGCCAGGGTGCAGCCTCAATTATTCCAACTCCCCTCATTAATCCCTCCATACCTCTTGTCTGTTAATTCAGGGGAATCATTTAATCGGTAAGCGGGCTTGTTTTTTGGCAATCAGGCAAAATTCCACTCGGAAATCTCCTGACTCCAAGAACCTCGAGACCCCCAAGCCCATGGAATCAATCTAAAGTACTGCTCCCTATTTATTCGCGCGACCACTCCCCAGGTTTCTCGGGAAACTGTTTGGGTTTCATGGATTTTTTATGGGAGGTTCCACAGCCTGATCACGGTAGAAAAATATGATTTTTCTTTGGTAAGAGGAAAGAAAACTATTTTATGAGGATTGAGAAAAATTGCCGGGACCAAATTGATCGGCGTCAGGTCTTTTGAGGTGGTGTGCACCGGTCAGACTGCGTTGAGTGATCCATGGGGAGGGCTTGCTCTGAGAGATGGGCCAGTTGATTGGCCCGGGTGATGAGTTTATCTAACTCCCGGACGGCCAAAGACAGCCTCGCAAGAGGATCTTTCACCGCTTTCTTGGATGGCGCGTTCAAAGATAAATAGGAAGATTCCATTTTTTGACCTCAATAGTCTAAAGATTGTAACCCGTTAGATTAAAAAGTTCATTGAATTGTTGGTTCCGATTATGAGAAATTCCTGCTCATTATCGGAACTTAGTGAAACTCCCTCAGCAAGCTGGAGGATATCCTGCGATGTTGAAATGCCCGTGAGGGAGTTCCCGAAACTGAAAGCTGAATGAGGCTTAACTTGCAAATTCTCTGACTGATTCAACGGAATGATTTGCAGACAAACAAAAGGAATTTAAATGTTTAAGGGATTGAAAAGGGAACAATACTCCATCGGGATAACTGGCATGCTGTTGCTCCTTATGGTTGGAACGACTTGGGGAGCAGATATTGATGCAAGAAATCGTGTAACCAAGGGCACCCTCGAATTCGGATTCCTCACCGGGTATTGGCAAGGGAATAATGCCTTTGGTAATGAACCGTCAGCTAATCGTAGCGCGGTCTATTTCCTACCTCAATTGGGCCTGGTGTTGACGGATGAGATTGGCTCAGGTTGGACTTCTGGTAATGTCGAAGTATTAATTGAACCGTTAGCTGCTCACTATTACCAACCATTTAGCGCCTCAGCGTTCGGAGGCTCGTTAACGGTAAAATATAATTTCCTCGACTTTGGACGGTGGATGCCATTTTGGGACGCCGGGGCAGGCATGCTGTGGACGGACCTGGCGCCCCGGATTCCCGAACAAAGCACGCAATTTAATTTCGTCCTCCAAACGGGGCCAGGCGTGTCTTATTTTGTGACGGAAAACTTGGCCATGACTTTTGGTATTCG
>JAGQKG010000440.1 GCA_020430245.1 Nitrospira sp.
TGCACGGGGTTTGACCTCCCGCAGGGTGTGCCACCTGGACCGGCGTTGATGCATCGCGGACCGCACGAGGAAACCTGGGTCAAGGGTCGGCCCGATGGCGGCCTGTGGATCTATCACGTGCGACTGGCTCCTGAAGGCCACGGTCACAAATAGGCCCAGCGACCATAAAGGCGCATAAAAAATTTGACGATGAAGTAGACGGGAGCCAAGCCTCTTTCACACAAAAGCCCGACCCCGCAGGAGTCGGGCTTTTGTGTGTTATAGACCTTTGCCAAGGCCAGAAGCATGGGAGAGGCTGTAGGCAAATACCGTGATCTTCCCAAGGTATCATCCTGACCCATTCGACGAAGTCTATCCTGAGCAAGCCCGAAGGCCCAGCCCAACCCCGCGCATCGAAACGCTCCGCCCCTTCCGTCATTCCCGACATGTTCAATCGGGCATCCATCTTCACATCTCCGTCCTCCCCGACAGTCGCCAGCGGGGATCCATCTTAACTACTGCTAGATGGGAAGAGAGACTACAGGCAGCAGAACAAATGAAGACGATTCCCTCGACCCACCACCTGCAGATCAGCCAAACGGGCTGGCGCTCAAATCTATGGTGGACCGTGTCTGAGCCCTGCGAGTTGGTCCACCCCTCCCTCGCTCCATCCTTCCT
>JAGQKG010000441.1 GCA_020430245.1 Nitrospira sp.
CCCTGAGATCTTTCCTGATCTGTTGTCGGGCATTACCGAAGCCTGAACTCCGAAATCCCCCTTATTGAGAAATAGGCGACCGATACACAAGTGACAAAGGTGTACCGGAAGGTTTCTTGTTCGCCATTCCTCTGTGAACCATTGAGAAAATTGCACTTGATGATTGTGGAATGCACATGGAGAGCGTAGCGGTTTTCCCTCTCTTAGGGATTTACCTGTTGATGGCATGGACCTGGAAACACCGGGTCCATGCCACGCTCTTTGCCGGCATGTGGCCATACGCATAAAGGCCACCGTAGGGGAATTACCTGATCTGTACCAATTTCTGCCTTTGTCTTTCGTGCATATCGCTGAATAAGTGAGAATTTTGCCAAACAGGGACCACTTCAGAATGGATAGACATACCCAAAATGTCGACAATTTGCAATCGAATAATGACGCGCTGCCTTAAAAATTGAGCGATCCTGAGGATCGCAATCCCAATTGACATTCCGCAGAAGGACTGAGATGTCTTTCGAACGTGAGGAAAGGATTGTAAACCCATCATCTGCAGGAGGCCAAGGTCCCTTGGAATTTTGCCCGCCCTCCATCCCGTAGAAGGGCTAGAGGTGTTAAAGGCTCGTTAAGCATTGCCAGAAGGTTCGATCATGCGGTAG
>JAGQKG010000442.1 GCA_020430245.1 Nitrospira sp.
GAATCATCTGGCCTTCGTTCTCGGTGGTGAGGATTTCCTCTCCGGTGCGGCCCTTGAGCAACTGGCGCCCGCCCTTGGAAATGCTGATTCGTTCGCGCAGCTTGAAGGCGTGGTAGTTCGTGATGACGATCTTGGCGCGACTCATGTCGTCGAGCAGGTCGCTGGGGACCAATTCGCGATCTGTGTAATAGCTGTCCGGGTCGTTGGGCAGGAGGACGCGTAGGCGGTCCTTGATGGTCAGGCCAGGCGCACAGATCAGGAAGCCGCGGGTGAACTGCTTACTGCCTGGACGACGCACTGCGTTGACGGTCTGCCAGGCAATGAGCATGGCCATGACGGTTGTCTTGCCGGCGCCTGTTGCCAGTTTGAGCGCAAGACGCATCAGTTCGGGGTTGGCGTCTTTGTTGGCAGCGTTCAGGTGTTCGAGGAGACGCTTACCCTGCTTCGAATTCGGCGCCACCTCGGAGAGCCAGATGGCGGTTTCTACGGCTTCGACCTGACAGAAAAACGGACGAATGCCATTGAAATCGTGCTGGCGCCAATGTTGGAGAAGGCGCGCCGTCTCTGGTGTGACCTGCCACTGACCGGGATTGGGGAGCGACCGCCATGCGTCCACATGGCTGCGAACTTCATTAATGATGGACGTGGGG
>JAGQKG010000443.1 GCA_020430245.1 Nitrospira sp.
ATGTCTTAAAGGTGGTCTCACTTTCAAGGGGAGCAGTATATGGGCACTTAGCGGTGATACAGCGGTGCGAATGGCACAAGCGGGAGCATGTGGAGAAGCATTTCCCCAAAGAAGAAATTACGGCATGGCACAGGCGCGTTCAACCACCCTATCCACGCCCTACGTATATGGGGAGCGACGGCTGCCCTGTGTCGACTGAGGCAGGGCCTGGAAGACCGCAACCAATCGGAATCCCGGAGTCTTGCAGAAAACATGGAAGAAATGCTAACCCTGCATCGTTTAGAAATGCTTGGCTCCTTCAAAACCACGAATTGCTTAGAGTCGATTAATGTGCTGGAGAAGCCACGTTCTTGCATCAATTCTTCGACTGCCCGGTAACTGAGGGAGCGTGCGAGGCACCAACATATGCTTTGCAGAATCATGTCTTACTGAAAATGCCTTTAGAGGAAATGCCTGCCATGATAGGCTCCCCCACTAATAGCCTCAAGGTAACACATCACGCTATTTTCGACAGAGCCAAAATCCTATAATGCCTTGATGTTTAGCCCGGTGGGAGACAAAGGCGGGGTTACATCCTTCTCACTGCCGCTATCTTTGAAGCTGTCCTGAATGGGCCAACCCGGATTACTCATGAGGCTTTCTGTCTCAT
>JAGQKG010000444.1 GCA_020430245.1 Nitrospira sp.
TTCCGCTGAGCATTTTTATTGCGGTATTAATAGCGTTCTGCATACAAAGCCTGTCAATAGGTTTGGTCATGGTCATATTCACATCAATCCGGTCATCCAATGCCCTATGCTTCCGATTTCCCTGCTAGGATCAAAAAGCATAAGGCGTGCCAATTGAAATCCATTTTATGCGCTCCTGGATCATGCCACCGGATGAATTGATTCAAATGGGAGTTTCCCTCAAATCTCATGACATTTTATTTTGGTTTAGAAATCTCCTACATCCTTCGATGTCCGCCAGAACATTTTTTAATATTTTTGGGTGAAAGACAAATTGATCCAAAGCACGACAATTTTTCTTTTTTTCAAATGGACTGTGTTGTTTTAACAACATCGATAGGCATGTGCTCTATTTCAGAAGAGTGTTATAAAGAGTTAAGGCCGGAGTGTTCCGGCACGGAAACCGGGAAAAATTGGTGTGGAGTGTCTCTCTGGTCAAAAGGAGACGGGGAGGGGTCGAAGAGAAATCAGAATTTCCGAACGACAATTTGAGCAGATGGCGCTGCGCTCTGAAGGAAGGATGAAAATTAAAAGCCTATGCGAAGGTCCGCGACGAGTGGAAGGTGATCTGAGGCGATCAGTGCAGCACGAGATTTGGGAAGATGCACGT
>JAGQKG010000445.1 GCA_020430245.1 Nitrospira sp.
CTTCGTCAATCTTGCTTTTGCCGATGACTTCCCGCATGGCGGCTTCCGCGGCATTGTGTATGGTTTCTTCAACATCGGCGACCTTATAGAGATAGTTTGTCGCTTCTTTAATTTTGTATTGAACAATGAATTCAAGCGATAAAATATTCATATCTCCCGTCAACATGAGGGCTTCACGTGGGACAAATTGGGTCCGTCCTCGGTCGGTGCGGAATCCCACTTCGATTCGATGAAGTTTCTCCACCTTGGGGGTGTCGACGGTTTCCAGAAAGGGAATCTTGAAATGCGGGCCGGGTTCGACTTCCCGAACAATGTCCCCAAACCGTTTCACCAGTCCTTGCTCGTCCGGAGCGACGATAAAGATGGATTGCCAAAGGGCCAGAACGGCCACAACGATCAAGCCGATGGATTTCATCCCTTTTCCTGGTACCATTCGGCTTAATTGGTCTTGCGCCTTCCGGACGACTTCATCCAAAGGGTCTTGACCGCTCCCTCCCCACGGATCTTTAGGTTCCCATGCCATGCGTTGTTCCTATGGATTTCACTGAAAGAAAAACCAGCACGAGGTTGCACACTGGAATTCACGTTAACAGAATTTTTAAGATGGGGCAATCAAGAAGCTGAGAATCTTCATGTTTGAATACGTTC
>JAGQKG010000446.1 GCA_020430245.1 Nitrospira sp.
TCCAAGTTGATCAAGTCAAAGTCTCCCTGCATGGTGCTTTCGCATGGCAAGGCGGTATCGTTCCTCGTGCACTATGAAGACATGCTGGATCTTGTCGAAACGCTCGACGAATTAAAGGACAAAAAAATCCTTGGGGAAATCGAACGAGCCCGGAAAGAATATGCGAAGGGGAAAGCTGTTCCAGCAGAGCAATTCTTCAAAAAAATGTGCCTCTAGATGACCTATGAAGTCGTCTTTCCCAGTGAGCGGGTGGAGCGCCTCTTTCAAAGAGCTTTGGAAAAAATCCCTGCCGACTACTAAAAAACGATAGATGCCGGGTTTCGGCCCATAGCTGTTAAGCTAAGGAGACAGAAAACTTTCAAAGAGCGCTGGCCGGGCGCTTTTTTTGTGCTATATTACCGATAGCATTATAGCGGCTATCGGTTCAACCAGGAGGTCCCCATGACGAGAGAAGAACGCACCCTGCACCGCATTAAGGCTCAGCTGACTGACCTCGGCCCCGTCCTGCCGGGGAGCCTGACCACCCAATGGAATGTCTGCGGCACGGCCGGGTGTCAGTGTAAAGACCCTCAGGAGCCGAAGAAGCATGGGCCGTACCATCAACTGAGCTTCACCGTAGCCGGCAAGAGTTCCACCCTGTTTATTCCA
>JAGQKG010000447.1 GCA_020430245.1 Nitrospira sp.
ACCTTGGTAAAGACGAGGTTTCCGACACTCTCCTTGTCTTAAGGGTATACCGACAATGGTTTGATGGAATCCCTGTTCCGTATAAAATAATCAATCCCATTCGCAGCCAAAGTCGGGAGGCATTGAGGGAGACCTCCTTAGGGGAACAGTGGTGGAGACATTCAGCTCGCACAAGCCAGTAGGACTTATCACTACTTGCCTTTTGGTCAAGAAACACCACCAATAATTCTGGTTAGAGGGTAGCGTGATTCACGTCCAATGAAGGGAACCATCCAATGGTGAAGGACAAGACATTACTCGTCGGTGTGGACGATTCGGATTCTTCCATCCGAAGCATCTCCTATGTGGCTGAGATGGTCGGGGCGCGGGAGAATTTTCACATTGTGCTCTTTCACATCCTCCCTCCGATTCCTCCCGAACTTTTGGAATTCGGGGGAGCCGAAGATCCGGCAATAGAACAAAAGCTGGATGAGACCATAAAAAATGAGCAGGCAGAATGGGTCGAACACGCAAAAAAGACAGCGGAACCCGTTATAGAAAACGCTAAAACGATTCTGTACCAGGCCGGCGTGTTACCTGCCATGCTCACGACAATGTTTTCTCCATCCATTCACCGACCGGATATTGTTCGCGAATTGATTGAGGCG
>JAGQKG010000448.1 GCA_020430245.1 Nitrospira sp.
AATCTCAGAAGATGGCCAAATTTCTTGTATTTACCAATTTCATTTTTTGAATTGTTACCAATTGGTATCTTTTTGTTTTCATTGAAAATTTTTTAATAAATATTTTTAGTACTTATTTTTCAAGTGTTTATATGTATTTTTGTTGCTAGTGATAAGTAGGACTAGGAATTGCTTTATATTATCTTTTCATGGGTTTATTTTTGCGGAATAAATATCATGGGAAAAACATGAATTGGGTAATTCAAAAGGAAAGGGAGGTGATCTGTTATTTTTCTAGTTGTATGAGGAATGATTCTAAGGACATTTCGTCCTGCACTTACTTAGGAGGTGTAAGCAATGTTTCTTTCTAGACGGCAATTTTTAAAGGTCTCGGCGGGGACCGTGGCGGCGGTGGCGTTAGCGGATCAAGCGCTGGCGTTGACGGCGTTGCAACCGGTGATTGAAGTGGGCAACCCCCTGGGGGAATACCCGGATCGCTCGTGGGAGCGGGTGTATCACGATCAATACCGGTATGACAGTTCGTTTACGTGGTGTTGTTCGCCGAACGATACGCATGCGTGTCGGATTCGGGCGTTTGTGCGCAACGGGGTGGTCATGCGGGTGGAGCAGAACTACGACCATCAAACGTATGAGGACCTGTATGGCA
>JAGQKG010000449.1 GCA_020430245.1 Nitrospira sp.
GATTGATGGGAGGGGGCACGATGGCCAGGAAACCACCGCCGATCCGATAGCTAGTCGGCTCGTTGCCCCCAAAAAGAGAATTATGAGTAACTTTTGACGTGCATTTTTAGAGAAATTCCGTCACGGTTTTTGTCACGGTTCCATTTTAAAAATCCAGAAAAAGTCACGGTTGAAAGGAATCTACTACCATCATAACCAGTTAACAATAGTCTATGAAAATCCTTGATTCATAAGGGTTTAGCGTTGTATTGTGTTGACCGGTGTTGACTGGCGTTAAAATTAAAAGCAATTTTGTAAACCGCAGGTCGGAGGTTCGATTCCTCTCGCCAGCTCCATTCCTCAGACAATTCCATTATTTTCACACCTAACCCCTACAATATTTTTTTCACTACACCCAGCCTCTGAGAAACTCATCTAAGGAGCACATATGGCACAGACGTTACCTTCCTGGACGTTGCAAGAATTAATCAAGCATCCGCAAAAGGATTACGTTCACCTCACCAAAATAATTGACTCTCAGATCTCAAGCCTAGAAGCCCAACGAAACACTCTGACTTCAGACATTCAGCATGATCGATTTCTGGATATTTGGAACCAATATGCCAATGTAACCGCAGATATTACAAAACTTCGCGCTTTTGCCTTT
>JAGQKG010000044.1 GCA_020430245.1 Nitrospira sp.
AAAGGGGAAGTCACACTCAACACTTTGTCACGGATTTTGATCAATAGCACGTTCGGCCTCGGGGGATTGTTTGATCATGCCACGCCGTTAGGGATCAACCAACAGACAGAGGATTTCGGTCAAACGCTTGGACATTACGGTCTGAATCCGGGCCCCTACCTGGTCCTCCCCATTTTCGGACCGTCTTCCATTCGTGATACCACCGGGTTGCTGGCCGATGCGGCGGCCCGCTACTTTTACCTCTATACACCCGTGAATTTTGACGACCACCTTGATCGAAGCTCCGCCGCAACTCTGGTGTGGGCTGTGGATGTCCGCCACAACCTGCGCTTTCGCTACTACCAGACCGGCTCTCCATTCGAGTATGATCTGGTCCGGTTCCTCTATACAAAAAACCGCCAATTAGAAATCGAGAAGTAGATGGCGTTCAGGTTTCCTGCAGCCTTACTCCCTCTGCGATAATCATGTAACATTTTCGATATGTAAAAAGCCGATGGATATACGACCATCCAAAGCCCGTTCCCTATCCGGGCTGAACGTGCCCATTTCGTGTCTACCGACATGCAACCAAGATTGGATCTCCCGGTGGAAAGATGAACGTGTGTCTTAAACAATTTCACCCCTACTCCTTCAAAGATATCCCTCCTCTTCACACCAAAGGATCATGGGTTTGGTTCCGAACATCTGATATCACTGATCCTCAACCCTCGATACGATCGAACATCTCCGCCACAGGAGTTCCCACGGATTACATCCCATAAGCATGCACATGGGAAGTGTTGAATAACACTGATTCCCAAGAACATATTTCCTCACAGCGACACGACGTATCAAAATACTCGGGTCGGTCCACAACAGTTCCTCCTGTCCTGAGGCCTCTTGAAAGAAAGCCCACGCACGGTCTGTTGCATCCCGCAGGGGGCTACCTTTGTTTTGCGCGCAGAACGTATACGCCGGACGTGACCCCCCAAAAATGGCCCCTGCCTACCCGCTTGCGGGTCGAAGACGTGAAGCCCCCACGACGGAGGCGGGGAACGCGGCAGGTAATCTTTTTCAACAAACCCACACGGGATGACGCCCGATAGATCCTAAATGGCTGACGCTCAAGCTCCAGCCGGCGGTGGCTCTCTTGCTCAGAAATATGCACAGAGCATGAATTCAGATCATTCGAGCTTGACCATGATCATCTGTATTTCGTGGTGATGACCTCCCCAAGAGGATAGGATTGTTACGTTGCAGGCAAACGAAAGAGTTACGTTCTTCGAATACACAACGGGAGTAGAGCAAGCGCCTGATAGGTGCGGCCGACACACGGACCAGGTCGGCCTTTTGTGACTACCAAACGGATTCACCTTTCGAGTATGATCGTATCCACTCCTTTATACTAAACATCGCACACATTTCGAGTTAAAGAATAATCTTCACGGAGACGACGATTCTTCAAACCGAACTGAGGCATTTTTCTTGAATGAAGCCTTCTTTCGGTCAAAAAGGTATTCTCTTACGAGAGACTCGCCACAACAGGCCCATTCGCTCTCATCACGAAAGCCTTCGTGGTATTTTCTTTGATTGAAGAAAGACAAACAATGACCACCTCCCTTTTCCAATACTCTTCATCCATTTTCTTACCCTATCGGAAGTTGAGGCGAATTCCTCTTCTTTTGCTTAGCCTTATTGTGTTGTGGATCATGATCGTAAGCGTCGGTCCTCTGCCGGCTTTAGCCCAAACACTTTCTGCTCTGCAAGAAAAGCCCCAGGAACCTCCGCAAGAAAAGCCTCAGGAAAAGCCCAATGATGAAATGGTCGTTCCACACATTCTGATTCCCACCGCACCCGTCATACTTGATGGAGATATTCTCTTTCAAGTCCGCGGCGTGTCGGCCTTGCCCGCAGAGGAACGCGCTCGAAGAATTCTTGAGCGCATTGATGAGTTCGGCTCCGATCTGAGTCGGTCAACCCAA
Source organism: Nitrospira sp. (assembly GCA_020430245.1). Taxonomy (GTDB): domain Bacteria; phylum Nitrospirota; class Nitrospiria; order Nitrospirales; family UBA8639; genus Nitrospira_E. Next base: position 1,962 of record JAGQKG010000044.1, read on the forward strand.
TCCCTGCGACTGGTTGAGGAAAAAGGGGTCACCATGATTTTCGCGGGCGATCAACCATTAATGGGGGTGACCAATGCCGACGGTCGGCTGGAAGGCGGAGTGGAACGCGAAGTCTTGGCTCGAATCTATCTTAAGCGGATCGCGGAAGCCGTGGAAACGCACCGGGAGAAGCGCAAACCCATCAACATCTTGATTCACATTGCTTTCTCCTTGCTCGCCACGGCTATTCTTGGTTCTGCCTGGTGGGGAACCCGATGGATTTTCGACAAACTGGATACCATCATCGAGCCACGATACAAAGAACGGGTCAAGGATTTAAAAGTTCAAAAGGTCATTATCCTTCAGGCCCATCAAATGTGGGCCGGACTACGTGGAGGCATACACGGAATCAAGACGTTCCTGCTCTTTCTGCTACTGTATGCTTATCTCAATTTTGTGTTCCGTCAATTCCCGTGGACCGCCCACATAGGCAAGCAGTTGTTCAATATTCTCCTCGACCCCATTCGGGTGATCGTGAGAGGGTTCCTTTCTTCATTTCCCAGCCTGGTTTTTCTCGTCATTTTGATCATCTTGCTCCGCTACCTCCTTAAGTTTGGGAAATTAATTTTTGCCAATCTGTCCATCGGAAAGGTGACATGGCCGGGGTTCGATCGGGAATGGGCCTGGCCCACTTACCGGATTTTCCGGACACTGGTGATCGCCTTTGGGATTGTGGTGGGCTACCCCTACATACCCGGATCCACATCCGAGGCTTTTAAAGGGATCACAATTTTCCTCGGGGTCCTCTTGTCGCTCGGGTCATCCTCGATTATCGGCAATATCCTGGCCGGGTATACCCTGGTTTACCGACGTGCGTTCCAGGAAGGAGACCGGATCAAGGTCAATGAAATTCTCGGTGATGTAATTGAAAGGAGAATTCTGACGACTCGGCTTCGGTCGTTGAAAAATGAAGAAATCATTGTACCCAACTCGGAAATTCTGAACAGCCACGTAACCAACTATAGCGCCGCTGCCAGAGAGAAGGGTCTCATTCTCCATACCACGGTGGGCATCGGATACGAAACCCCGTGGCGGCAGGTCGAGGCGATGCTGATTGAGGCCGCTGACCGGACTTCCGGTTTATTAAAGGATCCCCGGCCCTTCGTCCTGCAACTCGCCTTGGGTGATTTTTGCGTCACCTATGAACTCAACGTCTACTGCGACCGGCCGTATTACATGATGGACCTCTATACCGGTCTCAACCAGAATATTCTTGATGTGTTCAACGAACATCGTGTGCAAGTCATGACACCGGCCTATATGGCGGACCCGCCACAACCCAAAATCGTGCCCAAGGATCAGTGGTTTACTCCGCCGGCCAAACTTCCGGAGAAACCTCGAACGAGTGAAACTTGACCCTAATCCTGCGGATGGGGGAGCGAACGAATTTTGTCCACATGCCGTTTCCCCCTTCAATCAGCAGCAGAATCAGTTGTAAGGAATAAGCATGACGAGATCCCTGCCTGGCTTGAAAGAATTTTCTGTGACTGATGGTGCAAGCTTTGGCTCCCACATAGACAGCACGTCTGCCTGGCGGGGAGGATTGACAAGATTGTGGAATCGGTTTGGGCCTTGTCCTCTCCACATCCTTCCAGGACAACAAGGGGCAAAGAAGGAAGTCAACAGGAACAATGGAGGACAAGCCTGTTTCCAGATAGATACCGCTATTATGGTTTGTCCGGAGGATCCTTGGAAGATCCACCAAGGTTGCTAAAAGCCCGTTTGATACTTCCCCATAGGCCACCCTTGATTTCATCAAGGGCCTGAGCGGTATGCTGTCGACTTTTCATGGCCGCAACACAAGGATTTTGATTCATCGTGCCCACGGTGGTTCCCGCAATTTGTGGAATCGCAATGACCCACCCCAGGGGATTCACCAGCCCCAGCAACCCCCACCCTCCGCTTTCGGCAATCCGTAATTTGTCGCTTGATACGTCCGGATCCAAAAGCGGACCGGTGATGCGAACCATGTGAGCCAGACTGAATAAGCTTGGATCTTTGGGGCGCGGAGTTAAGAGCAGATCCATGGTTTCGTCGGCGAGGTTCAATTTTCCGACGCCGGCTACCGTAAGTCGATTGGTGTCAATGAGAATATTATCGCTTTTCATCACTCCCTCTTCGATATCAAAATATCCGACCGTACAATTTAGTTTGGATACCGATTCACTTTTCCAGGCCGTGGTTAAGGCCGTCGTAATTAAATCAGCAGCCCAGAGGTCAATATATTTTGTGGCCAGATCTAGAGGTCCATCGATCAGATTAAATTGGCCACTGGCCTGCTCCAACACTTCATGCATCGTATCTCCTCGACCCTTCAGGTCGAGCGTGATAGATTGGGATTGTCCTTTGACCAGGTCGGTACCCCCGAACGATCTGGCTACACGCCCGTAATCAAGCCCATGAATATTCAGATTAACCTTGAGAGTGGGAACGTATTGCTTGCCATCAAGGATCAATTTCCCATCAAAGTCTCCTTCCCATAGATTTCCCGTCACGGATTGCATCGTGAATACACCCTCTTCAAGAGTTACCTGAAATGCGGCATGGCCCAGGTCCTCTTCTCCCTTTCGAATCTGCTTGATCTCTCCATCAAGCATGAGATCAAAAGAACGGAGAGTTTCAACCGGAAACGGAAAGTCCGGAATCGCCTTGAACGTGGAAATCTTCGGTTCTTTTCTGAGACCTATGGTATCTCTCACCGTATCGAAGGCCACGGAACCAATGTCTCTCACCGATCCCGCAATAGGTCCCAACCTCGATTGCTTGTTTTGTCGTAATGAATCACTCTGAGGTTCTTTGAAAGTATCCAGGGCAAAACTCTCTGCAATCAGTTTGCCCCTAACTCGCGTGCGGTCCTCCTTAGTCAGCACCGTCAGATTGCCTCCCCAGGAGTTTTCCCCCAAGGACCCTTCGATGTTCGTCAGATGAAATCCCACCGGAGTCCGGGATAGGTGCAGGTTAATGTCCACCGGACCGACCACAGGCAGGTCGGACATCGTCAATACATTCAGATCACTAAGATTTTGTCCTTTGAGGAGGACCTGAAAATCGAACTCATCGCCGGGACGAGAGAGATGAACATGTCCGCTCATTTCAACGAGGGCCTTTGGCACGTCCATCCGAATATTCACCGGCCACAATCCCTCGTCTTTCAGCATGTTTCTCATCGGGCCGGTTGCCGAACGAAGCCGAAAAGGGGTTTTATCAAATACCCCCTCCGCATAAAGTTGCAAAGGCCCCCCATCCACGCTTTCAATCTTCAGATTGGAACTCACTTGGACCGGTTCAAGATGATCACCTTTCAGATGAAACCTTACCGATAGGTTTTCCCCTTCTACCTGAACGGTGGATCGGTTCAGCATATTGGGTATCGTGTTTCCCAGACTTGAAAATCTGACATCCAGGGTCATATCATTTTCTGTAGGTTTCGCGAATGGCATACTTGGGAAGAGACGGTCGTACCGGATACCCTCAAAGGTCCCGTTGCCGGCCAGAGTAGGGACCGGCCCGGTGGTATCCACCTGAAACCTGCCATGAAAGTTTCCATAGGCCGATCGTTGATGCTGGATTGTTCCGTGCACGGATTCCACTTTCAGCCGGCCGTCCTGAAGCCCGGCCGTAAATACCAAATCGGCTAAGTCCGGTCCTCCGCTTCGAACACGGTCAATCGTCACATTCACGTCACCATCGAACGCCCGCATTGCTTCAGATGGAATGGCACTTTCATTCCTGTCACTAGGTCCTGAAAATTCCGCCACATTGATCTGTTGCGATGTCAAGGTCCCGGTGAGATGAGGCCTGGACTTCTGGAGATTTATTTCCAGTCGTCCGGACAGATCGCTGTTTCCGAACCGGCTTCTGAGTTGATCGACCTTAAACCGGTCACCTTCCTTTCTCACATGAGCCATGAGAGCATAGGGACCGACTGGAGGAAGATCAGGGTCAAAATCGCTTAACCGGCGCCCTTTGAGCGAAACAATCAAATTCCCCGGCATATCCCGCCTTCCGGTATCCAGAGTGCCTTTGACTTCCAGGAGGGCCCCACCGGACAGTGCCGTGAGCGACACCGGCCAGGAAGTTCCAATCCTGGTCAGACCAATCGGAGGAGCGGTCATGAGTTTGACTCCAAAGGCCCGCTCCCGATATGCGCCTTGAGCGCCAACTTTAACGGGTCCCCCGTTGGAAATCTGAAGAGAAGCCTGGTGCAAGGAAACGGGCAGCGGATCCTCAGGTATCGAAGTGGAGAGCCCGAACGTGGTGTGGGCCGTTTGAAGGTTCATGGTCACCGTCTTGAGGAGCTCCTGCAGGGAGGCCCCGCTCCCGCTCGCCGTCACCTCAAAGTCGGTTGATCCGGCGATGTTCTCTGTCACTCCTAGCGCCCGAAGCACATGTCCATAGTTCAAGGAGGTGCCTTTGGCTGCAAATACCGAATGCGGTTGAGGGGTCCGGAGTTCAACGGTTACACGCGCATCCGCAATTCCCCCGAAAGCCTTGACCCGAACCGGACTAAGGTTAACTTGTCCCTCACGGACAGAAGCGGTCAAAGATACCGAACCCAGCTCTATTTCCTCGAATAAGCATTTTTCGATTGTTAAATCCAGATCCATATCAGCGGGCAGCGTGATGGTCGACGACTCCGTGGTAGCTGCTCCTTGCTTGACCTCTTTGCCTTGCTGAGTGCTTTTTGGAGAAAACAGAAAATCATGGATCTGAAAAATGTTCGCCGATAATTTACCGCGGATTTCCTGACGCCCTTTCCCATTCTGAATACTCAATTGTCCGGCGAGATCGGACGTGCCCAACGTCCCACGAACATTGTTCAACGTTATGACATCGTGACCCTGAAGATAGTCTGCCGCAATCGTAAAGGGAGCGGAATCAGGAAGGTCGGTCTCCAAGAGACCGTTCAAAGCACTCAGGCGGTTCCCATGAACCTGGACGTGAAGATCGAAAGTCCCATCCGAGTTGACATTCCCTACCGTTCCTTTAAAAGATGCGGAGGCATCCTTTGTAGACAGAACGCCGTCGACAGGCCAGGCTTCAGTCAAGCTGAACAAATCCATTATACGGCCGCCAATAAGCTGAATGTTGACAGGGCTATCGTGGTAGATTCCTTCAAAGGTAAATTTCCTGGTTTGATCGTTAAGCGCAATGACCAACCCGCGTTGAATCAACACTTCGGTCATTTCCTCAGCAGGGTATGGCCGGTACATGATTCTGGAGCTTTCGATGTTGATCTCCCCTCTTTCGGCAAAAGTCATGAACACCGACGGCATCGCCCGGGACATTATTCCAGGCCGCCTGTCTTTTTCTCGGAAGGTCCAGTTGTCAAGACCTTTGGCCCCCTCTTCTAAAATAAGTTCTGCTCCTTCGAGAGCAATTTTTTCAGCCTCCAAGCGACGTTGGAGAAGCGGGCCCAAGGACAATCCGATTTCAAGTCGGTCGACTCGAAACAGATGTGGGTGGGCAGTCCAGGGAGGATTAGACACAGAAACGTTTTCCAGAATTAAGCGTGGATGCAACGAAAATGTCAGGGCGATAGGTCCTTCCAGCAAAACCGTTCTTCCCAGAGTCGCCGAAAACCCCCTTTCAAGTGTTTCCCGATACAGTTCCGTTTTGATAAAGGGGAATAACACATACACCAGGGCGGCACATGCTCCAATGCCGAGAACAAGCCCGATCACTATTTTGTATGAGCGACGACGCATAAGAATTCCTAAGCTTCAATTAATACATTCTTGAATCCACCGTTGCTCAATGATTCCTCCGTTGTGTTAGTCAAAAGTAAGGTAACAGCTTGTCAGAGGAGAATCCGGTTTCCAATCGACCTTCATGCTGTAAACCCATAACCCAGATACCCACCGCCTCGTCCCATAGGCACCCCCTCAAGAACACGTTTACGAATTCAGGACCGGGCGGTTGAAAGAGGCGAACCGGGAGGGGGATACTCTAAGGTCCCTTGAAGTTCTGCGATCTTCTCCGGCGGAAAATTCGGGAGGTACAGGGCCTGCTGCTCCCGCCACTCTCGCACCTGCGCCTCCGCCCCATGGACCAACTGCTCATCGGATCCCTTCCCTCTTTCCACGTACAAGGTCTGTGATGGCAGGGCAAACCCCGCACCCGCTTTTTCAACCAAGTCCATGATTCGAAGATTCAAGTCTTCCGCCACCTCTAGGAATTCTCCATAGTCCGTCACGCCCACATAGGCAAAGATCTCGAGGTTGAGGGAAGAGGGCCCCAACCCCTCAAAACGGATCCTGGCGGGGTCGGAAAGAACCTTGGGATGCGCATACAGGAGCTTCCGAATTTCGACAAGAATATACCGAACCTGATCGGGGGTCGTTCCATAACGCAGGCGGATTTGCGGATGGTACCAAATTTTTTCCCGCTTGGAGAAATTCTCCAATTGCATATGGGCGAACTCGACATTAGGAACGGTGATGACAGTATGATCGAGTGTCCGAATTTTTGTTCCGCGGAGTCCGATCTCTTCGACCGTGCCGATTTTATCTCCGAATCGACAGAAGTCGCCAACCGCCACAGGTTGAGAACTGAACAGGGTAATCGCAGAAATCAAATTTTCAATGGGCCTTTGCAGCGCCAACGCGACTGCCAACCCCCCGATGCCAAGCCCCGCAAGGATGGTGGTCACGCTGAACCCGAGATTTTCCAGCCACAGGAGGGTCGCGATAACCACAAAGACCACTTTGACGGCTGTCCCCAGCGGAAGGACAAACACACCGGCTGAACTACTCCCCTTCCGTTCGAGCCGCTCGGCATAACGCGGGAGCACAAAATCCACGATCCACATGGCGACCCAGACCAGGGCAATCGTCAATAAAGTTTTCGCCCGAAGCACCGCATGAAACCATAAAGGGGGATTAATGTATTGAACTAAAACCCCAGCCAATATAACAAAGAAGAGAAAGCGACCGGGACCTCTCACCAGACGTAAGAACTGATCGGAAAGAGGAGTTCGACGATGACGAAGAAAAACAGCCAATGGGGCTGTGACAATGAAAGCCACCAGAACCGCTACACAGGCAACGACTAAAAGGCCTACCCACATCCAGACTTCCATACCCAGCACCCTGACATCGAAGAAAGCCTCGGGAAAAAATTCTTCGAGATAACCATATCCGTATTGCTGATACAATCTGGGAATCTGGGCGACAGTTGCCGAAGAAAATTTCCAAATCGGGACGCCGTCATCACGCTGCACACGCTGGAGAACAATGTCGATCTGTGTCCCCCGGCTATCAATGTGGCCGACAACATCCCGATAGGAAGGCAAACCATCATCACTGTGACCGTTCGGATCGGTACTTAAATCTCCAAAGTCAATCCAGAGGGCCCGATCCAGGACGATCTTGAACTTCCTCGCTAATTGCGACCCCTGGCTCTCATTCATGCCTCGAGGCAAATATCTCAGATCCAAATACTCCGCTGCACGCTCATAGTCGCGTTCCGTTGCCGCGGTCAAAAACCCCTTCACACTATTCCGGGGAATTCCCCGATCGAACGAATCCTCAGGTCCCCGTGGTGCTTCACGTTTCGGTTCTTCCTTTTTGGATTCTGTTGTCTTTTCCTCCGCGATGGGTTGTTTGTCTTGCTCAACAACTTCCTTGACTGTGGGCTGTGCGAGCGCTTCTCCTTCGGCCGGATACAAAAGCCATAACAGAACGACGCCCACTGCCAGAACCCCACACATAATCTCCATAAGGTGTTTTTTCCGGATTCCAATGCTCATAGGCTCTTCCTCCTTTCGCCTCCCGTGGCGGATCCTTTCTTCTCACGCTGGAAAGGACATATACCCTAAAACCACTACTTAATAAAACAGGGAAAGGAGACAGAACCGAATTTTTCCCCTGGGACTTCTTGTCTCAACGGTCAATCAAGCAAGCAAGGAAGCCCATGTGTGGGGCAAGAAAGAATTGTTTTGAAGCGTGGAGGCAGGCGGAGAAAATCTAATTTACAATTTGGGATTTTTAAAAGCAATTTCCAGAAATGGGAGGTGATGGCCCAAGATACCCTATCCCTGAACCATCGGGGCATTCCATATCTTCACGGCGGGTATTCCCCTATAATAACTCAACACATTTAAGGTGCCGGTGTGAAGGAGAAAATACCGGCCGCCGCTCGCAGGAAGACCAAGCCATCGGGCTACCAGCACCCGGAGAATATGACCGTGGGCAAAAAGCGCAACATTACCCCTTGTGGTTCGAGCCTTGGTAATGATGCGATCCGCCCGTGCCCCGACTTCCTCAGGTGTTTCTCCCCCGGGGCAGCCATCGGTAAATATCACCCACCCGGGTCTCTTGTCATGAATCTGCTTGGTCGTAATGCCTTCATACTCTCCATAATTCCATTCGACAAGGTTGGTATCCACTTCTGCCTTTTCGCCAAATCCTGCCAACTGACAGGTTTCCCGTGCACGCTGCAGAGGACTGGTAAGAATCCTGGCAATTGAGTGATTGGCTAACATGGGTTGGAGCAGCCTGGCCAATTTTCGTCCATTTTCAGTAAGAGGCAAATCGGTGGTTCCGGTATGCTGGCCGCTCAAGCTCCATTCCGTTTCGCCGTGACGAATCACGTAGACTTCTTGTTGTTTTTCAAACATCGGTGATAAATTCCCTATGCAAGCAAAATACTATCTATTTTGAGCGCCACAACTGTCAACACCATGTCCCAAAAGAGAACAATGCTTAAGGATTTCATTGTCCCATTTTTCCCCATATCTTTCGATTAAAAGCCAGTTCACTCCAGATTTTTGAACTTCAGGAATCTACCGAACTGAGTTGTTGGATTATTTTTCCAAGGAGTGATGATTAACGGTATTCGCTTTGCATGCTTCTAATACCAAAGTAAAATTGGGGACTGCACGATGAATCACGGTAGTCTTGAAGCGACAGCGAAGTCCCTGGTAGCTGAAGGGAAAGGTATTCTGGCGGCCGATGAAACGGTAGGCACCATTACGAAGCGATTCGAGTCCCTCAACATTCGTTCCACAGAAGAAAGTCGCCGCACCTACCGGGAAATGCTTTTTACAACCCCGGATGTTTCGGAGTTTATCAGCGGCGTGATTATGTATGACGAAACCATTCGACAAAAAGACACACAGGGCACTCCGCTTCCGGACGTCTGCTCCCGACTCGGTATCATCCCCGGCATCAAGGTGGATACAGGCGCCAAAGACCTTGCGGGATCTCCAGGAGAGAAAGTGACCGAGGGCTTGGACCGGCTACGTGACAGATTGAGCGAGTATTACAAGATGGGCGCCCGATTCTCCAAATGGAGAGCTGTCATTCAAATGACCGACAGCCTTCCGACTCAGACCTGCCTGTCGGTTAATTCTCACGCCCTAGGACGTTACGCGGCTCTTTGTCAGGAACAAGGGTTGGTCCCTATCGTTGAGCCCGAGGTGCTGATGGATGGTCCCCATACTATCGGCCGATGCCAAGAAATTACCGGGCAGGTCCTCCAAATGGTCTTCAATGCATTGTATGACCAGAGAATCTTCCTCGAGGGGATACTGTTGAAACCCAACATGGTCATATCCGGCAAGGAGTGTTCAAAACAAGCCTCGGTTCAGGAGGTCGCACAAGCCACGCTACAATGCCTTCGCCGCCATGTGCCGGCTGCGGTTCCGGGTATAGTCTTTTTATCCGGAGGACAAGATGATCGCCTTGCCACGGAGCATTTGAATGCCATCAATTCTCTTCCTCTTCCTAAACCCTGGAAGATCAGTTTTTCATACGGCCGGGCCCTGCAGGATGCGGCGCTCGAAGGCTGGCATGGAAAGAACGAAAATCTTAGGGATGGCCAGCAGGCCTTTTATCATAGAGCCAGATGTAATGGCGCAGCCACCATGGGGAAATATACCGAAGGGATGGAGGAAGACCGGGCAAGAAAAGCCATCCCAGCGCACCGCGCGGAATGGCATGATGACTGATCACACTGGTTGGCCCGTTTTTTTCAACCATAAAAAACGGCGGAACAGAGGATCAACACCTGCAGGAATGCCGCAGGGTTCAACTTTCTTCTTCCTGAACCGAAAAATTGCAGCCACTTGAGGAAGGAAAACCAAACCATGGGTCGAGCGAATAACAGTCAGACCGTTAGCTGGAATCAATTCGATGCCGTTCTGTTCGATCTTGATGGGGTACTCACTGCCACGGCAAAAGTCCATGCTGCCTGTTGGAAAAAAATGTTTGACGAGTACCTTCAGAAACGGGCATCCCGGACCAGTGAGGCGTTTCAACCTTTTGAAATTGCCAAGGATTATCGTCTTTACGTCGACGGAAAACCGCGGTTTGATGGCGTCAGGGATTTTCTCCGGTCCCGGAATATTGAACTTCCTGAGGGGACTCCTGACGATCCCCCACAGACAGAGACCGTCTGTGGACTGGGAAACCGTAAGAACGAAATGATTAATGCAGTTATCGAATCTGACGGCGTTGAAGTGTATGAGGGAAGCGTCGCCCTGGTTCGTGACATCCTCGAGAAAGGGATCAAAGTTGCCATCGTCACCTCAAGCCAGAATTGTGACGCCGTTCTCAAGGCTGCCGGAATTTCTGCTTTCTTTAAGGTCAGAGTCGATGGAAACATCATTCATGACCAAAAGCTCCCAGGAAAACCCGCTCCCGATGCGTTTCTGGCCGCCGCCAAAACACTAGGCGTGGACCCCAAACGCGCGGTGGTCGTGGAAGACGCCATTTCCGGTGTCCAAGCCGGCCGGAATGGAGGATTCGGGCTGGTGATCGGAGTGGCACGAAAAGGAGAAGTCGAAGAACTCAAGGAGCATGGCGCAGATGTGGTTGTGAAAGATTTGGGAGAATTGGTCGCATAAACTTCTCGGTCAACCCTTCTCCTCATGTCTGTTGTGATGATCAGACCAATGCACATCATTTTTCTATCTCCATACCATGTGGTCGACTTTTGTTTCATTCTGGAGGTTACAAAACCATGATTCACCATGAACGCGTAAAACCTCCTCACCATATTTATCCTCCTGACGAATGGAACCTGATCGAGAAGGAATTTTATCCTCCATTCATGGAAATGACTGAAACGATCTTTGCCATAGGAAACGGCTATCTCGGCATGCGAGGGTGCGGGGAAGAAGGGGTGCCGGTCATTCAAAACGGCACCTTTGTCAATGGATTCTACGAATCCTGGCCGATCGTGTATGGTGAGGAGGCCTATGGTTTTGCCAGAACCGGTCAGACCATCGTCAATGTCACGGACAGCAAAAAAATTAAACTCTACGTCGACGACGAACCTCTCTATCTGCCAAGCGCCAATCTGTTGAACTACGACCGACGGTTGAACATGAAGTCCGCCACACTCGACCGAGAGATCTTGTGGGAAACCCCGTCCGGGAAACAGGTGCTCATCAAATCGAAACGTCTGGTGTCCTTTCCTCACCGGCACCTGGCCGCCATGTCTTACGAAGTAACGGTATTGAACGCCGAGGCCCCGATCGTGATTTCTTCTGAAATGCTCTATCTTCACAACCATCAGAAGGGAAATGGCGACCCTCGACAGGCCAAAGGCTTTCTCGACCGGACCTTACATCCCAGGAAGCAGATTGCCAAAGATCGCCGTGTGGTGCTGTGTCACAGCACTAAGAACAGCAACATGACGCTGGCATGCGGCATGGACCACGACCTGATGACAGACTGTGCCTACGCCATACAGGACAAGTGTTACGAGGATTTCGGGGCGATGGTCTTCTCGATTGAGGCCAAACCGGGCATCCCCATCCGCCTGTTAAAATATATGACCTATCACACGACGCACACCGCATCTCCTGAAGGACTTTGTGCAAGGGCCGAACGCACGTTGGATCGAGCCCTTGGCCAAGGCTTCGCCCACATCCTCGCCGACCAGGAACAATTCATGAATGATTTTTGGTCAAGGAGCGATATCCAGGTCAGCAACCTGGATCCACAACGCACCAAGCGTTCCAATATAGAAATCCAGCAGGCCATACGCTTTAACCTGTTTCATGTCCTTCAGGCATCGGGCCGGGCAGATACGACAGGCGTAGCCGCCAAAGGTCTGACGGGGCAGGCTTACGAGGGCCAATATTTTTGGGATACCGAAATCTACCTGTTGCCTTTCTTGATCTATACCTCGCCGCGCATCGCCAAAAACCTTCTGATGTTCCGCTATCGCATGTTGGATAAGGCACGGGAACGGGCTCGTGAATTGAATCAACAAGGTGCGATGTTTCCGTGGAGAACCATTAACGGAGACGAAGCGTCGGCCTATTATGCGGCCGGGACGGCCCAATACCACATCAACGCGGACATCATGTATGCCCTGAGAAAATACGTCCAAGCCACCGGCGATGAGGAATTTTTATATGAATACGGGGCGGAAATGTTGATCGAAACGGCCCGCTTATGGAGCGATTTGGGATTTTTTTCGGAAGAGAAGCAAGGAAAGTTCTGTATTCATGGGGTTACAGGACCGGACGAATACAACACGGTCGTCAACAACAATACCTATACGAATCTGATGGCCCAGGAAAATCTCCAGTATGCGGCTTCCGTGGTCGAAACGTTGCGGGAGCAGAAGCCCGAGGCCTTCGCCGCTCTCGCCAGCAAAACCGGAATCGAGATGGAGGAAGTGAAGGAATGGCGGAGAGCCGCAGAAAACATGTACATCCCTTATGACGAAAAGCAGAAGATTCACCCTCAGGATGACGCCTTTTTAGAAAAAGAAGTGTGGGATCTCAAGAAGACGCCTCCCGAAAACTTTCCTCTTCTGTTGTTCTACCATCCGTTGGTCATTTACCGATATCAGGTCATCAAACAAGCGGACATTGTCTTAGCTATGTTTCTTTTCGGACAGGCATTCTCCCCGGAGCAAAAGAAACGCAATTTCGATTATTACGATCCTCTTACCACCGGCGACTCCTCGCTGTCATCCTGCATTCAAAGCATCGTGGCAGCGGAAATTGGATATCCCGAAATAGCCGTGGAATACGCACGGGCGGCCGTGCTCATGGACCTCGCGGATATCGGCGGAAACGTGAAAGACGGATGCCACATCGCTTCGATGGGCGGCACGTGGATGGTAATGGTCTATGGCATAGCGGGCATGCGGGATTTCGACGGCATCCTGACGTTTAAGCCTCGACGCGCCCTAGACCAGCCGGCCAGGATCCGCTTTCCATTGACGTACCAAGGTCAAATCCTCGATGTGGAAATGGGACCCGAAGGCGCGAGGTATTCGTTGCGCGAAGGGGAAGGATTCATGATCCGCCATGAAGAGGAAGAGATACATCTTTCCTCCCAAGAGCCTGTGGCGATCCGACCGATCCTAAGCTGGTAGGCGTTTGGACACGGATGTGACCATGCGAGTTCTCGTGTTGAACAGCGGAAGTTCATCCCTGAAGTTTCGTGTGTTCGATTTTGGGCGAGAAGCATCAAGTCGCGATGTCCGACCTGATCGGACTTTGATAAAAGGAGCCGTGAAAGACATCGGAGACACGGCCTGCCTTGAATATGAGGTCGAAAAAAAACCAGGCATGAAGACCACTCAAGTGATCTCCGATCACCATCAAGCTGTCCGTTGGCTGTTTGAGCAACTCCAACAATTGGACTGCGGAGGCGCTAAGTCCGATTGCCTCGCAAGCGTGCAAGCCGTAGGGCACCGAGTGGTCCATGGAGGAGAACGATTTTCACAACCGGTCGTGATTACGGACAGGGTGATGGAGGAGGTTGATGCGCTTGGGGAATTAGCGCCCTTGCACAACCCGGCCTGCCTCGAAGGAATTCGCGGAGCGAGAGCCATGCTGAGTACGAAGATCCCGATGGTGGCGGTGTTCGACACCGCCTTTCACCACACTATGCCCTCTCATGCCAAAGTGTATGCCTTGCCCCATGAGTTAGCCCATCGCCATCACATTCGTCGCTATGGATTTCACGGCATCGCGCATGCCTCCTTGGTCGGAAGTTATTTTGAGAGAACAGGAAGACCTTCCGAACCATCCCGACTCATTACCGTGCAACTCGGCAATGGATGTTCCATATCTGCTGTCAAAGACGGGAAATCTGTAGAGACCTCCATGGGATTTACCCCGCTGGAAGGGCTGGTCATGGGCACTCGGTGCGGTGATCTTGATCCTTCCATCGTGAACTATCTCTGTCAAAAAGAAAAAGCCGATGCTTCGGAAGTAGATCGGTGGTTGAATGAACAGTCCGGGCTTTTGGGACTTTCCGGAAAGACGAACGATATGAGGGAATTACTGCAAGCGGCGGAGCGTGACCGGCATGAACCATCCCAAATGGCCATCGAGGTGTTTTGCTACCGTGTCAAAAAATATATCGGGGCCTATCTTGCGGTTCTGGGCGGAGCGGACGCCATCGTATTCGGGGGCGGAATCGGCGAGGCGGCTCCCGATATCCGGCGCAGAATTTGTGAAGGAATGGAATGGTGTGGATTACGGTTGGATCCTCACCTCAATCGCGCAGCCATCGGACTTCAACAGGGAGATGTCGCCCGGATCAGTCAGGATGGACAACCCGTAGAGATCTATGTCGGGGCTGCAGATGAGGAAACGTGGATTGCACGGGAGACGGTGCATTGTCTCACAGGAACACCGTAAATCCGGATAGTTCTCCATTCGACAACCATTGTTCCACTGAAGAAATTCGGGTGTATGATGCAAATGTAAGGAGGTCAGCATGGCAAATCCGTTATCCAAAAAAGAACTGGACTTGATTGATGCCTATTGGCGCGCGGCAAATTATCTGTCCGTCGGACAAATCTACCTGTACGACAACCCCTTATTGAAGAAGACGCTGACCAAGGAACATATCAAACCACGGCTCCTTGGCCACTGGGGGACGACGCCGGGGTTAAATTTCATCTATGCCCACCTGAACCGCGCAATCAAACAGAGAGACCTCAGCATGATTTACATTACCGGCCCGGGACATGGCGGGCCCGGTCTGGTCGCGAACGCCTATCTCGAAGGCACCTACAGTGAAGTCTATCCGAATATCCCACAAGATGAAGAGGGCATGCATCGGTTGTTCAAGCAGTTCTCATTCCCAGGCGGGATTCCCAGCCACGTGGCGCCGGAAACACCCGGCTCTATTCACGAGGGAGGCGAGCTGGGGTACGCGGTGTCGCACGCATTCGGGGCGGCATACGACAATCCGGACCTAATTGTCTCCTGCGTCGTCGGCGACGGGGAAGCCGAAACCGGACCGCTGGCGACTTCCTGGCATTCCAACAAGTTTCTCAATCCTGCCTCGGACGGAGCTGTTCTGCCGATTTTGCACTTGAACGGATACAAAATCGCAAACCCCTGCGTGCTGGCTCGCATCAGCCATGAGGAACTGGAGCAGCTGTTTCGCGGCTATGGATACATTCCCTATTTCGTGGAAGGACACGACCCGGCCAAGATGCATCAACTGATGGCGTCCACAATCGATACGTGTCTTGACGAGATTCACCGCATCCAGACCCAGGCACGAAAGAACGGGGTTAAAGAACGTCCGCGCTGGCCGATGATTATCCTACGTTCGCCCAAGGGATGGACCTGCCCCAAAGAGATTGACGGCAAACGGACGGAAGACTACTGGCGGAGCCACCAGGTGCCAATGGGGGAAATGCATGAAAAAGCGGAACATGTGAAAATCCTCGAGAAATGGATGAAAAGTTACAAACCGGAAGAGCTGTTCGACAAATCCGGACGGTTGCAGCCTGAACTCGCCGATCTTCCCCCAAAGGGGGAGCGTCGCATGAGCGCGAATCCACACACCAACGGCGGTCTTTTGCTCCGGGATCTGCGTCTGCCGGACTTCCGAAACTACGCCGTCAAAGTGGCCAAGCCCGGCGCAATCATGGCCGAATCCACTCGCCATATGGGAATGTTTTTGCGAGACACCTTGAAACTCAATATGGAGAGCCGGAACTTTCGTCTCTTCAGTCCGGACGAGAACAACTCCAACCGCTGGCAGGATGCGATGGAGGTGACCAACCGCGCCTGGATGGCGGACCGTTTTCCCTACGATGATCATCTGGCACCGGATGGCCGTGTGATGGAAATGCTCAGTGAACACCAGTGCCAGGGATGGCTTGAAGGGTACCTGCTTACGGGGCGACATGGATTTTTTTCCTGCTATGAAGCATTTATCCACATTATCGACTCGATGTTTAATCAGCACGCCAAATGGCTGAAGGTGTGCAACGGGATTCCCTGGCGGCGGCCGATTGCCTCGCTGAACTATTTGCTGAGTTCCCACGTCTGGCGTCAGGACCACAACGGGTTCAGCCACCAGGACCCCGGTTTCATCGACCATGTGGTGAATAAGAAAGCGGGTGTCGTGCGCGTCTATCTACCGCCCGACGCCAACACACTCCTGTCGGTCACCGATCATTGTCTGCGCAGCCGTAATTATGTGAACGTCATCGTCGCGGGAAAACAACCTGCTCCTCAATGGCTGACGATGGACGAGGCCATCAAGCACTGCACGGCCGGCATCGGAATCTGGGAATGGGCCAGTAACGATAAAGGTGAAGACCCTGATGTCGTTATGGCCTGTTGTGGAGACGTTCCGACACTGGAGACACTGGCCGCGGTGGATCTGTTTCGTCAGCATCTCCCGACACTGAAGATCCGAGTCATCAACGTCGTCAATCTCATGAAACTGCAACCACAGACCGAGCACCCTCACGGTCTGTCCGACCATGACTTCGATACCCTCTTCACCAAGGATAAGCCGATTGTCTTCGCATTTCACGGGTATCCCTGGTTGATCCATCGTCTCACGTACCGGCGGACGAACCACAGGAACCTGCACGTGCGCGGCTATAAGGAAGAAGGCACGACGAGTACCCCCTTCGACATGGTGGTGATGAATGATCTGGACCGGTTTCACCTCGCGGGCGACGTCATCGATCGGCTGCCGCAACTAGGATCCCGCGCTGCCTATGCCAAGCAAGCGATCCGCGACAAACTGCTGGAGCATAAACAATACATCGCGAAATATGGAGAGGATATGCCTGAGCTCAGCGGCTGGCAATGGGGTCAGCGCGGCACAACAACGCGAAGGAAGAGTTCCACCGAAGCGGACAACCTATGATTGATGGCAACATTGGGTTTCTTCAACAAGCGGCAATGACTTCCAGATACCTCAGAATGTTGGCCACCCAACCCGGAAGACCACCCACAACCGTCCACCTATACGCTCTGTGAGGAACACGTATGAAGAACATTAAAAACGGTTTCTTGAAAAATAATTTTCTTCGGATATCGTTTAGTGCGATTGTGATTCTTCTGATTGGAAGTGCGACAACGGTATTGCTAGACGGGGGCAGCATGCTGGTTCAAGAAGCCGGTGAAGCCAATGCGGCGAGACCCGCCGGCACCTATGGCAAGGACTGGGGAAATCCCGACGGTGAGGAATGCGTGCTCTGTCATCGGAAACATACACCTGGGTTGTACCAGGAATGGAATCAAAGCATGCACGGACAACGAGGCGTGAATTGCCTGGATTGTCACCAAGCGGATGGGAAGGACAAAGACGGGTTCAGGCACAAGGGGCAATTGATCTCTATCCTTGTGACGCCCAAGGACTGTGCACGCTGTCATACCACGGAATTTCAGGAGATGGATGGTTCGCATCATTCGAAGGCCGGCGAAATTCTGGCATCATTCGATAATCTTTTGGGCGAAGTCGTAGGCGGCCCGGAGGCCGTGAATGCCGGATGTAAACAATGTCACGGCTCAACCATTGAAATTGGTGAAGACGGAAAACCCCTAGCCACCACTTGGCCCAATACCGGAATTGGACGTATCAATCCCGATGGGTCTAAGGGTTCCTGTACAGCCTGTCATGGTCGGCACCGCTTCTCCAAAGCTCAGGCACGAACCCCGGATACCTGCGGAAAATGTCACGTCGGTCCGGATCATCCTCAGATTGAGGTTTATAACGAATCCAAGCATGGCATCATCTATCACGCCAAAACGACTGAGATGAATCTCGAATCGGATAAATGGGAAGCCGGCGTGGATTATTCGGCGGCGCCCACCTGCGCGACATGCCATATGAGCGCCGGCGGCGGAGAAAAGTCCACGCATAATGTGGGCGAACGGATCTCCTGGACATTGCGGCCGCCCATTTCCGTCAAAAACAACCTGGTGAAACTTCAGAATGGCAATGAGTTCGATGTGCCGGAAGGTCAACCATTACCCAAGGTTGGAGACAAGGCCAAGGAGTCAGAGGTGGTTGAGGTGCTGACATGGAAAGAACGTCGCCTCAAAATGCAAAATGTGTGTACGGCATGTCACACCGATTCGGTGATATTGGGACATTACAACCAGTTTGATAAGGTAGTGGACCTCTATAACGAAAAATTCGCCAAACCCATTGCCGCCATCATGGGTGACCTCCAAAAGGCCGGCACCATCAGTAAAGCCCCGTTCGACGACAAGATCGAATGGATTTGGTGGGAAATCTGGCATCACGAAGGTCGTCGAGCAAGGCATGGGGCCTCCATGAGCGGTCCTGATTACACGTGGTGGCATGGGATGTATGAGGTAGCCAAGCACACCTATTTCGATTTCATTCCGGAACTCAAAAAGGTCGCGGGTGAAAAGGAAGCAAAAGCCTTACTCGAAAAACATTTCAAACCCATCCCTGGTCATGCCTGGTACTTTGAGGGGATGAACCCGGCCCAGCTTGACGCCGTTCGAAAAGGATTTGAATCCCGTTACGGGAAAGGCTCATTGAAATAAACACAGGTCCCAACATAAGGATTCACATCACTCTATGCTCACAAAATTCTGGAACTGGTTTTGGAGTCCCACCAGCAGATATTCCTGGGGAGCGATTTTCGTCGTTGGCGGAATAGCGGGAATTATTTTCTGGGGGGGCTTCAACACCGCCATGGAGGAATCCAATTCGCTCTCCTTCTGTGGCAACGCCTGTCATGAAATGACGGATTTCGTCCTGCCGGAATATCAGCAATCCATTCACTACACCAACGCCCAAGGGGTACGCGCCATTTGCTCCGACTGTCATGTGCCTAAAGCGTGGGGTCCAAAGGTCGTTCGGAAGATTAAGGCTACAGGGGAGTTATGGGGTAAAATCACCGGCTCCATCAACACGCGAGAAAAATTCGAGGCCAAGCGTGAAAAGCTGGCCTTAAAAGTTTGGCTGGAGATGAAAGAAAACGATTCCCAAGAATGTCGTAATTGCCATTCCTATGAGGCCATGGACTGGCACGCCCAGTCGCTTGTAGCCCAACGTGACATGCAGAAAGCCATGAAGGAAGGGAAAACCTGCATCGATTGCCACAAAGGCATAGGCCATACACTCCCCGATGGTTACGAATCGGATACTCCGGTATTTAAAGAAGACTTAGCCAAACTGGCAAACAACTAACCCTTAACCATCAATCCCTGAGGGGCAACGCTGAGGGAGAGAAAAGACAGAGAGCCACTCTGACATAAGACCAGTCACAGGTTCAGGGTGGTGCGAGAGGATCTCTGCCTGAGGATCGAAACCCATACCTAAGAACCAGAAAAAGGGAGCAAACAGGAAGTGCGTATGCCAACCGGAGCAACCGATCCCGGAAAAAGTTTTCCCCTTGGGGCGTCCGTTTCCTCTGAGGGAGTGAACTTCTGCGTCTTTTCAAAAAACTGCACCCTCATGGAGTTGCTGCTGTTCAATCACGCGGATGATACGAAGCCGGTTACCGTAATTCCCCTCGATTCTTGGAGAAACCGGACGTGCCACTATTGGCACGTCTTCGTCCCTGGGATTCGGCACGGCCAGACCTACGGCTATCGGGCGCACGGCCCCTTCGAACCGAAGCGAGGACTGCGGTTTGATCCTGAGAAGATCCTACTCGATCCCTATGGCAGGGCCGTGGCGATGCCGACGCAATACAGCCGAATCGCGGCATCCAAGCCGGGAGACAATTGTCCCACCGCAATGAAGAGCGTAGTGGTGGATATGGACGCGTACGATTGGGAAGGTGATGCCCCGCTCAAACTTCCCGCCATCCGGACCATCGTGTACGAGATGCACGTGCGCGGGTTTACCCGCCACCCCAGTTCGGGCGTCGGGGAGAAAATCCGAGGCACGTATGCCGGCCTGACCGAAAAAATTCCCTATCTCCAGGAACTCGGCATCACGGCAGTTGAACTCTTGCCCGTGTTTCATTTCGACGCCCAGGATTGCCCTCCGGGACGAGTCAATTATTGGGGTTATGCGCCTGTGTCGTTCTTCGCGCCGCATCCGATGTATAGTTCATGTCAGGATCCGGTCGGCGTGGTGGATGAATTCCGCGACATGGTCAAAGCGCTGCATCGAGCGGGAATAGAGGTCATCCTTGATGTCGTGTACAATCACACCGCCGAGAACGGCCAGGACGGGCCCACGCTCTGTTATCGCGGCCTCGAAAACGGCGCCTACTATATTCTGGAGGAGGATCAGGCCCGATACAGCAACTACTCTGGAACCGGTAACACCTTAAACGCCAATCAGCCGATTGTCCGTCGTTTAATCATGGACAGTCTCCGGTATTGGGTGGATGAGATGCACGTGGACGGCTTTCGATTCGACCTCGCGTCGATTCTCTCCCGCGACGAAGCCGGTCGGCCGCTGCAGAACCCTCCTATTCTCTGGGACATTGATTCGGACCCCTTCCTGGCCGGGACGAAACTCATCGCGGAAGCCTGGGATGCGGCCGGACTCTACCAGGTCGGCTCATTTGTCGGGGATAGCTGGAAAGAATGGAACGGGCGATTCCGGGACGATGCCCGTGATTTCTTCCGCTGTGAACCAGGCTCCTTAGCATGTTTCGCCGATCGCTTGATCGGGAGTCCCGAGATCTACGGTCATAAAGAACGAGAGCCCGAGCAGAGCGTCAATTTTGTAACCTGCCATGACGGCTTCTCACTCAACGATCTCGTCTCATACAACAGTAAACACAACGAAACCAACGGCGAAGACAACCGCGACGGAGCCAACGATAATAAAAGCTGGAATTGCGGAGTTGAAGGGCCGACGGATGACCCAGCGGTGGAACGGTTACGGAACCGGCAGGTAAAAAACTTTTTGACCGTAACCCTGCTCTCGTTAGGAATGCCCATGATTCTGATGGGCGATGAGGCCCGCCGCACACAAGGTGGCAATAACAATGCGTATTGCCTGGACAATGAAACGAATTGGTTCGATTGGACGCTTGTACAGAAACATGCGGATGTCCATCGATTCGTGACGCTGCTCAACGCGCGACGTCTCTTGCGCGACGTTGAACGAGAGCACCAACGGATGACCCTACCCCATTTGATCCGTCAGGCGAATAAGGCATGGCACGGCGTCAAACTCAACCAACCGGACTGGAGCCCGAATTCCCATAGCATTGCCTTTACCGTTGAAGATCGGAAAGAAAAGCTCCTGAACCACTTTATCCTGAACGCCTATTGGGAGCCGCTCGAGTTCGAACTGCCCCCTGTTCAGAACGGAGGAGACAACATCTGGTATCGATGGATCGATACCGCCCTGGACTCGCCGTATGACATTGTTGCATGGGAAACCTCACCGGCAATCCCAGGTCAGACGTACCGGACTGAGGCACGGTCCGTTGTGGTGCTTTTCGCGCACGTGAACGCTGGCGGGACTCAAGGACAGTCACCTGGACCATAAAACGCCGGCACGGCCGATCCGGGGGAAGTCCCGGAGGTCCGGCACCAAGAGCTCAAGGCGCAATCACGCTCCGAGACCGTCGACAATATGAACGCACGAAAGCTTACGCGGAGGCATTATGAAAGACGGAACCAAGGAAATTCTTGAACAGTACGGGTGCGGACCCATTCAATTTTCCGGCACGAACGACGCGCTCTATGAACGACACTTGATCTTCGACCACGTCATTGACCCCAAGAAGGCGGATCCCCGTGAACAGTTTGAGGCGACAGCTCGGTCGGTTCGCGACGTCATTTCACAACGATGGCTCAGGACGGAAAAAACCTACGAGCGGAAAAATCCCAAGCGGGTGTATTACCTGTCGATGGAGTTCCTGCTTGGGCGGTCACTTGCCAACAACGTCACTAACGCACTGCTGGGATCGCTGGCATTAGAGGCCCTAAAAAAGAGAGGTCTGGACCAGCTGGCACTCCTTGAAATGGAGCCGGATGCCGGGCTGGGGAACGGAGGCCTCGGCCGGCTCGCCGCGTGCTTTATCGATTCCATGGCGACACTGCAAATTCCCGGTATGGGCTACGGCCTCC
>JAGQKG010000450.1 GCA_020430245.1 Nitrospira sp.
TCATGCGCGGCCAGCCCATCAAGGTCGAACTCCGGTTTAATAAGCCCACCGCCGCCTGGGTCAAAGACCGCATTTGGCACCCGACTCAACACGTCACACGACTGAAACAGGGAGAACTCACCATGACACTGACCGTGGCGAATAATCGAGAACTGATCGGGTGGATCTTAAGCTTTGGCAACGGCGTACGCGTGATACAACCGGCCACACTCCGGCAAGCCGTCCGTCAGGAAGCCCAAGCGATAACGGGCCAAGCGGAAGACATTCAAGGACGACTCCTCAATGTTTCATCGAAGAGCAAACGGCAAGCGTGACATCCGAGGTCACAAGGGAAACGAGCCAGCCACGAGCATGACACTAAAAGCCATGAGAGCCAACAAGTTACAAGACCAAAATAATTTTTCAACAATGACCTGATTTGTCACAAACTCCTGATAAAAAGTTGTAGAAAACGCATCACAGGAAGTAATTGTTTTATTTAACATGAAAAATTTGTCCTATATTGCTCACAGACGAGAGTTTGATGGCGCAAGTCAAAGTCTCAAATGCCACCTATTAGGTGTTGCGAGGCTAGCCAAAATGCGTGCCGCCAAAATAGGGCTTGAAACACAAGGCGAACTTATTGGATTACTTCATGATTTG
>JAGQKG010000451.1 GCA_020430245.1 Nitrospira sp.
CAAATAACCTTGGCACCATCAGATAGTGAGAAGAGACTCGTGATGTTTGGCGAGTCTATATCTTGAGCCGAATTTGAGCGTTTCGACCTCGAGCCATGAGGTTTAGAAATGGTCGGCGGGGGAAAGGATGGTTAAGCCGCAGAAGAGGCGGAGAATTATCTCAAGAAGGAAATTAATTATTCACACTACAAGAAATAAATGAACCTCCAGACAAGAGGATCCGAAATTTCTTATTTATTAAACTTGATATTCCCCGTGGTCTTGCCACGGGGATATTTATTTGTGGTATCTCACCCAAAAATGCGCCGGTCCGAGGCATCTTACTATTCACGACCATACTAAATGCCAACTGGATTTTAAAAGCATCAAAATTTACAAAGGGCGGTTGATCCTGTTTCTACTCACCGAATTGACTCGTTTAGGAAAGAACCTGTATAAGGCTCATTGTTACAGGATGGAAAAGATTGACCATCTACCAGTTTTAAAAATTACCGCACCTAAAAATAAGACATGAAAAATTAGTAAATGGTCGTGTGGATTTTACAAAGACATTGAGGAAAACGGTTTTTTGCCACCTACCATTTTTTTACGCAATTCAGATGACCCTGCTTGACGAATTCACCTAACTTATTGAAAATACA
>JAGQKG010000452.1 GCA_020430245.1 Nitrospira sp.
AACGAGAGATTCAGACAGGGATCGGTCCGGTGACCGTGCAGGTGCCCAAGGTCCGCAGTCGCCAAGGGGAGCCCGTCACCTTTCGATCAGCCTTGGTGCCGCCGTATGTGCGCAAGACGGCCAGTCTTGAAGCCGCGATTCCCTGGCTGTATCTGAAAGGCATCTCGACAGGGGAGATGCAGGGGGCCCTGGAAGCGTTAGTGGGACCGGAGGCTCAGGGGCTTTCCGCCAGTACGGTGTCGCGCTTGAAGCAAGTCTGGCGGGAAGAGTATACGGCGTGGCAGCAGCGCCGAGTAGATGCCGAGCAGTGGGTGTATATCTGGGTGGATGGGATTTACAGCGGGCTGCGGGCGGAGGACCACCGGCTGTGTGCCCTCGTCGTCATTGGCGTGAATGCTCGTGGGGAGAAACGCTTCTTGGCGATTGAAGATGGCATCCGTGAATCCACCCAGAGCTGGCGCGAAGTCTTGGTTGGGCTCAAGGCTCGCGGGCTCACCGCCCCGCACCTTGCTGTGGGCGATGGTGCGATGGGCTTCTGGGCCGCCCTTGAGGAACTATTCCCCACGACCCGGCAGCAACGATGTTGGTGCCATAAAACGCAGAACATTCTAAATGCCCTCCCTAAGAGCGTCCAGCCGA
>JAGQKG010000453.1 GCA_020430245.1 Nitrospira sp.
CACACCGTGGCACGTGCGAATCGGCACGTTGAATCCCATCCTTTCATCATGTCATTGAAGCAATCGAAAAATTCTCAATATTATCAAATATCTTCTCCAAGCATTCAGAAAAATTCACATGGCATTAGGATTGCTCCTAAACTGCCCAAGTACGACATATCACTAAAAAATCATAAAGGATCGTCATTATGACTTCACCAGTGCAGTAGGTTTCCATCTAGGGAAGATAAATTAAAAAAAAGGCCTGGCTGGTATGACCAGCCAGGCCTTCAGGATAACGGGGAGGTTGAATTCCCCTTTTGGATAATTAGAAGTTGATCCAGAGTTGGGTATAGCCCCAGTTCTGGTCACTGCTTAATCCGCCACTATTCTTCTTCAAGTAGTCACCATCAAAGAAGTGGCCATATCCGAATTGCCATCCCACCTTGTTGTTCTGGAAGAACAAGGTGTACACGATGTCAATTTCACCACCCAGGGACTTTTCTTTGTTCCCGGTTGGGGTATTTTTGAACACCGCTTGGTTAGCACCATACCAATGGTCGTTCTTATTGGCTAACCGCATGATATGCCCGGCAATTTCAAAGTGGCTGTCAGCCGTTGGGCGCACCTGCAAGTTTCCACCATACGTCAACATAT
>JAGQKG010000454.1 GCA_020430245.1 Nitrospira sp.
CGTATCCCCTGATTGTCTGTTTGCATGGCGCAGGCTTTAGTGGTGAAGCGTATCTCGACCGCTGGATCCCGCGATTAGGTGATCGCTATATTTTGGCCTGCCCCACTGTGGCCATGGGAGCATGGTGGACAAGATATGGGGAAGATCTGGTGCTGCAAGTTTTACGGGATGTTCAGGACCGCTATCATGTAGATCCCGACCGGATTTTTTTAACCGGCATGTCCAATGGCGGAATCGGGGCGTGGATTATCGGCATGCACTATGCCGATCGATTTGCCGGTCTTGCTCCTATGGCCAGCGGGATCGATGATGTGCTGTTTCCCTTCGTGGAAAACCTGTCGCACACTCCCGTGTATGTCATTCATGGGCAAGAGGATCAAGTGATGCCGGTGCAACTGAGTCGTGATTTGGTCAAAGAGATGGAGCGTCGTGGGATTCCCTATCACTACCGGGAACACCATTGGACGCATCCTCTTGCCGGAGGGCATTTCTTTCCCAAACAGGAATTACCGGATTTGATTGCCTGGATGGATGAGCACACGCGAGTGCGTCTGCCACGGTCGATATCTCTGGTTCGGGATGCGACGCATCTGACACCATTTCATTGGGTCCGAATTGACATGACAGAACACATTG
>JAGQKG010000455.1 GCA_020430245.1 Nitrospira sp.
TCGGCAGCCGTTATTTCATCCAGAGCCTTGGCTCCAAGAAATGGTACCCATTGGTCCTGCATAGAAGTTAATCGGTCTCGATAACTCCGTAACCCCTTTACTTCTTCCAAGGCTAGATACCGTTTCCCCCACTCAGCGAAGGTCATTTGCTTAATTTTTTCACTCCTGATTTTTCCCATCACCAAATCCGTTTTGATCTTGGCTTCCCACTGCTTCGCCACGGTCTTGTTCGGTGTACCAGTCTTCCACCGTTTCATCCGACCTATGCCACCGTGCGGGGCTAGGCTCAGTACCTTGTCATCGTCGACCACTCGAAACTCGACGTACCACCCGTCCTTTCGTTTGGTGAGTCCCATGTTTAGGCCCTCCTTTAGTTGGTTGAGGTTGATCAATCAGGTCACAGACACTGACGTGCAGTGCCTCTGCCAGTTTGCGTAAGGTTGACAGGCGGGGGTCAAAGGTTCCTGCTTCAAGTCGAACCAGGGAAACATAGTGCACCCCCGCCATTTTCGCCAACCCACGCAGGGATAAACCCTGCTTTTCTCGATACTGCCGCAGTTTCTCCATGTCCATATGGTAGCGTTTCTGTTACCATACGGTCAAGAACATACTGGTGCGGCTAAGAATTA
>JAGQKG010000456.1 GCA_020430245.1 Nitrospira sp.
GGGGAAAGCTCTACGATTTCAGTTGAAGCGGCTAGGAGGAAGACAAAGAAAATGACAACAGTCACCGATCAGATGGATCGAGGATGTCAATGAGGACTGTATTCACAATATGTAGGTGGGAGGGCTTTCTACAGTTTATTATGCCCACCTTGAAAGAGAGAAACCCTTTATATTATTAATCACTTCTTAAAGGAGGCCTTCGATGGGGCAGGACGAACCGATTGAACGGTGGCTGGCGAAGCGCCGAGCGGCGTTGGTGGTAACAGTGCTCAAGGGCTAGACCTCGGTGGCGGAGGTTGTGTAAGCTTCCCCGTCAAGCGGACAGTTGAAGGGTGTCAGGAGCAGTTTCTTCGGTCAGCCGAGAATGGCTTACGGCGAGGCCGAAGGAGGAGGAGGCTTTGAAAGACAAGCAGATCAAGCCGAATATGTAACACCACTTCACTTTTCTGCGTTTTATTTTGAAAAAGGACTTTTTAGATGGGAGACACCAGATTTGCAATAGCTCGTTAAACATGGTCCAGAATAAAATGGGGTAGTGAAAATGCCAAGTGTAGATCATCCAATAATAGGTGCTCGTTTCGACATCCGCAAGGCTTCCTCCGGATCCTATGGAATGGAATTTTGGAAGA
>JAGQKG010000457.1 GCA_020430245.1 Nitrospira sp.
TTGGTCGCCTCCGGAGTGGCTAAACTTTCCTGGACCGCAAGGATATCGATTTGCATCCAACGAATCGCACAGATCAGCCATTCGATGTCGGTCGGATCGGCATGATTTTCGCTCTGGTCGGAGGGTTTGCCGATCGGGAACCATCGAATATTCCACGTGGCCAGCCGGATCTTGGAAGAAGATTCGGCAGCCATTCGACTGCCTTGCTTCACCACGGCCTCACACCGATCCCGGCTCGCCCATACGGCCTGCTCTCCCCCCTCAGCGGTCAGGGGAATTTCGGGTTTGGCCGGTGGTCCTGGTTCTGGTGAACCGGCTTTGAGATATTTTTTATGGACCCAGGCCTTGTCATTATTGGGCAAGCGGAGGAACAGCCACAGTCCATTCTGTGCGGTCTGTTCAATGGTGGCGGGAGTGCCCGTCGGTATATGCTTCAAGTAGCTTGGGGCCGGATAGCGATGAAGAGGCACACCGATGGGTTTGGTGGCCTCAAGTATTACCGATTGCCCAACGTGAAAATCCTGCGCAAGGGTCAGGGACCCGCCACACACGGTAAACCATATGAGGAGGAAGAGTGTGTATAAAAGATTGGGCATGCCTTCTTCTTAACAAAACCCGTGAGAGAATAC
>JAGQKG010000458.1 GCA_020430245.1 Nitrospira sp.
GGACAACTCATTCCTTCTGAATCTGATAAAGCCAGAATCAAACATTACGTCCACTTTCTGACGTTGCACGACTTAACCGACGGGATCGTTACCCAGGGAGCGATTGCCTTCGACCGGGATCATGCCGTGATCTTTACTCCAGAGCATCCCATGGGACTGGCACGAAGCAGATTTCTCGCCTCCCTCCCTGAACCCCAACAAAAATTGGGAAACGCTGGCCTCAATACCTTTCTGCGGCTTCGTCCGGTCTTACAGGCCGCCATTGATACCTGCCGTCCCTATCCCCCCTTTGTCATCTACGGAACAGACGAGGAAATTGACCGGATTGAAGCCGCCAGGAAGTTATTCACCCAACGGGTCCATCAGTTCAATGCAAAAGCAACAGCTTTACCGGCACTCGCATTCCACGAAACCGGAATAACGGATGGATTTGTGGATCCCGAGGCGGGAAGAGGCACTAACGTCAGCTACCAGGCGTTAAATCCGCTCAACTTCTATGTGCGTTCCCAATAACTCCAACGCAACACAGTAAGAAAATACGTGTGCAACGCAACACCGGCCATATCAATAATCCACTTACTTCCAGTTCACAGGTCATCTCGCTGTAGCACTAGGCAGTATTCATCTG
>JAGQKG010000459.1 GCA_020430245.1 Nitrospira sp.
GATTTGGCTCTCTCCCCGCATTTATAGAAGGGGAACTCCCGCTTAATTAGAGGGACACTACACCTAAGACTAACGGCATCGGCCAACGATTTCATAAGACCCTGCTCAACAAATTTTACCGCGTGGTCTTTCAGAAGAAAATTTACGAACATTGGAGGGCTGCAAGCTGACTTGGACAGTTGGATGTAGGAGTAAAACGAGCACTGTTCACACCAGGGGGGATGGCGCTATGGAAAAACCCCGATGCAGACCTGGCGAGACAGTGTGTCAATCGCAAAGGAGAAAATGCTGGCCGCCTAATAGTCGCCGGACTCACTGTCTGTCAGATGAAGTCTTGACTTATACATTTTAGATATTTGATTTGCAGCAGAACAGACCGATTATTGTAACCACCATCGCCAAAAAAGCAACTCCAATTGCTGTTACAGTTGCAATAAAAATGATATCTTCATTTATCCATTTATTTAGCTTTTCAAACTCTGCTTCAATATGCCCCCTTTGTTCCTCGAATCGTACTCCTCCCATAAAACTAATAATTTTTTGACGGACAAAAGAAAAGCGAGAAATTTCTGGGGTAACCACATTTTCCGAAATTCGTTGTAATAGCCACCCCACTCGAATGAGT
>JAGQKG010000045.1 GCA_020430245.1 Nitrospira sp.
GCCAGACTACATGTGTCACTGACTAAACGATGCAACGAGGCTTTGGAAAAATCGGATGTTGAAGAACTGGCTGAACGTTTGCCAAAAAACACCCGAATCCCCAAAACTTTCTCACGGGCTTTGGAAAGCCGATCTACTTTTGACATCCGAACCTGCACGGAGACTGAATCGCCTTCAGCCACAAGAAGATCCGCTTCAGTCGCCCCTAAGGCCTTGGCTCGCTTGAGAACCTCAGCCGCCAATTCCGGGAAACGGCTACCATGTGTGGTTGTCAGATTTGACATGATTACATGGGAAGAAACAAAACGGGAGGGTTATTCATCTAGCTCATCGCCGTGCCACCGACGATCATTTCATCAATCTTAATGGTAGGAAGTCCCACGCCAACCGGAACCGATTGTCCATCTTTTCCACAGGTGCCAATTCCTTCATCTAATTTCATATCATGTCCGACCATCGAGACTTTCTTGAGAACATCAGGACCGTTCCCAATTAACGTCGCTCCCTTGACCGGTTTGGTCACCTTTCCATCTTCGATCAGATAGGCTTCGCTGGCTGAAAAGACGAATTTTCCACTGGTGATATCAACCTGTCCTCCCCCAAACGACACGGCATACAACCCGTTTTTCACCGACCGAATGATATCCTGCGGATCGGATTCTCCCGCTAACATAAAGGTATTGGTCATACGTGGAAGGATAATACTCCGGAAATCTTCCCTTCTCCCATTTCCTGTTAACGGGATGCCCATCAAGCGGGCATTAAGCCGGTCCGTGATATAGCCGCGCAAAATACCTTTTTCAATAAGCATGGTCCGTGACGTCGGCGTCCCCTCATCATCAATGTTCATTGAACCGCGCCGAAACGGGAGTGTCCCATCATCCACGATGGTACATAATTCCGATGCGACGGATTTCCCGACCAAATCACTGAAGGCTGAGGTTTTGCGACGATTAAAATCCGCTTCCAACCCATGCCCGATCGCTTCGTGAAGCAGAATGCCCGGCCACCCTCCACCTAAAACAACAGGCATAGTTCCAGCCGGAGCCTCGACCGCGGATAGATTGAGGATCGCCTGGCGTGCAGCTTCTCGGGTAAACTCCATCGCGCGGTTCTGGTCCAAGTAGAAGGCAAATCCGACTCTTCCCCCTCCTCCAAATGACCCAACCTGACGATTAGCCCCATCTTCAGCAATGCACGTAATCTGAAGGCGGGAAAGAGGTTGCACATCCCCCACAAGTTGCCCTTGAGAGTTGATGACTAAAAATATTTTCTGTTCCGTGTTAAATGACGCCATGACCTTGGTAATTCGCGGATCATATCGTCTGGCTTCCACGTCAATTTTATTAAGTAAGGCAACCCGGTCTTCTGTGGTAATTTCCGTAAGTGGCTGAGACAAGGGGTAGAGGTTCTGGGAGGGCTGAGAACGATGAGTCACGGCTATGGGATTGTTCCCTTTTGGAGAATCGGCAATATAGCGTGCTGTATCAGCGGCAATTTCCAGATCTCGCACGGATAGGTCATCTGAATACGCAAATCCTGTTCGGTCACCAGCCACCGCTCGAACACCTGCTCCCTGGGAAATACTTTTGACTGCGCGCTTGACTAGACTTTCCTCCAGAGAAACGGAATCAGTCACGCAGGACTCGACATACATGTCCACATAATCCACATCCCGAGCGGTGGCCTTATTTAACGCCTGGAGGACATCTTTTTCTTGGAGGGCAAAATCTGAAAGACTGGGTACCATAGACCTCAATTACATCAAAGTACGTACCAAATGAACCAAAAGATAGAAGTATAGCCCATCTCCCAGGCGGGCGCAATTTCCAACGAAGAGAGTAATAGCCTAATTTGACAAGAATCGCTTTCATTATTAGACTAAATTTGTTGTGAAATTTTGCCTGGTTCTTAAAATCTTTTAACAGAATCCCAACGCGGTCCTCCCTCTCACAATGCTTTTCAGCACAATTCATGGATGAATTTCACGCGGTGGAAGCAAGACAGGTTGCTGAAGGCGAATTGCTGGATCAACTTGACCTCACATCCCTTCCCCGACATATCGCGATCATCATGGATGGCAATGGCCGATGGGCCGCTCAGCGAGGATTGCCTCGAATTGCCGGTCACAAAGAAGGACTCCGTGCGCTTCAAGATGTTCTGGAAATTGGGCATGAACTCACCATTCCCTATATCACCATCTATGCATTTTCTCAGGAAAATTGGAAACGGCCTCATTCAGAAATTCGACTCCTTATGGGGTTACTTGAGCAGTACCTGCATCAGGAACGCCAACGGTTTCAAGAACGACAAGTACGATTCCTGCCAATTGGACGACTGGAGCAATTACCCCCGTCCGTCCGGGCACTGGCCTTAGAGGTGGCAGAAGAAACCCGCCATTTGACTCAGCGCACGCTGGCGGTTGCCCTCAGCTATGGAGGAAGAACCGAAATTGTCGATGCCGTTCGAAAAGTCGCAATCGAGGTTCAGATGGGGTCCCTCACGCCAGATCAAATTGATGAGTCCTTGTTTGAACAATATCTCAGCACATGGGGTCTGCCGGATCCCGACTTGCTCATCCGCACTTCCGGAGAAACGCGAATCAGCAATTTTCTTCCCTGGCAAATTGCCTACACGGAACTCTATTTCACTAAAACCCTATGGCCCGATTTTCGTCGCGTTGAGACTCTTCTTGCCTTACTCGATTATCAAAAACGAGAGCGTCGTTTTGGCCGAATCACTCAAACCGTTTCGCCATAAAATTGTCTGTGGCTCTCCCGCGTACCCGGCACCCTTCTTCGTGTTCATCTGACCTACTGCCCCTTTTGCTCCTATAGACAATGGATCCCCGTCGACTCTACTCAGCTATCGTATTTATTCCTTTGCTTTATGGAGCAATACGCTATTCACCACCCTGGCTGCTCTCTCTCCTGATTGGCACAGCTTCTCTTTTCGCATTATGGGAATTCCTCACGCTCTACTTTGGTCCGACCGGCACTCTTGTTACCAAGGTTACTTCCAGTCTTAGTGCCGTCATGCTCCTTGTTGCCATGTATACCGGATACTCCCAAGCCTTGAACCTCTGGCTCTTGGGAATCATTATGGTTATTTTGACAGGGTTTTTCATATCCCCGATGGCCATGAGGCAACGGCTCCCCTTATGGGTTGCCTATCCTTTTGGAATTCTGTATGTGGTGGTTCTGCTCGGGCATTTCATCCTTCTCCGGCAACTCCCTCATGGAATCGCCTTGATTTTTTTCGTCTTGGTCATCACATGGTTGGCTGATACCGGTGGATTTATCGTAGGCTTATCCTTTGGACGACATGCCCTGGCACCAACCCTGAGTCCAAAAAAAACGATTGAAGGCCTGATTGGAGGAGTACTCTTTTCCTTGCTGGGAGCCATTATCAGCCACTTTTGGTTTCTCCCCTTTTTCTCGTTAGGGGAATGCGCTATTCTCGGCATTGGCATGGCCATAATCGGAGCCCTTGGTGATCTTGCAGAATCCGCAATCAAACGTAGCGTGAGCATCAAGGATTCAGGCACAATCATTCCAGGACATGGAGGCGTGTTAGATCGTGTGGATAGCCTGCTCTTTACCGGCCCGGGTTTTTACTACTATGCCCTATTCACGGGATCGACCTCATAACCAGACCGTGCGCAATCAAATCATAGGGAGAGAATCTGGTGAAACACATTGTCATTCTTGGATCTACCGGATCGATTGGGAATAGTGCATTAGATGTGATCTCAAGATTCCCTGAAGAATTTCAAGTAGTCGGCTTGGCCGCCGGATCAAATGATCAGGCCCTTGAGGAACAGATTCGCCTCTTCAAACCGGAAGTAGTTGCGCTCTCCTGTCCGGATGCCGCGAATCGCTTGCGAGCACGGATGGGACGCACGTCCCCTGAAGTCTTAGACGGGGAACAAGGGCTCTGCGCGGTCGCCAGGGCATCAAAAGGCGATTTGGTAATTTCTGCTATCGTCGGCGGAGCAGGGCTTAAGCCAACCTTGACCGCCATTCAGGCAGGCAGACAGGTTGCGCTCGCCAATAAAGAGCCGATGGTGATGGCAGGCCGATTGATGCAACTGGAAGCTCATAAACATGGTGTCACCATTTTTCCGATCGATAGCGAGCATAGCGCCATTTTTCAATCGATGGAAGGTCACCGGAAGATAGACATTCGCCGGATCGTGTTAACGGCTTCCGGCGGGCCATTTTGGGATAGGCCTGTCAAGGATCTGGAACACGTGACCCCCGAACAAGCAATGCAACATCCAAATTGGAAGATGGGTGCTAAAATCACCACCGACTCCGCTACCTTGATGAATAAAGGCCTGGAGGTGATTGAAGCCCGATGGCTCTTTGATATCCCTCATAATCAAATCGATGTCGTCATTCACCGAGAAAGTATTATCCACTCTTTGGTAGAATATTGTGATGGGTCAGTTATCGCGCAATTAGGTCACCCGGACATGCGAACACCAATTTCCTATGCGCTCAAATACCCGGAACGCATTCCATTGAATCCTCCCCTCCTGGATTTAGGAAAAATCGGGAAATTCACATTTTATCCGTCTGATTCTGAAAAATTCCCGTGTCTCCAGTTGGCCTATGACGCACTGGCAGGACCTGATGGGCTTTCACCGACATTAAACGCCGCAAATGAAATCGCTGTCGATGCCTTCCTCAAGGAACAGATTGCCTTTTTGGATATTCCCAGGGTGATTCAGGAAACGATGAATGCCTACACCGCGACTCCCGTCACGTCCATTGAAGATGCCTTGGAGGTAGATCAATGGGCCCGACGCACAGCCACGGAAATGATGAAAGCCTGCTCCTCTTCACCAATATGAACCCGCGATAAATAGCTATGAATAACCTTCTGTCGTTTTCTCCAGATTCCATCTTTCTATTTGGGCAAAAATTATGGTGGTTCCTGGTTGTACTGGGAGTCCTTGTAACCTTTCACGAGTACGGACATTACCTGGCCGCTCGATGGGTGGGAGTCAGGGTTCTCAAGTTTTCCATCGGTTTTGGACCAAAACTGATTGGTCGCAAGATTGGCGATACAGAATATCTCTTGGCCGCCATTCCTCTGGGGGGATATGTCAAATTATATGGAGAAGAGGGGTCAGAGGCTGTTTCACCTGCTGAACAACGTGAATCCTTTATGCACCAATCCCTTCCCCACAAAACGTTGATCGTGGCTGCTGGCCCGGGATTCAATTTTATCCTCAGCTACCTGATTTTTACGGGAATGCTGGCCCTAGGATCGCCGCTGTTTGTGCCCAGCATCGACAATATCACACCAGTCATTGAGGCTATCACCCCCGACTCTCCAGCTGAAACCGCCGGATTACACATTGGTGACCGGGTGATCCGGGCCAATGAAGAGGACATCTCGACATTGGGTGAATTATACCAACAGGTCGGCAAGGCCCATGGACGTCCGGTCACACTGGATGTCATTCGGGAGAATAGCGTGAAAACGCTGATCATCACTCCAACGGTTCAAATGGTGCCCGATCGCCCGGACGAACCTCAATATACCCTAGGCATTGAGGATCATCCTCCGCTGGTGGGGGGAGTGATGCCGGACACCCCTGCCATGGCCGCGGGCCTTCAACAAGATGACCGAGTTATCCAAATTAATGATACGCCGATTGTCACCTGGTCTCAAATGACCGAGATCGTTCGCCAACACCCTGGAACCCCTTTAGAAGTTCAGGTCGATCGCGGAGGACAGATTATCTCTCTTCGCATTACCCCAGAAGGTCAAACTGTCACCTCCTCCGATGGAGAAACCAAGTCTGTTGGCCGCATTGGGATTAAACTAGCCGGTGCGGGTACGGTGCTCAAAAGTACCTCTCTATTTCTCGCACCTTGGGAAGGACTCAAGGCAACCTGGAAATGGTGTGAACTCACCGTTATTGGTTTATACAAACTCGTGACGGGAGAAATTTCTTCAAAGCATCTCGGTGGCCCGCTGATGATTGCCAGTGTGTCGGGCGAACAAGCCCAACAGGGCCTTGCCAGCGTCATATGGCTTATTGCGATCTTAAGTATTAATTTGGGAATTTTGAATTTGTTACCCATTCCCATTCTTGATGGAGGGCATCTCTTCTTTTTTGCCTGCGAAGGCATTTTAGGTCGCCCGTTAGGAGACCGGTCGAGAGAAATGGCCCAACAAATTGGATTGGTCTTGTTAGTCTTCCTGATGGCCTATGCGACCTGGAATGACATTAGTCGCCTACTCCAATAATTCCAACCAGTTGAACGTCTCGTTGTCTGTTGCTATCCATGTGAGTTCTCCCTGCGACTCAGTCTGTCTTCAACCATATAACCAGGTGTCTTCATGCGTGTATCACAAACATTAATTCCCACGATGCGACAGGATCCCGGCGAAGCCGAAGTGGTCAGCCATCGCCTCATGCTTCGCGCGGGCATGATCCGAAAAGTCGCCGCCGGTATTTATTCCTACCTCCCACTAGGATTGAGGGTCATTCGGAAAATTGAGACCATTGTTCGCGAAGAGATGGACCGGATAGGAGCGCAAGAACTATTATTACCGATTCTATCCTCGGCCGAGCTTTGGAAAGAAACAGATCGCTGGGATTTCTACGGAAAGGAACTATTCCGACTACAGGATCGCCATGAGCGGGACTTTTGCCTGGGCCCCACTCACGAAGAAATCGTCACCGATTTATTCCGTCGAGAGGTCAGTTCTTATCGTCAATTGCCCGTCACTCTGTATCAAATCCAAACGAAATTTCGCGATGAAATTCGCCCCCGGTTTGGCATCATGCGCGGGCGTGAATTCATCATGAAAGATGCGTATAGCTTTGATCAGGATGTGGAAGGAGCCAAACGTACGTACCAAGACATGTACGACGCCTATTGCCGAGTTTTTTCTCGTATGGGCCTCGAATTTCGTCCAGTGGAGGCCGATACCGGCTTAATCGGTGGTATCTCTTCTCACGAATTTATGGTCCTAGCCAATACCGGAGAAGAACTCATCGTTTTTGATCCGGACACGCAATATGCAGCCAATGTCGAACGGGCCCAGATTGCTCCACCCACCATCGGGGAACCTGAGGCCCCACTACCGCTGGAAAAGGTCTCCACACCCAATGCTAAATCAGTTGAAGAGGTATGCGCCTTACTCAACGTGCCTTCTTCCCGCCTGGTGAAAACCCTTCTGTATCAGACTGGCACGGATGAGATAACCGCAGTCCTGATCCGAGGGGACCATCAAGCGAACGAAATTAAAATTCAACGACATCTTGGTATCCATGAATTATCTTTGGCGACCCCAGAGATGGTCCTCCGATTCACAACGGCCCCAGTCGGCTTTGTCGGCCCGATCGGTCTTCAGAAAATTCGAATTCTGGCTGACCAGGCCGTGGCCGTTTTGAGCAATTTCATTGTGGGTGGAAACGAACCGGACGTCCACCTCATTCATGTCAATATTAACCGGGATTTTGCCATTGAAAGCATAGGAGATTTTCGCCAAGCTCAGGCCGGTGACCCTTCCCCACGTGGAGGCGGCTCGCTCCAAACAGCCAAAGGAATCGAAGTGGGGCATATTTTTATGCTAGGGACGAAATATAGTGAAAAAATGGGGGCAACCTACCTTGATACTCAAGGTCAGACCCTTCCTGCTGTGATGGGATGCTATGGCATTGGTGTCAGCAGAGCAGCGGCAGCGGCCATTGAACAAAACCATGACGACAAAGGTATCTGTTGGCCTATGCCCATTGCCCCTTTTCAGGTTCACATACTTTCGGTCACCGCATCAGAAAAGGTACGTCAAGCTTCCGAGCAGCTCTATCAGGACCTTTCCCAAAACGATATAGAGGTGTTACTTGACGACCGTGAGGAACGAGGTGGAGTTAAGTTTAACGATGCAGATTTGCTCGGCATTCCCTTCCATATTATCCTTGGTGATAAGGGACTGGCACAGAATACCATTGAAATCAAAGACCGTAAAACTGGCGAAAAGCATCACATTTCCCGTGAGGAGGCCTGTGAGTGGATAACTGCCGCAGTCAGAGCAAAACTCGAATTTCAGACATGATAAAGTAAATAAAACAGATCAAATGCAGGTTCGTTACCGATGCCCACTCATGCATGGTATAATTTTTTGAAACCAAAATGCTTTCTATATTGAGGATCTCAATTCAGAGTATACGATGATGGACAAGCCCTTATTTTCATTGACAATACATATTATTGAATGCTATTTTTCAAGGTTTGATTTTCAAGTAAAATACACGTCCTTTATTTATGACTGGCCTAGCGTATGTTGAACCAAATGAATGTGAGGGGTCTTTTATTTGACCCCTACAACAATGCCTATATTGTCATCCTTAGAGATGAACAAAATTCTGACATGCTCCCAATCTGGGTTGGGAAGGCCGAAGCCAGCGCGATTAGTTTTGCCTTAGAGCGGATCGCTCCTCCAAGGCCGATGACCCATGATCTCATGAAAACGGTACTTGATAATATGGATGCCAAGGTCATCAGTACGGTCATTACGGATTTGAAGGATAATACGTACTTCGCCAAAATCCATCTCCTTTTTGGGGATTCCGAGTTCACCGTTGACTCTCGGCCAAGTGACGCGATTGCCGTGGCCCTTCGCACGGATGCTCCTATTTTTGCTTCCGGGGAAGTGCTCCATAAACAAAATTCAGAAGAATTGGAACGATGGCTGGAAAACCTCAAGCCTGAGGATTTTGGCAAATCAGATGTCTAGCTGATGTTCATATAGCCATCTGAAATATTTACAATTGATAGTGAGTGTGCGGGTGATGACTGAAATAAACACATTAATTCCGTTAAAGGTCCATGGGGTCCTGGTCGATCCGAATACCGACACCCAAATCGTGGTTTTACGGGATGAAAAAAACTCAGAGGTTCTTCCCATATGGGTCGGAACCGCCGAAGGAACATCGATTCGGTTGGCCTTGGAGAACGTCATCCCACCACGGCCTATGAGCCATGACCTTATTTGCAGCTTTGCCTCGCACCTTGGTTTTACCCTCAACAAAGTGGTGATCACGGAAGTCAAAAATAATACCTACTTTTCAACGCTGTTTTTAACCAAAGATGACCTGGAAAAATCAATCGATTCAAGGCCGAGTGATGCCATTGCCTTGGCACTCCGATGTCAATGTCCAATCTATGTCACCCCGGAGGTGCTGGAACGTCGCGGAGGAGAAGATTTGGATACCTGGCTTTCCAAACTCGATCAAAAAGGATTAGAACAGACTGATATCTAGACAAGGAATCAAGTAGAGGAAAGGAACTAAGACACTCATGCGATCCTATCAAGCTAAACCGCTGGAAGTTGAACGACAATGGTTTTTAGTCGATGCCAAAGGGAAAACCGTTGGACGCCTGGCCACGAAGGTTGCCTCTATCCTTCGTGGAAAGCATAAGCCAACGTTCACACCGAATGTCGATACGGGCGATCATGTCGTCATCATCAATTCCAGCGAAATTCAATTCACCCGCAACAAATTTCGGACAAAGGTCTATTATCACCACACCGGTTATCCCGGAGGAATCAAAGCCATTACGGCTGAACATCTTCATGCAAAGAAACCAACGGAAGTCCTTTCCAAAGCCATTCGTGGGATGCTCCCAAAATGTACGTTAGGCAAACAAATGGCCAGAAAGCTCAAAATCTACCCTGGTGCCGAGCATCTGCATCAAGCGCAAAGCCCAACGCCTCTGAGTCTCTAAATTCATCAGTTACCGTCCTAACGAAAAAAGGAGATTAATTCTCACATGATCGATACAGTCCAATACGCAACCGGAAAAAAGAAATACGCTATCGCCCGCGCGTGGATAGAACCAGGACAAGGCCATATTCAAATCAACACCCGGTCATTAGATTCATATTTTCCACGATTGACGAATCAAATCCAAGTTCAAACACCATTCGAGGTTACTAAAACCTCCGGGCAATTTAATGTTAAGGCCACGTTGACGGGTGGAGGCATTTCTGGCCAGGCCGGAGCCCTTCGTCATGCGATTGCCAAGGCCTTAGCCTTATATAATCCTTCGCTTCGTGATCCCCTGAAAAAAAATGGGTTGCTCACCAGAGATAGCAGGGTAAAAGAGCGGAAAAAATACGGACAAAAAGGCGCCAGGGCTAGGTTCCAATACTCCAAGCGATAATTGGCCGGTTCATTATTCACGTAGAATTATGGGGGAGGCCTTCCGGCCTCTCCCTTTTTTTATTCCGACAACTTCTAATACCAAAATCCACCTCAATTTAACTTTTCACACATAATCAATTGGTACAGAGGAAAACTATTTCTTCATCAGGTATCCTATTCAATATTTCTTCCGCTCACCAAATTTTCTTGAAATGGCCATGGAGAAAAAATATCGCGTCGCCGTAATCGGAGCTAGTGGCTACACAGGTGGTGAATTACTTCGATTACTCACCCTCCACCCACAGGTCACACTGACCCGCGTAGTGGCGTCTGAGAAATCTGAGGGACTCACTGTCGCTTCGCTACTTCCTCATCTTACGAAGATTTATGACTGTTCATTATCTTCGTTACATACCGAATCGATCGCCAAGGAAGTCGATGTGGTTTTTCTCGCTCTTCCCCACACGCAATCCTTGCAGCCAGTAGCCGATTTTCTCTCACATGGGAAACATGTCATTGACTTGAGTGCTGATTATCGCCTTCAAGATCCGATGGTATATGAGCAATGGTATCAAACCCCCCATACTTTTCCTGCCCTGCTCAAAAGTGCGGTGTATGGACTACCGGAACTCAATCGTGCGGCTATCGCCAAGACCCAACTTGTCGCAGTGGCTGGGTGTTATCCTACCGTCGCCATTTTGCAACTCGCCCCCTTTGTAACCCAAGACCTCATTGAGCAAAGTTCAATTATCATTGACGCAAAATCTGGAATTTCAGGAGCCGGTCGCACTCCTGCATTGGGAACCCATTTTCCTGAATCTCATGAAGCCATTCATGCCTATAAAATCGGCAAACATCGCCATGTGCCTGAAATCGAACAGGAGTTAGCACGACTGATTCCTGTCCCATCCTCCAAAACAACTTTTTCCAGTCCATCCATAATTTTTACGCCTCACTTAATACCCGTAAACCGAGGCATTCTAAGTACGGCCTATGCCAAATTGAAACCTGGCGTTCAGCAAACCCATTTGGATGCGGCTTATAACACTCGATATCAAAACGAATATTTCATTCGACTCTTTCCCAGTTCCGAGGGGGTAAACCCGAAAAATCTACGCGGATCCAATTTTTGTGACCTCAGTTGCACCTATGACTCTCGAACGGGGTATCTCATCACCACAGGTTCGCTGGACAATCTCGTCAAAGGCGCAGCAGGACAAGCGATTCAATGTATGAACCTTATGTTAGGACTTCCCGAAACACTCGGATTGACCACGCCAGGCCTCTTTCCCTAAACCATTGTTCACCAGTTTCTCCGGAAGAAAAGGGGACGATTTCATGTCTAAACGCGTAAAAGGTGGGATCACTGCACCCAAAGGATTCTTAGCAGCAGGGATTCATTCAGGAATAAAAAAGACCACGCAGCTTGATCTGACCTTGATCGTGTCAGAGAAGCCTGGACCTATCGCCGGGGTATTCACCTCCAACAGACTCCCGGCTGCTCCCGTGATTCTCGACCGGCTTAATCTCAAGAGAGGCACGGGTCAAGCATTTATTATTAATAGTGGTAATGCTAACGCATTTACCGGAGCAGACGGTTTGACCGATGCCAGGGAAATGGGACAGAGAGTTGCCG
The DNA here is from genome assembly GCA_020430245.1 of Nitrospira sp. Classification (GTDB taxonomy): domain Bacteria; phylum Nitrospirota; class Nitrospiria; order Nitrospirales; family UBA8639; genus Nitrospira_E. The sequence goes on from JAGQKG010000045.1 coordinate 11,811, forward strand.
ACCAACTCACGATTCCCCTTCACCATGTGTTTGTTGGATCCACTGGTGTCATCGGGGTTCCCCTACCGATGCCGGCAGTACGAAACGGCATTCCCATTTTGATTTCACGTCTACGCAAGGCTGGGCATCAGGAAGCTGCCAAGGCAATCATGACGACAGACACCTGTCCTAAGGAAATCGCGGTTCAAGACCGAATTGGTGAAAAAATAGTGACAATAGGGGGAATCGCCAAGGGTTCAGGAATGATCCATCCTGACATGGCAACCATGTTGGCCTATGTTACAACAGATGCAGCCATTGACCAAAAAACGCTACAAACAACCTTTCGTGCCGTCACCAATCAAACATTTAACTGTATTTCTGTTGATGGGGAAACCAGCACCAATGACACGGCATTATGTCTGGCCAACGGGCAAGCCGGGAACCTAATCATCAAAACCGGAACCAAGGCACATGGAAAATTTGAAGCCCTCTTATTTCAAGTCTGCCACCATCTGGCCATGGAAATTGTTCGGGATGGCGAAGGCGCCACCAAAATCATTGAATTCCAGATCACTCAAGCTTCCAGTGACCGGGCCGCCAAACAATTTGCCAACACTCTAGCCACCTCCCCTTTAGTCAAAACCGCTATCTTTGGTACGGATCCTAACTGGGGAAGAATTGTGGCCGCATTAGGACGGGCCGGTGTCCCTGTTAAAGCGGAGAAACTTCTCATTGGATTCAATAAGATTCCCATTGTCAAAAATGGGAAAGGGCTGGGGCCTCAGGTGGAACGACACATTAAACAGGAGATGAAGAAGCCCTTCCTGACGATCTTCATTTCACTTGGAATGGGAAAGGGATCCTCTAAAATCTGGACCACGGATCTAACCTATGATTACGTGAAAATCAACGCATCCTATCGATCGTAACTCTTTTCCTCTATTCAATCTGGAAATTTGGAATAGCCGAGAATAGTTATTTTTTTATATGGTGGCGGGAAATTAAATCATGCAGGGTAGGCCGGCTTACCCCAAGAATGGTCGCAGCCTTAGTAATATTTCCACCGGTCTTGACCAGGGCTTGCTCAATCACTCGCTTTTCCACGGTGTCTCTCGCTACCTTTAAGGTAAAACCATCTTGACTTTCATCGGGAGGGGCTAAATCTAAATCTTCCGGAGCAATTCTCGGACTATCAGTTAGCGTCACCGCGCGACGAATCCGATTTTCTAATTCCCGAATGTTCCCGGGCCAATGATATTGTTCGAGGGACATCAGGGCTTCCCTCGTAAATCCTGAAATCTTCTTTTTCGCTTCTTCTGAATAACGTTGAAGCAGCGATTTGGCCAGCATCACGATATCGCCACCCCGCTCCCGTAAGGGAGGAGCCGTAATGGTCACAGTATTCAATCGATAATACAGATCTTCCCGGAAACGGCCATCTTTCATTGCCAGTTGAAGATCCATATTGGTGGCCGCTAGAACCCTTGTGTCAACTGGAATTTCCACGCGTCCGCCTACCCGCTCGATACTTCGTTCTTGCAAGACCCGAAGCAACTTGACTTGTAATGCAGGAGAAATCTCCCCAATCTCATCTAGAAAAAGGGTCCCGCCCTGGGCCGACTCAATGCGACCTGGACGCTGAAGATGGGCTCCGGTAAACGCACCCTTCTCATGTCCAAACAACTCACTTTCCAGCAACGTTTCGGGAATGGCCCCACAATTAATTGCGATAAACGGGCCATCCTTTCTATGACTTTGCTGATGAATCGCTCGAGCGACTAACTCCTTTCCTGTCCCGCTTTCCCCGACAATTAAAATAGAAATATCTGACCCTGCTACTCGCCGAATGGTATCGAACACTTTAGTCATGACCGGGCTGCTTCCGATAATTTCAGGAAATCCTCGTTTCGCTTCTCGATCCAGAAGCTTTTGGTTTTCTTTTTCCAGACCAGCCAAATACCCGGCCCGCTGAAGAACAACTCTTAAGACCTCCAAGTCTACAGGCTTTTCCATAAAATCATATGCGCCCAATTGAATAGCCTTGAGCGCATTCGCTCGATCTTGATTTCCCGTGATGACGACCACTTTCACCAAAGGATTTACCGCAAGCAATTGTTCTAAGGCAGACAATCCTTCCGTCACTCCACCGGCATCGGGTGGTAAACCTAAATCTAAGGTTACCAGTGAGATCTTTTCCCGCTGAAGAATATCGACAGCTGCAGCGCGATGATCTGCCTCATAGATCATATAGGCGGACTTTAATCCCCACTTCATCTGTTCAAGAATTTCTTGCCGGTCATCAACCAGAAGAAGAGAAGGAAGGCCTGAATGGTCAGCATGCGGATCAGACTTCATAGTCACTCGTTTCTTCCTGAGTCATACTCTACCTTCGCGTTAGACAGACCAAACACCACAGTACCTGCGTTATCGGCACTTTGCACCGGAAATGTAATGATCACTGTCGTACCTCGGCCTTCCTGGCTCTCAATGTGAATCACGCCATGATGGTCCTCGACAATTCGCTTACATTGAAACAGGCCTACCCCCAATCCATTCTTTTTGGAACTTTTAAATGGCTGAAAAATCTTTTCAAGCTCGGTGACAGACATCCCTTCCCCTGTATCGACCAGTTCCACGATCACCTGCTTGCCATCATAGGCGGTGGATATATCAATCGTTCCTGTCTGGCCGATGGCTTGGCGCGCATTAAGGATTAGATTTAATAAAACCTGTTTGATTGCCTCCTTTTTGAGCTGAAGGACCGGAACCTCTAACCCCGGTGAAAAATTCGGTTGGCATCCCGGGTCATTGACGGCCGTCAGTAGGTCCTTGATCAACAGATTCATATCTACCGATTCCGTAGCGAATCCTTCGGTCAGATTTGGTTCTTTCGCCTGACGAGATAATTCTTCCATTAAATCCATAATTCGCTGAGACGTATTTTTAACAGTCTGCATTGCCGATATCTGAAATTCACTATTACTCCCATATTGCGCAGCATTCTGAGCCACCAGAGATAAACTCGACGCCAAATTCTTCAAATCATGTAAATAAAATGCAGAGAACCGATGCACGGCTTCCCATTTGGCGGATGAACCGCGCTCTTCAACTAACTCAAATTGAATGAGCAACATCGTCACATGATGCGCAATGGCTCGCAATAAATCCAAATCTTCTTGGTCGTAGCCTTCATGAACCGATTCCTGACTAAGCGTACAAAACCCAAGCAGTCTACCTTGTTCAGTCGCCAAGGGCACACACACATGGGCGCGAGTGACATCAAGAAATTCCCTCCAATCCTCCGCCGAGCGCTGCCCCACTTGCACCAACAAAGGTTCTTGCTGTGCCTTCAATTGATAAATAAGAGGGTGAGTTTCAGGAATGGGGATCGCATCTAAACTATCCGGTGAACGATCATTCTCCGTCAACTTTCTCCGTCGCCGTTCCTTTCGTATTTGATGATACCGTCCATCAACATCAAAAAATTTCCAAATTGTGACTCGAGAGGTTCTAAATGTTCGACTGAGCCACTCAAGATATCGATTCAAAATTTGTTGGACATCCTGACAGGCCGCAAACGACTCAGTGACCTCCAACCATTTTTCCCGATAATCATATTTCGCCTTAAAAAAATGACGAGAAACGACTTGTTGAAACTCAGCACGAATACGCCTAGAAAGCGTGGCCACCACCAAACCCATAACGGCAAGAAACATGAGGACCATGGCCAGGGATTCCTTGACCTCCCAATCGGTTTGTTGAACTACGGCAGTCACCATAGCGACAAGAACGAAATACACACTCACACACACCACGGCCAAGGAGGCGTATAGGGCATGGTGACTGACTTGAATCTTCTGGGTCAGCTGAGATCCTTGCCATCGTTTCAATCCCAGTCCCAGGACGGCCAGAGAACTGAACGATGCGATTCCCCCCGCCCAGACATCTTCCTGTTTCCACACCGAGTCCACGACCAAATGAATGGCCTGCGCGATGGATATGCATGCCAGCCCCCCCAATCCAATCAGCACGTATTTCAATCGATATTGCAGAGGATCGGGGAAAGAATGAAGAATACGTTCCAACTGAAATATTCCCACACAGGAGGCCAAGACGATAAACCCCCAGATCATCAATCCCTCTGGTGTTCTGAACACAATCTCCCCCTCTGGATTGACCTGCATGAATCCATCTGGAATAGCCATAATCAGCATCGCTAGGAGAGCAGCTCCACCTGCAATTATCTTCCACCATCCCCCGCCCAATGCCAAAGAATTTGCAGAAAATTCCTTCAACAAAGAATAACCGACATATCCGATCATAACCGGGAGAATTACTTCACCAATAAAAATAAATTTCTTGCTAATAAGGAGATGGACTGCAAACACGTCCTGTATTCCATTCAGTCCATGGATCAAAATCATTACCGCCATCAGTAAGAATAAAGGGAAAAAATGTGGCCCGTCTTTTCTCTTCACAAAGATAATTGTCGCCAAAAACATGGAAACCCCTGCCGTAAGAATAGATGGAATACCCCATACACTCATACCGACCCTTTATGCCTATTTTGGGTTAGAGACATCCGCAAGTTCCTTTCTTGGCACTACCAATGGACACGGCTACTTTGTCGTTCTGATTATTGGATGGTGAACCGACTCCCAACGCTGGACATAGAGTTCTTTGGGTATCATGGCAAGATTCTCTCTTCTGGCCAGGCTCATGAGAATTCAGTCATCCAAACACAAATGTGTGGTTGAATAGCTGAAAGAATTTTTCCCACCAGGTTACGAAGACACCTCTACCATGGAGAAAAAGCCAAGGTGGAGCACCACTCTAGCCTGTCTCACAGGACATTAAGGAGAATGAAAATGTAGTAGTTTTTTCGGACGATGAAGAGGAGGACTGTAGGATTGGTCATCCACAATCGACCTTGCCTATCCCTGACCCCGAACACAAGGGGTCGATTTTGACAAATAAGAGCGTTTTTAGCTTTTCCGTTTGTGCACATTTTCGGGCCGCAGAAGCGTCGACCATCGAAGCGGCGGCTCGGCAGCATGGCGTCTGCGAGCAATCCGTTTATCAGTGGAAACGCCAGCTCGGGCAGATGAACGTGGACGATGTTTGGGAGTTACGCCACCTCCGGAAGGAGAATGCCAGATTGAAAAAGTCCTGGCCGAACGGGACTTAGAGGTGGAAGTAATGAAGGTACTGCAGGCAAAAAAGTAGTACGCCCACGAGCACGACGACGGCTGGCCCGGGCCGCCTCGCTCTGCACAACCTCTCGGTCCGGCCTGAGGGACGGAAGCGCGATAGACACTTGGCTACGGCCCTACGAGGGGTGGCCAAACGTTATCCGCAGTGGGGCTATCGCTTAGCTGAGGGATTTCTGCAGCAACGTGTGTAGCAGGTGCCCCGTCGGAAGGGGCGCCACTTCAGCCCACCGCTCAGACAAAGAATGACGTGTGGAGTTGGGGTTTCGTCCATGATGTGACGACCACTGGGGAGCCGTTTCGGGGTCTGAACGTGAAGGATGAGGCAACCGGCTTCTGTTTAGCCATTGAAGGAGATCGTTCGTTATCGCCCTTGCGAGTGATCGCTGTGCTAAAACATCTACTCGTGCTCTATGGCCGCCCCCGGTACGTCCGGAGTGATAACGACCCCGAGTTGATGGCTCAACGGTTGCTCACGCATTTCCAGGACCAGGGGATCACGCCGAATCGGATTACTCCCGGTAAACCATGGCAGAATGGGAGCCATGAAAGTTTCAAGGGGACCAGTCGGCAGGAATGTTTAGACGCGGAACGCTTTCACAGCTTGACCGAAGCTCAGGTCGTCATCGAAGATTGACATCGCTGGCATAATCAGGATCGGCCTCACAGTACGCTGGATTATCACTCGCCAGCCAATGCCTATGGAGGCCCGTTCATGCAAGATACCTTTCAGCCCCAGCAGGAAACAATCGACGCACACAATTGGCCATGACGCCATGATCGTCGACCGACCCGACTCACAGAGCTTGGGGGAAAACCAGTCGGCAGGTGCAGAGAACAAAAAATGATCACTCAGAAAATCTAACATTCCGAACGGCAAAAAACGGGGACAGCTCAGAACGGTTCTTTCAGAGTTTGAAAGAAGAATGTGTGTGGCAACAGCACTTTGCCGGATTTAGAGGAAGCGCAGCGGGCTATCTCAACATAGATGCACGGATATAACGATGGGCGGCTACATCAGGCCCTGAAGGATCGAAGGCTTCTGCAGTTTTGACGGGAGCAACCAGCGAAGGTGGCTTGATTTCTGGCGGGGAGCATTACACGGAACGGGTTCAGCGCTTGACGGAAGGGGGCGGAGTCATCGAGGATTGATTGTAACATGATAATCAGGAGCGCCTCCACTTTAATGCTGTTTTTAGAGTGAAGCGCATCGGGAGCCTTCCCCGATCCTATGGCAAGACATTAGTCTCTCGGTAGCTTTACCAAAATTACTGGAATCCTGGTTGACTGGTGGTTGATGGAGACGCGTCCTCCTGTCTATCAGAAGGATGCAGTCCATATTTTTTGAGCAATTTATAAAAATCTGCCCGATAACGTCCGGCAATTTGTGCTGCCTTCGAGATATTTCCTTGTGTGGCTTTTAGCAGGTCTTTGAGGTACTCTTTCTCAAACGCTTCCTTCGCATCAGTTAATGGCTGCAGACCCCCGGGTTTGCTTTGTTCTTGTGGAGAAAGGGCGAGAAATTCTGCCGTAATAAGGTCTTGAGGAGACATGACAACCGCCCGTTCAATCATATTCTCAAGTTCTCGAACATTACCAGGCCAGGGATACGTAATTAAGGCCTGCATGGCTTCCGGTGAAAATCCTTTGACGATTTTGCCATGATGCTCTATGCTCCGTTTGAGAAAAAACTGGGCGAGAGAAGGAATATCCTCCCGTCGTTGCCGAAGCGGTGGAATCCACAAGGGGACAACGTGAATCCGATAATACAGATCTTCTCGAAATCGTCCTTCCCGCACAGCTAACTCCAAATCCTTATTGGTTGCAGCCAGGATTCTCACATCCACTTTCACGGGCACTTGCCCCCCGACGGGGACCACTTCCCGATTTTGAATGGCCCGTAGGAGTTTCCCCTGTAATGACAGCGGCATTTCACCAATTTCATCCAAAAATAATGTTCCCTTATCAGCACTTTGTATTAATCCCCGCTTATTTTGATGGGCTCCGGTAAAGGAACCCTTCATATGCCCAAACAACTCACTTTCGAACAATGTTTCTGGAATAGCGGCACAATTGACGGCCATAAACGGTTTCGAAGCTCGAGGACTATTACAATGAAGCACACGTGCAATCACTTCTTTCCCGGTTCCAGTTTCTCCGGAAATACAAACGGTGGTATCGGTCTTCGCCACTTGAGCCACCTGCTTCAACACTGTATGCATTTCTGCACTCCGGGCCACAACATTTTCAAGCCCATACAATTCATTCACCAGCAGTTGTAGGCGATGAATTTCCTGACTCATTCGTTTGGTAGTAAGGGCTTTATCGATACTCTCCAGTAACTCTTTGTCATCAAACGGTTTGGTCAAATACCCATACGCACCCTTTTTCATGGCCTCCACCGCATTAGGAATACAGCCATGCGCCGTTAAGATCAGGATTGGAAGATTGGTTTGATGCTGGTGCAATTCTTCCATCAGATCCAACCCATCAGCATCAGGCAATCGAAGATCCAGAATAGCAAAATCATAGGGATCTTCTTGTACGCGGCTTAGCGCATCTCCCCCGGACCCACACGCCGTGACCACAAACCCCATGGAATCCAGGCGCATTTTCAAGAGAGTCAGTAAACTTGGATCATCATCAACAACAAGAATTCGTTCATCAGCCATTTCAATTCCTCTATTTTTTTCCTTCCCCTTCATGCAGTAATTCTTTCTCCTCGGCTCTTTCGAGTTTGGGGGTTGGGGCCATTTTTTCCGACGGGCGTGTCGGCGGGGCCTTCTCGCGAATCTCCTGATCGATACGGCGCAAAGCCTCTAATTGATTCGTCAATTCTTGAACTTTTTTCTCACTGGATTTTAGTTCCTGCTGCAGATCCTGGCGGAGTATCTGCTCTTTTTTTAATTGTTCTGTTTGTTTGGAAAGAGTCGACAGAGTCTGATTCAATTCGTCGACAGTCTTTTCCCGGCTCGTCAGTTCTTGCTTAAGTGCATCAACCGAATCTGCTTCCAATTGGCGACTTAATTCATGGACCAGCAGTTCCCTATTCACAATTTCACGAACCAATCGCTTGGTTAGGCCCTCTGAAGCGAGCTCTCTGCCTGGAGCATTCAATACATCCAATAACCATAACCAAAATCGGCTTTCGCCCGCCAACGCACTATTGGGATTAGAGACCACCACTTTTCGAAAATGAAGCGCCGCTAATTCCCTATTTTCATATAACGCCGCGACGCCGCGAAGAAAATGAACCGCACGGCATTCCTCTTCATCTTTACAAGAACTCAACTTCTTTTCCTGATCATCTGCAATTGCACGAAAAAATGGAACATCCTCGGGGTCAGGAGTTAACACCGAGGACACAACAGAGTAGCTGGGTGAAATAGATTGAGCCACGGCAGCACGATTCCAATTGGTAAAAGTCCCCCCTCCCCATTCAAGAAGACTCAGGACCATCACCAGCCCCAAAAACACCCAGATCAACGACTCCAATTTATTCCGTGTCAATGGATATTCCCCGTATGTTTTCGTTTCGGAATGGTAAAATGCAACGCAGTCCCGGTCCCCAAAATACTCTCCGCCCAAATTTTCCCACCATGGGCTTCAACCACCCGCTTCGCCAAAGCCAGCCCAATCCCACTCCCCACGTACACACGGCCTTCTTGGGTTTTCCCCTGGTAAAATCGTTCAAAAATATGAGGCAAATCGGCTTCGGGAATTCCTGGGCCGGTATCAGACACCGTAAATTGCAATCCTTCTCCGGTACTATCCGGCCTTGATCGAATCAATACCGTCGTTTCCTCTGGACTAAATTTAATGGCATTGGATAAAAGATTTTCGAACACCTGTTCCATCCTTGGTCCATCCAGATCATAGAACCTCACCTTGTTTTGAAACAAATCGACGGTCAGATGAATATTTTTTCGTTCGGCGAGAAACTTCACCTTTTCAGTCGACCGGACGACCAAACGATTTATGTCGGTGGGACTAAAATTGTAGGAGACCATGTCGGCTTCCATCCGAGATAAGTCGAGGAGATTTCCGATTAAACGATTGAGTCGTTGACTACTTTCAGAAATAATGGTGAGTGTTTCTCGCTGGTCCTTCGTGAGGGTTCCAGGTATTCCATCCAGCAGAAGCTGTGAGCCCTCACGAATGGACGTTAACGGCGTCCGCAACTCATGGGAAATATTTGCCAGAAATTCTGATTTCATTTCATCCAACTTTTGTAACTTTTCCCCCATCCAATTTACTTGGCCAACCAATTCGCGCAACTCCTGAGGAACCGACAAGGATATCGTCCCTCCAAATTGACCCTGCCCAATTCGGCGGATTTGTGCTTTGACTCGTCGAAGAGGCCGCAGAATACTATAGCTTGCGATCCCGGCCAAGCCAAGACCTAGCACCAATGCCATTACGAGAAGCTGTTTCGTAATTTCCTGAGCCTGTACCGAGCGAAGATGAGAATCCTTGAGAATCGCCCCGACACTTGCCTCCTGAGCAGTGATATAGGCTGTAATGGATTGGGTTATGGCGGTAATTAACGTATCTCGGTTTTGCTCGTAACTGGCGATAGCCTGAGGAGAACGGTCAGCTTGTTCAACGCCGACACTCAAAAATAGAGTATGAAATTCTTCATGGAGTTCTTTGGTCTTCGCAAGGGCTTCAAGCGTACTGCCGGGGTTTTCCTGATCTTGAAGAGCTTTTAAGGTTTTACGAAAATTTTCAGCCTCCTGAAGAAAATCTTTCAGAAGGGCGGTATCCCGAAGTACCAAATATTGCTTATCACTTTTTAATTGCGCATACAGACTGGTAATGAGTCGCTTCGCCGTTTCCACAGCTGGAAAGTGGTGGGTTGCTAATTCAGCGCCTAACTCCGTTAAGGCCCGAAATTGATGGAGAATATATAAATTTACACCAACCACCAACGCAAGGATTGTCAGATACCCAAGGGTTAATCGCCAAAATATAGACAGACGTGACAACATTTTTAAACACCAAAGTTTTTAATAGGATCTTTTCATAAGAAAAATATTTGGGGATTTAGCCTGAAGGGAAGGATTTTTTCAAACAACCCATTTTTCATTCCCCTACAAATTCAAATATCTTCTCCAGAAACACTCAAGAACTTTCACATAAATGCGAGTTACGTAGCAATGCTGAATCGTATTTCATACATTGCATTGGTAAATCCTACACCAGAATTCCAATATTTCATAAAATTTCTATAATCACCCACAAAATTATTTGTTTAGAAACAATCTGATATGCGGGCCACGATTTCGATGGTCCTCATATTGCATATGCCTCCGTAGCAAACATAATAGAAACCCCATATATTTCATCAAAAGGGTACTTCTTCAATATATCCTTTTGTCTAATGAAAATATTGATGTTGGCATTTCGTTTATCGTGATAAAAACTTTATCTACTCATTATGGGTCTCCCTACGTCGCCGCCCCCAATTTATCCATCTTCATAGTTTTTCATTATCCTCCCCCTAGGATTGAAAACATCTTCCTGTTTTATTAGGTAGTACTTGGAAGATTAGGTTTTATTGCTGAATCGAATGTTTCAATCGAATGCTTCGCCTTGTCTTGCTCCTCCTGGAAGAAATTTGAGCACAAGGACAGCCATCGTTCCTCCCTCAGATCGAAACGACATTTGAGAGAACAACTTAAAAATATGCATGTGCAGAGGAAAGCCTAAATCGAGAGAACAATTATTTATAAAATGAAATGAAAAAAGTCTACTAAAAACAGGAGATGAATAATGAAATACCCAAGCACCTGCCCCTTATTTAAAAAAAGCCTCCTTACAAAAAATCATAAGAACCTGATTTTTCAACTAGAGCAAACCCTTCAACGGTTTCCCAAAAATGTCGTACAGGCTTTTACAAAATCCATTAAGAGATTGACTTCTTTCAACTCCCCCCAAAAAATTTCGTTTTACATTCTCTTGTTAACATTGATAACTGTCATCCCTGCCTCTCCGGGTTTTTCAGCTAACGTTTCGGTGACCTGGAACAAAAACACCGAATCGGACTTAGCAGGATATAAAATTTATAAAAGGACACTACCCTCTCTAGATTTTGGACAACCCACATTTTCAGGTATGCCCAGTAATCCGTCCTCACCCTCAACGACCGTAACGGGACTTTCTGAGGGAAAAACCTATGGATTTATTGCAACCGCATTTGATACATCCGGAAATGAAAGTTCCCCATCTACAGAAAAACAAATTTCCATACCCACAGGAACGCCCCCGCCACCCTCATCACTAAATATTTCGAATCTGACTGTCGCCAGTGGGAAAACCTATGTAGTGCCCTCCTCCGGTCTCCAAGTCGGAGGTACAGTCTATATCGACCGCTCCTATACCTTTACGACGGTCCCTACTCTCGTACAGGGAGCCACGTATATCCAAACCGCCAACAATGACAAAGCGGCGACCAATGCTGCCTTCCTCAGCTTTACGGTCAATCAACCGGTATCGGTATATGTCGCCCATGGTGATCGTATTACAACGAAACCCTCGTGGTTGAACACCTTTACCGATACCGGTGCGAATCTGGTGACCTCGGATGCGACTTTCAGCCTGTTTGTGCGATCCTTCCCTGCCGGCACCATTACCCTCGGGGGCAATGCGAGCGGTGGATGTTGCAGCATGTATTCGGTTCTCGTCAAACCAGACAGCGGTACCACAGCCGACACCACGGCACCCACGATCACGCTCACAAGCCCCAGCGCGGGCACCATTTCCGGCACCGTGACCGTCAGCGCCA
>JAGQKG010000460.1 GCA_020430245.1 Nitrospira sp.
CTAGATTGATGATTGCATACGGATTACCACAACTCCTGTGGGTAGGCTTGGGCGGGTTCCTCGGATCGGTCGGACGCTTCGTCATGGCCGGGATGATCAACCGCTTCAGTCCCGCGCTGGGATTTCCCCTAGGCACACTCACCGTGAATGTCCTCGGATGTTTGGCGATCGGGCTCCTCCATAGCTTGGCGGAAACCCGGTCCTGGCTGGGACCGGAGACTCGCATCTTCCTCTTCATCGGCGTGCTGGGCGGCTTCACCACCTACTCCACCTTCGGCTTTGAATCACTAACCCTTCTAAAAGACGGGGCCATGCTCAAAGCCTCTGCCAATATCATCCTGCATGTGTTCGTCGGTCTGGCCGCCGTCTGGCTGGGCGATTTCCTCGGGCGTTTGTAATCCGCAACGTTTCTCAAACCAATCACAGCCCTGTCGCATGGAGGAGCCAGGCGAACGACCACTTGGCGAGGAGTGGGTGAACAGGGTACAACCATGGTTCGTCAGTCCGAACGCCAACGTCTCCAGAACACACAACATGGTCACCAAAAAATCTGAACCACCTTCGGAATCCCCACACGCCGACCTCGTCATCGAAGGGGCACGGCAGAACAATCTGAAAAACATTG
>JAGQKG010000461.1 GCA_020430245.1 Nitrospira sp.
TGGACTACTGATGTGCGGATTAAGGCTCTGAGATAGAGAATGTTGACATTAACAAATTTTTTGCAGATAGAGAGAATGGTTGAATTTTAAGGTCAAATTGCTATCATACTATATTTATACAATCAAAAAAATCTCGAACAATGATGTATTTTTGAATTTATAGGCATGTGAGGAAGGGAAAATACAGGAAGACGAAAAATTTTGAGTCTTTGGTGTCGTCTTCTTTTTGGGTTGTGTAGAAAAATCTATACCCACCCTACAAAAACTGACCAGGACTGCAAGTGGGATTGTAAGCTTCCCCGTCAAGCGGACAGTTGTAAAGTGACGGATTTCGTAACCTCGTAACTTACTGGGATGCACTCTATTCTTTATGAGGCAGTTATCCATCATGATGAATGTATGCAAGTCAAGTGCTTAGTGCCTACAGGCGAGGCGAAGCCAATTGACCATCCCCAATACGAAAAAACAAGGTCCTCTTTTTTATAGAGAATGATAGAAATATTCCAAGAGGCTTAGAGATGAACCTCATATATCTGAAAAATTCTCGGTTGCCTAGACTTGCTTGGTTGGCTGAGGTGGATCATGCCAAACAAACAGTCAGTGTTCAGCATGGTGATTCGGTTGA
>JAGQKG010000462.1 GCA_020430245.1 Nitrospira sp.
AGCCGTGTGAAGGATGCGCAGATTATGCTCGAGCCAGGCGTCAGCCATGGTTTTCATGAGGGAGCGTCGATCTTCGGGAAGTATGTGGATCAGTTTTCCCCATAGCAAGCCTTCCTGGACCCAGCATCGGGTGAAGGCATCCAGACTCATGACATCGTGAATGATTGGCTGGGTGGCCCAGTGATGCTTCCAGCGGGCTTCCAGGTGTCGGTGCCGATCTTGATCGACCAACCCGGTTTGATTGAGGAGCACGATGACGGGTTTATTTAACCAGCTGAGCAGGTCCAATTCCGGTTGAAGGTACCCGGCCATGGCGGGTTCTTCCGTGGCATTGACGAGATACAGCACCACGTCGGCTTCATCCCGCACGTTTTGAATGGCTTGCTGACTACACCAAAAAGGTTTATCCGCCAGACGATCCCAGACTTGCGAGACGACCCAGCCGATGGGATTCGTTCGGCCTTGAAGACGCTTCAACAGCTTATGGCTATTCCCGAACCCGGGCGTATCCCAGAGGTTCAGCCGCAGGCCGTCCGGGGTTTCGAGCAGGGTAAATTGTTCATTGTGTAGGGTCACATGGGCTTGATCCAGCACTTGACCCACATCACGGCGTAGGAGCGTGCG
>JAGQKG010000463.1 GCA_020430245.1 Nitrospira sp.
TGACGTTGTAATCTTCCCGGTTGTGGTTCGTCGTCGTACGGATGGGCGCACACTGCCCTGAGATACAGGGCTGTTCGAGGGACCGTGGCAATTCCCACGCATTTATTATAGGAGAGCTCTTAAGAAAATCGTGTGGATTGTTTGAGCAACAGGAATTCCCGAGATCCCCCCTCCTTTGTAAGGCTTTGTTACGAAGAGGAACAAAGACAAGGGGAGGTAGAAAGGCTAGATGTTAATTTGTCGCAAGGGCTGTTGGTCCACTGATATGGGCACATGGCTGAATTTCTACCCCACCTAGCCTCCCATTACAAAGGGGAGGAATGTGTAGACACTTAAACGCCTGTAAACATGATCTCAAGCGTTGTCAGATATGTTGAATAACACTAAACCTGGAAGACCCTTATTAAGAAGATAGTTTCAAAGATAGGAGCATAGCATGGCAACAACCAAACCTACTGAAGGACCTTCACCGGCATTGTTTTTTCAAACCGTCAATGGGCATATGCGTACGGCAGCTCTGAAATCCGCCATTGAACTGGAACTGTTTTCGGCCATCGCGGAAGGCCATCGCACCCCAAAGGCCTTAGCTACCCGATGTGGAGGTGCTGAACGAGGGCTGAGAAT
>JAGQKG010000464.1 GCA_020430245.1 Nitrospira sp.
AAAAGGAGGACATAAAAGAAGATGAAACACTTTCACGGATAATTGATCCTGCGAAAGGTGGAGACGGAGCCCTGTCACGTCACTTGAAAGTGAAATCTTTATCTTCATCATAGCCTATCCTCGAGATGCCTGGCTCATTTGAGAATACAGCTTTTTAGTGTTCAGAGGTGTTAATCTAATATTATGCATGCTGAACTGCCAAAAATCCCACCAGGTGATCCCGATCACCTATCCTTGCCCTCACCAAAAAAGAGAATCCAAACTCAGATTCACCGTCGCAAGAAAGCCAAAGCCGTCTTCCCTCTGGAGGATGAGTGGAATGACCAATCTGATACCCCTCCTAATCTTCGGACCCCATCATCGAATATGAAGAAAACTTAGGCATTTTTCTTGTTTGATGTCCGCGAGGCAGGATACGAATCTGTGACAGTCGTTGTCGTCCGGGCTCAAACTCAACCTAGAAGGAAAACTCGCATCTGATTTTGATCTTCTCCTCTTTTTCTCTACCTTCTCAAATCGGCAATTTCACTTCAAGCCCTTGAGGTGGCTGCATAATCTCTGAAGAGCGGACGGTACGGTGTGCATGCCGAATTCTGGGGACATCAATAAGGATAATAACGCCC
>JAGQKG010000465.1 GCA_020430245.1 Nitrospira sp.
CACGGCACAATAACGGAAACGGCTGGAAGGTTAGACATAATATGTAACCACCTTTATTTTTTCTCAGCTAATAAGTGTAGAGCTATATTGGAAAGTTATACATGGAGTGGGTTGAAAAGACACAGCGTCTGGGGTTGCAATGGTTGCAACGAGATATTCACACCCAACCACAAAAAAAGGAGACAGAAGTGGTCCCCGATTTTTGGGCAGCTCGACAAGTGAAATTTCTACCTGTTATTATGCGACCTGATGCACGTTTGCCTTTCAAAAATACACGGCATCGGGTGTCTTTCGGTTAAATGTTTGATGTCGGCGTTGGGCATTATAGAACTGGAAGTAGTGGGTTAACTCTGTGCGGAGGGCCGTTGGCGTTTCATAGGCTCGCAGGTAGATAGCCTCATACTTCACGTTGCGCCCTAACCGTTCCACAAACACATTGTCGACCACCGCCCTTTCCCATCCATGCTGACTTGAATGTTGTGTGGCTCCGTAGGATCTTCATGAACGCCTCACGGATGTATTGGGCGCCATGATCAGAGTTAAAGATTTCTGGGCACCCGTAGCGTATGAGGGCTTCTTCCAGGGCAGCCACATACGGTTCGGCATCCAGTGTATTCG
>JAGQKG010000466.1 GCA_020430245.1 Nitrospira sp.
CGCCCAACGACAAGCGGCTGGTAGCTTATGCTGTTCTGCATACGGCAGTGAACGCGGCCGCGTTGCGCCAATTTCTAGCCCAACAATTACCCTCGCACATGGTTCCTGACCATTTTATCATCCTGGAGGCCTTCCCCCTGAACCCCAACGGCAAGGTGGATCGTCATGCCCTGCCTGCACCTGAGGCCGAGCGCCCCGAACTGGCAACAGATTATGTTTCGCCGCAGACTGAACTAGAGCAACAGATTGCGGCTATCTGGCAAGATGTTCTCCACCTGGAGAATGTGGGGGTGAATGACAACTTTTTTGATTTGGGGGGACATTCCCTACTTCTCATTCAAGTGCATAGTCGTCTGCGGGAACAACTGGAGCAACCGGTCAGCCAGCTCGATCTGCTTAAATACCCTACCATTCGGGCACTGGCGCGTCACTTGCGCCCCGCGGCCGCGGAACCCCATCCCACTCCCATCGTCGAACCTTCCCTTCAATCCAACCTGAGCGATACCCCACGCACTAACGACATTGCCATTATCGGGATGAGTGGTCGCTGGCCGAAAGCCACCAACGCAGCCCAATTCTGGCACAACCTGACTCAGGGCGTCGAAGGGATTACCTT
>JAGQKG010000467.1 GCA_020430245.1 Nitrospira sp.
AACACCTCTCGGGGCAGGTGACCCGCACGCTTCGCCGACAGATTAGACGAAATTTTCACTTGTATTGTTTCAAGAAGTGGATCAAATCCCTAAGTTGTTTTAAAGGGTAAGACAGAATCAATTAAAATTTTGTGCAGACGGGGACCCTCGGCCAAAGCGGTTGAGGGTCAGGGCGAGAAAACAATAGGTGCGTATAGGGTGCGAATGAGCAGGATAATCTGCCGAAATGCGCGTTGATGTGCACGACTAACTGAGGGCAGACATTGATTTTTCTAGACTTGGGCGGGAACTTCTAAGCCGAGGGTCGCAGGTTCGATTCCTGCCGGGCGCACCAAATTCTTTGAAGTTCCCAATAGATTAAGGTCTTCATCGTCTGCTCCCTTCCGTTACGCCAGTTCTAATCTCACTTTTTCTGCACTTCCTCCGAATTTTTGACTTCGTTGGCGTCTGCCCGAACCGGGAAATCTTTCCCGTGAACAAGTACGGATGCATGAGATAGATGAGTGTACCGCTCAAGAATATTCCGCCCTGGAGAAGACAGGCTGAAATTTCCTGCTCTGTTGCCCTACTCATGGCTAACCAGCTTGCAAAAGTATGCCTCAGGGGGTCCGATT
>JAGQKG010000468.1 GCA_020430245.1 Nitrospira sp.
AGGAAGGCCCCATCAATAGGGTGTTGTGTGCTTGACTTGGTCTGATCCCCCATCGGGCGTAAGGTGGGTGTATCGCTCCCCCAATAATTTCAACATCAATTTCTGTCTCTGTCATTCCGACCCCGCGTTTTCTGGAATCTGTATTCTGACAGTTCATAAAATGACCCAACCACCCTCTGTTCAGTACTACAAGGGCTTGCAGTTATTTTCCCGTTCTGGCCAAATAAGCTCATTCAAGGGAACAACCATTCACAGGACGTATTCTTCCTTCCTGTAACACAATGGTCACGATTTATCTCTCCTCCACCTACGAAGATCTGAAAGACTATCGGCAAGTCCTCTTCGAGGCCATTCGGAAAGTTGGCCAACAGGTCTTCCCCATAGAGGACTATTTGTGGGCCGATCGACGACCCATCGATCAATGCCGCCAAAACGTAGAGCTGGCCGATAGGGAAGTGAGAAGAATCACCTTTCGCTACGGCTATGTCCCTTCTGCGAACCATGGGAATCCGCATGCCTGAACGATCACCGACTCACTTCGATGTCTTTCTGAGTTACCACTGGCGGGATCATGCCCAGGTTGAGGCGCTCGCGCGCCGCTTACGGGAGCAGGG
>JAGQKG010000469.1 GCA_020430245.1 Nitrospira sp.
CCGGAACCATCTATGTATGGTATTGGACCCGCAACAGCACTGGCTGGTTCCAACAAAATCAGGCCTTCACGATGAATGTTGGGGGACAATAAACCTAATTTATCACACGTGGAAAGTCAGCTAGATTTTCCACGTGTGATAAAACTGTGATAAAAAATTCCTCAAAGGACAGAATCAATAGAATTTATGGAATTAAGATATTCCAAACAAATAGTTGGAATTCCTAATAAAAAGGGAAACCAGACTGCAATCAAGCCCTTAGCATTTTTGTAAAATTTCGACTCTTAATCAGCGGGTCGTAGGTTCGACTCCTACACGGCCCACCAATTAAATCAAAAACTTACATTTAGCTTGAAAACGCCAAATAATTTGGTGTAGACAGAAGAATCCAAAATCCACTCTAAAAAAATCAAATTTTTTCTTTTTAGAATCCTCTCACCTCCCAACCTTTTGTAGCCCCTAATCGGGGAGCCATGACAAAGTCCCGCTTCGCTCATATGTCTTAAATCAGTTTTCGAGTGCGCGATAGGTTGGGGATACACTTTGTGGAATTGCTGTCCCTCACGTTAGACAGTAAACCTTTTCGAATGTGTCCGCCAAATCAGGGAAAGAC
>JAGQKG010000046.1 GCA_020430245.1 Nitrospira sp.
GGATGACACGTCCACCCCTCAAAATCTTTTCCTTTCTTTTTGCCTAATACCTCAAACTTCTCAATGTTACAGGCCTTGGCAAATGCCTCTTCCAATCCAAGAGCCACGATAAATGCCTCTTCACCGGCTTGAAGAACGGCATAGTCAAAATCCGGATGCAGGCAAATGGCTTGATTCGCGGGAAGGGTCCAAGGAGTCGTCGTCCAAATAACAGCCGAAACGCCTTTCAACGTTTGGACCGTTGACAGACCCAATCGTTGGTCGGAACCCATTTCAGTTGGCGATACGGTAAACGGAAATTTCACATACACCGACGGTGAGAGATGATCCTCGTATTCCACCTCGGCCTCAGCCAGCGCGGTTTGATCCACGGGACACCACAAAACGGGCTTCAACCCTTTATAGACTCGCCCCTTTTCCACAAACTTTCCGAACTCTCGGACAATCGCGGCCTCATAGGCATAATCCATGGTCAGATACGGATGGTCCCAATCCCCGAATACCCCTAACCGGCGAAATTCGTCTCGTTGGATCTCAACAAATTTTTCCGCATATTCTCGGCAGAGTTTCCGAAGTTCCACGGCACTCAGATCTTTTTTCTTGGGACCAAGTTGCTTGGTCACCTGATGCTCAATCGGCAACCCGTGACAATCCCACCCAGGGATATAGGGAGCCTGAAAACCCGCCATGGTTTTCGATTTAATAATGATGTCTTTGAGGATTTTATTCAGGCCATGCCCGATATGAATATGCCCATTCGCGTAGGGAGGGCCATCATGAAGAATATAACGGGGGCAGCCATTTCTGGCCTTCAGAATACGGTCGTACACCCGCTCCTGCTCCCACCATGCTAATCGCTCCGGTTCCTTTTGTGGCAGGTTCGCCTTCATCGGAAACTCAGTCCGAGGAAGGTTCAATGTCGCTTTGTAGTCCATGGGGAAATTCTCAAGAATATTGGGACAAACTCAAGGCCATTCTAGCCATGCCCCTTAAACCCGTCAAACAACGCCCTTCAGTCATATCGCAACAATACATCAAAAGGAGAGAACCCCGTTATTGATATGAAAGCGTCACAAATAAGTAAGGGAAGGAAAAACCACAAAAGGAAGGCAATCAGCTCAGATCCATCATGCGGTCCAAAGCCAGCTTGGCAAAGACTTTCTCCTCGTCGGGGACTTGGATGTGATTAACCACATGGCCCTGAACAAGATTTTCCATGGCCCAACATAAATGAGGTCCATCAATTCTGTACATGGTCGAACACCGACACACCATTGGGGAAAGGAAATAGATTTGCTTATCGGTTTGATCATGTTTCAACCGATTCACCAAATTCAGCTCGGTTCCAACCGCCCAAATCGTTCCTGGATCGGCCTGAGTCACCGTCCGAATGATAAATTCCGTCGATCCCACCAAGTCTGCCTGATTGACCACATCCTCATGACACTCAGGATGCACAATAATCTGAACATCCGGATACTGCTTTCGGAAATAGGCCACGTGTGCCGGTTGGAACATTTGGTGCACACTACAATGCCCTTTCCAGAGAATCAGACGAGCCTTCTGTATTGTTTCCCGAGTATGTCCCCCGTTGGGTTGAAAGGGATCCCAGACGATCATGTCTTCAGGAGGAAACCCCATCGCGTTTGCAGTGTTCCGTCCCAAATGCTCATCCGGAAAGAACAGGATTTTCTCTCGCCTCTTCCAGGCCCAGTTCATGATGGCTTTCGCATTAGAGGAGGTACAGGTCAACCCCCCATGTTCGCCGCAAAAGGCTTTAAGGGCGGCAGCGGAGTTGACGTAGACGATGGGCGTCACGGTGTCTTCCACTGGCAACACCCGTCCAAGCCGATCCCAGCAATCATCCACCTGTTCCATAGATGCCATATCCGCCATAGAGCAGCCTGCAGCCATGTCAGGCAAAATAACAGTTTGATTGGAACGGCTCAGAATGTCGGCTGTTTCAGCCATAAAATGCACCCCACAAAACACCACATAAGGATGCTCAGGATGCTCGGCCGCGTACTTGGCAAGAAGAAGAGAATCGCCTCGGAAATCGGCATGCACAATCACATCGTCCCGCTGGTAATTGTGCCCGAGCAGGAGAACGTCTGTGCCAAGTCTCCGTTTGGCCTCCACAATTCGTTCGAACAATTCCGTCTCTTGGAGAGATTGGTAATCCGTAATAGGCAGCTCTATGATGGTCGATAAGGTCACGCCAAATTCCTTATGTTAATGCGAAAATCCTTTGAAAACATTCCTTCGTCTTCTCAGGATCTTCTCAATTTTGTCTAATCTACATGAGAACCCAGTCTTTTATTGTAGCAAATCATTCCCTTATGAAAAAGCCTGAATGCCTGAGAGCAAAATTACCTTGGCATTCTCTGTGAGGTGAACTATTAAATTTTACAAACCAACATCCACCCTCTCAGTGACACATGTGGAAATGAAAATAATGCCGCTTTACCCCCATAAACATTTTTTGAGGCCTATCCTATCCACCATTCCACCATCCCGCATCACATGAGGGTTTGACAAGGGAAAAGATCCAGCGTTACGATGGTTTTTGCTAGGGGTGCGACAAGCTGAGAGTCCCAATAAGGGGGACGACCCTCACAACCTGACCTGGATAATACCAGCGTAGGGAAGCAGGAGCCACAAAAGCCAGCACAAGCAGCCGCACTCTTTAGCTAAAAAAGGGGCGGCTTTTTGTATTTTGGAGTCAGCTCTCTGGACCACTTCCCTAACCCCAGAAAGAGAGGGTTTGCATGACACCAGCTCAAGCCACGACATCTAGCCCTTCAACAACGTCATTGCACGTCATTTCGGAGGAGCCCCGTATTCCCCCTTCTTCCTTATCGATTCAACCCTTTCCGGGCTCACAAAAAATATATCGAACCGGATCGAGGCCCGATGTACGGGTCCCTATGCGAGAAATTCATCAAACAAGCAGTCGGATCATGCACGATGACACCGAAATTCGGAACCCGCCTGTCATCGTCTATGATACCTCAGGTCCCTATACGGATCCCGCTCTCCACATTGATGTACGCAAAGGGCTCCATCCCCTCAGAAAGGATTGGATTGCGGAACGGCAGGATGTAGAACCTTTAAATGAAGTCAGTTCACAGTATGGACGAACTCGAGCCAACGATCCCGCCTTACAGGCCATCCGATTCCATTTGCAACGCCCACCCCTTCGGGCAAAATCAGGTCGGAATGTCACGCAATTGCATTATGCCAGGAAGGGAATCGTCACGCCGGAAATGGAATTTATTGCTATCCGGGAGAACCAGGCCCGTGAGGAGCACACATCCGCCCAACACGGGACAGGACAGGCCTTCGGGGTCGCTCAACATCCTGGACAGAATTGGGGTGCGTCCACTCCTTCTTACATCACACCGGAGTTTGTTCGTGATGAAGTGGCTCGAGGACGGGCCATTATTCCTGCCAATATCAACCATCCGGAAATTGAGCCTATGATTATCGGGCGCAATTTTTTAGTAAAAATCAACGCCAATATTGGCAATTCTGCGGTTACGTCCTCTATTGAAGAAGAAGTTGAAAAATTGATTTGGTCCATACGATGGGGAGGAGACACCGTCATGGACCTCTCCACCGGGAAAAACATCCACGAAACCCGTGAATGGATCATTCGAAACTCTCCCGTACCCATAGGAACCGTACCCATCTATCAAGCCTTAGAAAAGGTAGGTGGGAAACCCGAAGAACTTACCTGGGAAATCTTTCGAGATACTCTGGTGGAACAGGCCGAGCAAGGCGTGGATTACTTCACCATTCATGCCGGTGTTCGCCTATCCTATGTCCCACTCACGGCCTCTCGCATGACCGGCATCGTCTCACGCGGGGGATCCATCCATGCCAAATGGTGCCTCGCACACCATCAGGAAAATTTCACCTATACGCATTTTGAAGAAATTTGCGAAATCATGAAAAGTTATGATGTCTCATTTAGCTTAGGAGACGGATTGCGCCCAGGTTCCCTGGCGGACGCCAACGATGCGGCTCAATTTGCCGAACTGGAAACATTGGGAGAACTCACCAAAATTGCCTGGAAGCATGATGTCCAAGTCATGATTGAAGGACCGGGGCACGTCCCCATGCAACTCATCAAAGAAAACATGGATAAACAACTGGCTGCCTGTGACGAAGCCCCGTTCTATACACTGGGCCCTCTTACCACCGATATTGCCCCAGGCTACGACCACATCACCTCCGCGATCGGCGCCGCGATGATCGGCTGGTATGGGTGCGCGATGCTGTGTTACGTCACGCCCAAAGAACATCTAGGGCTTCCTGACAAAGAAGATGTGAAAGCCGGAGTCATGGCGTACAAAATAGCGGCCCATGCCGCAGATTTGGCCAAAGGCCATCCGGGAGCTCAACACCGGGACAATGCCCTATCCCAGGCACGGTTTGAATTTCGATGGCAGGATCAATTCAATTTATCCCTTGATCCGGAAACCGCGAAGGATTTTCATGATGCCACACTCCCCGCTCAGGGGGCTAAACTGGCCCATTTTTGCTCTATGTGTGGCCCCCATTTTTGCTCTATGAAAATTACCCAAGACGTGCGAGAGTATGCCGCTGAAAAACAATTGGCAAATGATGCCGCCCTGAAACAGGGCATGCAGGAAAAATCGGAAGAGTTCCGGAAAACCGGTGGAGACTTATATCTGTAAAGCGGTAAGGTCAATGACATAACCAGCAAGGATTTGTACAGAGACCAGGACCAAATCGCGATTGACCTTTATGTTGGATAAAAACCAAACAATACCTGGAGCTTCCCCATGAATCCTATGAACATCGCTCCTTTACGAGAACGGGACATTACCCGGCATATTGCCCGGGAATATTACAAAGAATTCGATTCACTGATTGAAAGCGATATCATAATTGTCGGAGGGGGGCCCTCCGGCCTCCTCTGTGCCCGCGATCTCGCTGCGATCGGCTTCCGGACTCTGCTCATCGAACAGTCACTGGCTCTTGGTGGCGGCTTTTGGTCTGGTGGATTTCTCATGAATAAAGCCACGATCTGCGAACCGGCGGATCGGATTCTTGAAGAATTGGGCATTCCCTTTAAACTGATTAGAGACTGCCCTGGGATGACCATGGTTGATCCGCCCCATGTGACCAGCCGGCTGATTTCCTCAGCCTACGAGGCCGGCGTGAAGATTATGAATCTCACCAAGGTCGTCGATCTCATACTTCGGCAAGATCATCGAATCGAAGGTGTCGTTGTCAATAATTCCACTGTGGAAATGGCCGGACACGATACCATTCACGTAGATCCCATTGCCCTTGAAAGTCAAATTGTGGTTGACGCTACCGGTCATGACGCCGTCGTGGTTGATCTCCTCCACCAACGTAGTTTATATCAGAAGGTTCCTGGAAACGGGGCCATGTGGGTAGCGCGTTCTGAAGCATTGGTGGTAGAAAATACCCGTGAAATCTATCCAAATTGTTTTGTTACCGGCTTAGCCGTTGCTGCAGTTGATGGCAGCCCACGCATGGGACCGGCATTTGGTTCGATGTTGCTTTCCGGCCGACGTGCCGCTGAATTAGTTCAACGCAAGCTCAAAGGCGAGTAACCACCTCTTTTCCTGAAAAACACAAAAGGACTGTGCGCAATACAATTTCCTATGGATATTCAAGATTTTCTGGACCAGGGTGAGGGCAACGAAGAGGATAAGGTGGCAGCTTGGAACCTCTTCCAGCAGGCCTATGAGCTTCAAATGAAGGGACAATTGGAAGAAGCGGTGGATCTCTACAAACAATCCATCAACCTTTTTCCGACCGCCGAAGCACACACATTCCTAGGGTGGGCCTATAGTTTCATGGGACAATTGCAGGAAGCCATTGAGGAATGCCATCTGGCTATTCGCCAGGACCCTGAATTCGGAAATCCCTATAACGATATCGGGGCCTACCTAATTGAGCTCAACCAGCTGGAAGAGGCCATTCCCTGGCTTGAAAAAGCGATGAAAGCCAAACGATATGAAAACCCCTCCTTCCCTCATATGAATCTCGGCAGGGTGTACGAACGACAAGGGGAATGGGACCAAGCCGTCGATTCCTACAAAAAGTCTCTGGCTCTTAACCCCGAATACAAGACAGCAAAACAAGCGCTCATGCGCATTTTGACTCTCATGAACTAGCACAATGTAAAGGCCTTACCACATGCCAGACACCAAAACGATTCTTGTGGCAGTTAGTGATATCTTCTTCTACACCAAAATACGCGATGCCTTTTTACCACAAGGCTACCAACTGGAACGCCTCCGCACTGGAGATGACTGGCAAACAAAAGCTCTTGCCAGTCAACCAATGGGCATCATAATCAACATGAATGATGACCGGCTCAATGCCTCCGAAATTGTGAAATCTCTACGAACCCTTCCTCAAACACATTCATTACCCATCCTGGCCTTTGCCAACCATGAAGAGGTTCAAACATGGAAACTGGCTAAAGATCTGGGAATTCAAAAAATTGTCTCGCGTAATGAGTTTTCTGCACGGACACTCGCGCTGTTTGAGGAAATAACCGTGGCTGCTACATCATGAAAACGCTTCCTCTTCATAAGCAGCATGAAGCCCTCGGAGCCACGTTTCAACCTTTGGGCGAGTGGGAGATCCCATTACATTACGGTAATGCTCTCATAGAATATGAGTCCATTCATTTGCGAGCAGGGCTGGCCGACCTATCCTTACGGGGAAAAATCATGGTCACGGGAGACGACCGAATCACCTGGCTCCAAAGCCTCATCAGCAATGATATCCTTCCTCTCAAATCCGGACAGGGTCGATACTCGGCCTTTATGAACCATAAAGGAAAAATGCTCTCCTATTTTCGGGTGTTCCTGCAACCCGAATCCCTAATCATTGAGGATGTTGGAGAGGTGGGGGACCTGACCTATCAAGCACTTCGAAAATTTCTGCTCTATGGGACAAAAGTCAAACTCCACAATAGCTTGGAGAGTTTGGGGCTTCTCCTGGTTACAGGGCCAAATGGTGCAGATATTCTCAAACAAGCCCTCGGTATAGAAGTAGGTTCTTTCCAGAACTTAGATACGATCACGTTCACATTTGGTGACAGCCAAGGCATTATTGCTCGAACGGAAGAAACGGGCGGGCAGGACTTCGAATTATTTGTCCCGATTGAAGGTCTTCCTGCGCTCTGGTCTCATCTCTTAAAGATAGGGAGCGAGGCCGGCCTTCAGCCAGTTGGAAGGGAGGCACTCGAGACCTCCAGGATTGAAGGAGGATTGGCTCGCCTTGGTCCGGACTTAAATGAAAAAATCGTTCCGCCAGAAGCAAACCTTGAGGGAATTGCCTTTAGTTTATCGAAGGGCTGTTATCCCGGGCAGGAAGTCGTTGCCAGAATGGATACCTATGGATCAGTGAAACGGCGATTAGTCGGGTTAGTTTTTGAAGCAGAACCGCTACAACTCCCTGAACCTGGAGCAAAACTTTTCAGCGGAACGCGGGAAGTGGGATGGGTGTCCAGTTCAACCCACTCCCCTCTTGTTAAGAAATCGATCGCCCTTGGATTTCCCTTAAGAGATTTCACTCAACCACAGACCAAATTGGAAATCGAAATCCGAGATCACCGCTTCCCGACCACTGTCAGGGCCTTGCCGTTTACGACCTCTTAATCGCCTGAAAAATTTCAGGACACTTCCTCCACATCTGAAAACGATCAGGCTTTTTCTGGGTGTCGGCCATGAGAGATTTTTTCAGCGAACGACAAGACCGCTGGCCGTTGTTCGTCGTTGAGCGCGAGAAGGATATGCGCCTCATCGCCATGCATCAACCGGAGGCTAAGAAATGATTCTTCCGTACGTTTTTCCTTATTATCCCAGGTCCCATCAATCAATTGAATTTTATCCAAATCACAGCAAGAAAACACGTCGTATCGAAAATACGAATCCCCGATAACCATATCGAAAAGGACATTGCCAGACGTCATGACCATGAGGTTAAAACGTCCTTGATCTTCATAGCCTTCCGGCAAAAATTCATTTATATACAGAAGGGTAACCTTCCGACCTGTCAACGCCTGTTCAATCTTTTTGCTCAAAGCCGGATAATCGATTTGAAGAGCCCGTTCTTCCTGGCTCGTGGCCCGCAAAGCCATTTCTCTCGTTTGTTCAAACACATCTGTAGCAGTCAACACAGAACACGCTCCTTTCTTCCACGATACCGTCGATATTATGTCGAACTGATTTGCCTAAACTGGGTGCCTACGATACCCGCCATTTGACAGAGAAAGCAAGGGAACAGAACCCTCCACCAAATGGCTTTCACATATAATTATTTTTATCATGGCGTGAATTGATTGCCTTCTCTGCTCCCAGTTGGGCATACTTCTACGGGAAAATGTTGTCAGAGGAACCTATTAGGAGAGCCAGCTTATGACTGATGATCCATGTCTGATCGGAGGATGCACCGAACCTCTCTACGCCCCTGCCGGAACCCAATCGTTATGCAAGGAACACTTTTTACAATTTGTCACATGGCGCAGAAAAAAAGGCGGACTGGGTATGTTTAAAAAATATTGCGCCATGAACATGGAAGAACGAGACGTGATAGTTGAAGAATGGGCCAAAACGACGTTCAGTACCTCTGCCTCCTGATCAACTCTCTCAGGCGTATCAGACGTGTTAAACCATAACCCTGGCCTTACACACTCCCTTTTGGATCCAAAACGAGGGAGACCTCTTCTCCTAATCGCAACAGGAGGAATACCCACAAGTGGCCAGGACCCAAAGGACAATCAAACCCTATTCCATGAGCGGAGATCCGTGGTGATGGATGATCTTCCATTCCTCTCCGATCCGTTCGAATAAATTGGTCGATACCACCTGGCTATTCTGTTCGTTCTCTCCGACCCGGCTGGTGATGTTTTCAGTACAAATAACCCAGGCAACATCGGCGGCCACTTGAACCTGTACTTCCGTCAATTCAAATTTCATTGAAAACGTATTATTGAAAATGACCACCCAGGAATCCCTAACCGCCGGCCACCCGACCCGAATACTCCACCCTGGATGAATACAGGTCACATATTCTTGATGAGCCCAAATAGAATCCATCAGCGCAACATCCAACTGTTCAAACCCACGGTAAAACAACTCATTCATCTGCGTAACTTCCTCAATCCGTTCCTTCAGCATTGTGCGCTCTCTTTCTTCATTTTCGCCTATTTCCTGATCATGTGACTTTCACTAACACGGCACAGGATCGTCGATCAACCAACCAGACCCCAATCAGAATCAATCCTATCCCACTTATTTCTCTCATGCCAACCGGTTCTCCCAAAATCATCACGGAAAAGCACAATGCGGAAACCGGGATAAGATTACCAAAAATTCCCGCTCTGGAAGGACCGATTCCTTTAACGCCATACAACCAGGCCTGTTGACCCAACGCTGTGGCAAACACCATGACGTATAAAAGCGCTAGCCAACCAGACACCGGAACCGACTCCACTCCTGCAGCAAAAACTTTGTGATTCATGGTCAGTAAAGGGATTTCAAAGATCAAAGAGATCATAAGAGTCGTCCACGTCACCGTCAGCGGAGAAAACCGTTCCATGGTTTTTCGACAGCCAATCGTATATAAGGCCCAACTGACTAACGCGCACACAACCAGACTTCCTCCGAGTAAAGGATTGGAACCCAATCCATCCACTGCGTCGCGCCCGGAAATACTCAATACCCCTAAAAACGAAACAAGACAACCAAGCCAAATCACCCGAAGGGGAATATCCCTAAGTATTAACGATGACAAAAATGCGGTAATCGCCGGGCTCGAACCAATAATGATGCCAGCTGCCCCCGCCCCGATAAATTGCAGACCAAAAAGAACGAATAAGTGGTTGCCAAGGACCCCGATTCCTAGGAAAAAAAAGTTTCGCCAATCTCTTCGGGAAAAAGATGAGCCCCCCTCCTTCCACTGCCAAAGAGGAATAAGGATCAGTAAGGCTCCTAATCCCCTAAAAACAGACGCCTCTACAGGCGAGAATGGACCTAAAGCGACTTTTTGTGCAACCACAGACCCTCCCCAGACCACCGCAGCAGTCGTGAGAGCAGCATAGGCGGAAAACACTGAAGGTCCCGAGCTAGCGGTTTTCATGAGGAGGCAAGTAAGAAAAATACGGAAGGTGTCTAACCCCAATTGGACTGTCAGACAAGACAAACCCTATCTCGAACGCATTCTGAGGTAAGCCTACCAAAGGGTTCATCCACACAAACAAAATCTTTTGTTCCACTTTACTCACATCGACTCTTACAAATGCGATGTGACCTCTCGTCAGAAATCATGAGGCATCGCTGCTATAACAATCGTCCCTAGATTCGTCAAGATCAGACCAAATTTCAGTCTTCCAAAATATCTGTATAATGTACCCATGGATTTGTATGGTTTTTAGCTCCAACAATTTTGTAGAAAAGTTTTTGAATGCCCCCTAATTTAACCACGGGTCCTAATGGCTTACCTGATAGGTCTTCTGTCCGGTTGACGCAAAGAAATTTACACCGTTAAAATCGCCGAAGAGTTGATACCGTGCGAGCCCTCATGCCAAGGGAAATGGCAATAAGAATCGTAGGCGTTGGCGTCCTACATTGACATGACGGTTTATCTGTCCCCTAAGGAGGAATTATGTCGTTGCTAATCACAGAAGAGTGCATTAATTGTGGTGCCTGTCTCCCGGAATGTCCCAACGAGGCGATTTTTGAGACACGCAGCGCTGCGGAAGAAAAGGGCAATAAGGTCGGTGAAGGTCAAGGTGATGGGGACACGGTGTACGTGATTACCTATGAGCGTTGCACAGAGTGCGTCGGTCATTTTGATGAGCCTCAATGTGCGGCGGTCTGTCCCGTCGACGATTGCTGCATCCCTGATCCAGAAATCCCTGAGACAACTGATGCTCTACTGGACAAGGCCAAACAGCTGAACCCGGACAAAGAAATTGACCCAGCGAAAGTGTGGAGCGGAGTTCGGAATTAAGCAAACAGATAAGCTGTTTCTACCAAAAAGCCCCTTCCGATATTCACGGAAGGGGCTTTTTTTTTGAGAATTTTACAAAAATTGTCGCCACATATTTAAGACGCGTATCCTCAGCCAACCTCTTCTAACTCATGAAGCCGAACAGCTATCAACTTCGAAACTCCAGGATCCTCCATGGTCACACCAAATAGAGAGTTGGCAGTCTCCATGGTTCGCTTGTTGTGTGTGATCACAATAAATTGAGACCGATCTGCCATTTGACGCAAAAATTGACCAAAACGGACCACATTCGTCTCATCCAATGGTGCATCCACCTCATCCAATACACAAAACGGAGAAGGCCGAATGAGAAAGCTCGCAAAGAGAAGAGCCATGACCGTCATGGTCTTTTCCCCCCCAGAAAGCATATTGAGGTTTTTCAATCGCTTGCCTGGAGGTTGGGCGACAATTTCCACACCCGGTTCAAGATTTGGCCCTTCTGATTCCTGTCCTTCCTGAGTATCTTCCACCAAAATCAATTCAGCGCGGCCTCCAGCGAACAAGGCTGAAAAGACTTCGCTAAATTTCACTTGAAGATCTTTAAAGGTCTCAGCAAAAAGCTTATTAGTCGTTTGATTCAAACGCTGGATAATTTCCTGAAGGGATTGGATGGAACCAGCCAGATCCTTCTCCTGCGCCAATAAAAATTGATAGCGTTCTTCTAATTGAGCATGCTCTTCGATAGCCGCCAAGTTAATCGGGCCGATACGCTCCAATTTTTTTCTAATTCCCTGCAATTGCTCTCTCCACTGGCTGGTTTTCTCATCCCTAGAAACCTGTTCGCTCCCTTCCAGCCCTTCAGGGGTCTGATCCTCCACCTGAGCATATTTGAGGTCATCCGTCGCAATCTCGTATGTCATGGTCAGCGTTTCTTCTACAGCATGAAACTTCGCCCGAACCTCTGCTAACCGTCCCTCAATTGGCACGCGGGCCTTGAAAATATGGCTCAATGTTTCACGAGTCTTACCAATCAGACCATCCAGGCGCTTGACTCCCTCCAGACATTCTGCATGCCGGTTCTCAAACTCCAATAATGTTGCGGCAATGGCCTCCTTTTGGATATCGAATTCTTCAACCAAACCCTCATTCCTGAGTCGTTCTTCCTGACTCTTTCGACTTTGCAGAAAGAGTTGTTCCAATTGTCCATCAATTTGTCGGATACGGGTATTCCGATGTTCTTCTTCCCGTTCAATTCGTTCAACATTAGCCTGTTCATAATCCCATTGAGAGTTCAAAGCCTGAAAATTCATTCGCGTGTCATTGAGACTTTGCAACACGTCCTGTTGCTCTTGGTCTAAGGTATTGAGAGCATCCAACAGTTGACGAAGATCCTCATCTTCATGGGCTCGTGTCTGATTGAGATGCTCAAGCCTAGTCTGGACCTCTACTTCTTCAATTTGTAGCAGCCCCCATTCCTCCTCTTCCGCTAATCGATCCTGCTGAAGTGCATCCAATCGACGAATGAGATCGGGAAGAGCCTTCTCTTTTGAAGACACCTCTTTTTGAATGGTCAACATGTGAAACTCCACCTCGCGAATGGACAAAGTGGCTTCTTCAAGTTGTCGCGACACGTCCTCAATTTCCTGTAGAAGCAACTTCCGATTCTCCTTGGATTCCTCCAACCTCAGGGTAAGAGTACTCAGCTTTTCTTCTAATGTGATAATTTCTCGCCGACGACGTAATAATCCACCAGCTTCTCCACTAGACCCGCCACTGATGATCCCAGAGGGAGACACAATTTCTCCGTCCAAAGCCACTAAAAGCGGACCGTTACCCTGAAACCAGGAATATTCTGTCATGAGATTTAACGCTCCATCCAATGACTTGACAATGACCGCATTCCCCAGCAAGGCATCAATCACTGGCTTCAACTCGTCCGGAACCTGAACAAATTCCATAGCCAAGCCCCGCACTTCCGTGTCGTGCTGAACGACACTCCACCATTCGGCTGGCCCCTTTGGAGCATGTCGCGGAATTTTCAAGGGAATAAAACTGCCTTTCCCCCATTCATGTCGTTTGAATTGCGCAATAGCCATTTCCGCCTCTTCGGACGATTGGACAATCCACGCCTGCAGCCGCTCACCGAGAACCGCTTCTATGGCTTTTTCAACATCCTCTGGCACTTCCATCCGTTCGGCCAACGCCTCCTGAATGAACGAGCAAGCGACGCGGATAGAGGCTTCATCACCCTCACCATGATGGCCATACCCAATTTCCTCCCGAAAAACACTTTGAATGGCACGCAATTCGGAATCAGCACCAGCTGCTTGGGTTTGGAGTTCGAGAATCTTTCCATCAAGCTCTTCTCTAGTTTCGCGCCGACTTTGCAGGTTGACCTCTAATCGATCCTGATGGTTTCGAAGACCCTCAAGCTGACTTTCGAGCAATGAGCATTCCTGCCGAAGGGCTTCGCTTTCAGCCTGAAGGGTGGCTTGATCATTCTGCGATTGAGTATATTCCACTGCTAAACGTTCGATACGTCTGGCCATCGAACTCTGTCCTTCAGCAATACTTCGCAAGCGGTTTTCCTGATTCGTTTTTTCAACAGCTAAGGCCAGAATGGTTTCACGCCCCTTGTCGACCTTCTCCGCCGTTTCTCGACGGCGAACGGCAAGATCGGCGATGCTCCCCTCTCCCTCTTCCACCGTAACAGCAAGAATTTCCATCTCACACCGAATTTGAGCCAGACGCTCTCTCAAGGCTTCCAACGAACCCGTGGCTTCCTGCCCCTCCCCATTCAACCGTGCCCGCTCCTCCATGACCTGTTCATGTTGCTGTTCATATTGATCAAGCCGGTTGCGTTCAATCTGAATCGCGGTGAACGCTTGGGACAGTTGTTGCTCAATCTCTCGAAACCGGTCCTGCGCTTCCTTGAGAGTTTCGCTCGCAGACGTCAGCTCTAACTGCACTGTTTGGTGTTCGGCCACAAGCCGAGCCTCTTCAGCCAGACAGGAAAGCTCTTGACTTTCAGATTCGTGCAACTCGTTTTCAAACTGACATTGGTCGTGAAAAAATCGGCGAAAGTCATGGGTCAATAACTGCACTTCAAGCTCGCGAGCTTCACGAAGCAAGGCCTGATACTCCTCTGCCTGTTTCGCCTGACGATTGAGCGTCCGAAGCTGGCCCCGGACTTCTCCAAGAATATCCCGAACCCGCAAAAGATTATTTTCCGTACTTTGTAACTTTCGTAACGCCTCAGCCTTTTGCTTTTTATATCGAATAATACCTGCCGTGCCCTCAATAAACTCACGCCGCTCCTGAGGAGAAGCACTAAGTAACTGTTCGATATTGCCCTGTTCAATAACAGACTGCCCTCTGGCTCCCGCTCGGGCATTCCAGAGAAATCCCCGAATATCCTTGAGGCGGCAGGGAATCTTATTGAAATAATATTCACTGTCCCCCTCGCGATAGAGCCGACGGGTGATCATCACATCCGTCGGCTGATCAAGCCCTTCCAGGATGGCAGAGACAGGCTCCAACTCACGAGGTGTCACCTCGGAAAAAATGAGCGAAGCCTCGACCATTCCCATGGGTTTGCGTTGCTCGGTCCCATTAAAAATAACGTCTTCCATGCGCTCACTTCGTAAACTCTTCACGCTCTGCTCACCCATTGCCCACAAAATAGCATCCACGATATTACTTTTCCCTGTCCCGTTAGGACCGACAACCGCAGTAATCCCATTCGGAAAATCTATTTTTGCTTCAGCAAAGGATTTAAACCCACTGACGACTAGAGTACGAAGATACATATTCCCTCCTAGAATGGAGTGGATGACAGGGCAGTAATTTGGCTCAAATCAGTACCATAAGAAGAAAGAAAAATCAAAATTTTCCACAAAATACTGTGGGTCTGACTATCAACTTATTCAATATCTTGACATATTGCCAAAACGAAGGCTCCTGTCAACAGGACAAAACCGGGGAGTCTTTCACAGACCATCCTCCACCCCGGATGACCTCCCCAAACCAACAGGTCTAGCTGCTTCAGTATAAGTGGGAAAGAAAATGAGGAAGGACAAATTCGGAAAAGAAAGATACGTGCGCGCTCCTCTCAGAAAGCGAAAACCTATGGGAACTTATCGCGGACCTTTGGCCATCAGTAATTCTTTGGGAAGAAGAAATTCAACATTTTCCTCCACAACGGTCAACTCCTCAACCGATGTCGCTCCATGCTCTTTCAAAAACTTAATGACCTGAGCCACTAGGACTTCTGGAGCCGAGGCCCCTGCCGCAATGCCGATGGCGTTCACACTTTCCAGCCATTCAGCCTGAATATCCTTATAAGAATCAATGAGGTAGGAAGGGATACCACAACGCTCACCCAATTCTCTCAATCGGTTGGAATTGGAGCTATTGGGAGACCCGATTACCAGAATGACATCAACAAAACGGGACAGCTCTTTAACAGCATTTTGCCGATTTTGCGTGGCATAACAAATATCTTCCTGATGTGGCCCCTTAATACCTGGAAACCGCCGATGTAAGGCGGCAACAATATCCCGGCACTCATCCACACTCAACGTGGTTTGGGTAACATACGACAGGTGAAGAGGATTTTCTACTTCTAATGCATCCACGTCCTCAACAGAGGAAACTAAATGGAATTTATCAGGCACCTGCCCCAGAGTTCCCACCACTTCAGGATGCCCCGCATGCCCAATCAGAATCAGCTCATATTCGTTGGAATAATCCCGATTCACTTCGTTATGGACCTTGATGACCAGGGGACAGGTAGCATCAATCACTTTCAAATTTCGTCGCGTAGATTCTTCCCACACCTCTTTTGCCACACCATGTGCACTGAAAATGACGATGGCGCCATCAGGAACCTCATTCAGTTCTTCCACAAAAATAGCGCCTTTTCCCCGAAGGGATTCGACCACATGACGACTATGAACAATTTCATGCCTAACATAAATTGGTGCCCCGTAGGTTTTTAAGGACAAATCGACGATTTCAATCGCTCGATCCACTCCCGCACAGAACCCTCTCGGATTGGCCAGGAAGATTTTCAACGCACCCTCCTTCTCATTATTGATCTATCTTAATGATCTATTCCACTCATGCCTGTTGCGCACGATAGGCCAAATTACAAGAGATCGTCAACACAATGCCCAACCCGGTTATTCCGATAACATGGCCACAACACGTAGAGGGCGATTTTACCCCCAACGAACCAACGCTGTGCCCCAGGTAAGCCCTCCCCCAAAGGTCCCCAACAGGACCCGATCGCCCGTCTTCAGTCTCTGATTTCGGTTCGCATGATCTAAAGCCATGGGCAATGAAGCCGAAGAGGTATTTCCAACTTGCCCGATCATCGTAAGGCATCGATGAGCGGGAACCCCAATATTTTCACAAAACTGGGCAAGCATACGTCCATTCGCTTGATGGAAAATAACCTGATCGAGTTGCGATGCATCCCATTTCTCCTGTTCCAAGTGGTCGCTGACCGCCTGGCTTAAGCGCCTGATTGCGATGCGAAACACACGCGAACCTCGTATTCGCAACGTATGTGCACTGGAATCAATGACGGCTTGAGACAACGGTTGACGGGAACCACCTCCGACAATTTGGACTAGATCATGATAGGCCCCGTCGGCGTGCAGTCGAATACTGGCGACACCCATGTCAGAATGAGTCGATCTCTCGACAATAGCTGCACCGGCACCATCACCAAATAAAATGGTTGTACTCAGATCATTGACATCCAAGGACCGAGATTTGATTTCCGACGCCACAATGAGACATCTCCGAAACTGCCCGGACCGAATGAAACAATCTGCCATTGAGAGGCCATAGAGGAACCCCGAGCAAGAGGCTGAGAGATCAAATGCCGGGATGCCCTTGACACCTAACCGATCTTGAAGCAGGCAGGCTGTAGAGGGAAAAATCATTTCCGGCGAGGTGGAAGAGACAAGAATAGCATCAAGGTCTTCGGGGACCATGCCAGCCTGGTTCAAGGCCCTTCGTGTAGCCTGTTCCGCCAAAAATGAGCATTCCTCCTGTGAATTCGCCCAGTACCTGGTCCGGATACCAGAAACTCGGAAAATATACGAAGCCTCAATTCCTAAAAGATCGGCCACCTCCTGGTTATCGACCAGACGACCAGGGAGAAAAGAGCCGGTTCCGACGATTCGAGAAAAGTTGCCATTCATGTACTCGAAGCCTATTCGCTAGAATTCACAACATCCCAACTGTCGCAAAAATTTCATGTCTACCAAATAAATGTGGTAAAAAGGAGACGATCCGTAAGGAAAAAATTAACATAGTCGCAATATTAAAGACTTTCTTTCATTGGTCCGAATATTGTATAGAATCCGTGTAGATTAGTAGGCTTTTTCATATCCCCTAAACCGATTTTCACCACAACTTTCGATCAGCACACTGCCTGGAGTGAATTGCCTGTGAAATTTCCTGTCAATTTTCGATCTCTTTTCCTTCTCTTCCTCACTGCTCTACTCATAACCGTTGGATGCGCCTCAACTCCCGAGCCTACCGACACCGTATCGAAAAAAGAAGTGTCCTCAACCGACGAGCAAATCTTCGTCGGTGATTCGGTAGAAATGAGTTACGATCCGAACGTGATCATGAAACGGGCCGAATCATTTTTTGACAAAGAATCCTATGCGGAATCCATCGTGGAATACAAACATTTTCTTGACCTTCACCGAAATCACATATTAGCACCTTATGCCCAATACAAAATTGGGATCAGCCATTTCAAACAATACCGCACAGTCGATCGTGACCCTGAGCCCCTGGAGCAATCGATTCAGAGCTTCGATAAACTTCTTCAAGAATTTCCGGCAAGCCGCTATGAAACGGAAGCGAAGCAAACCATATTGATTTGTAAAGAACAACTAGCACAACGACACTTGATGGTGGGGCATTTCTACCTCAAGCGTGGTTCATATCTTGCTGCTGCCCATCGATTCGAAAAGATCATCAAGGACTATCCTGAATTAGAGACGGCTGGGGATGCCATGTTTCATCTGGCAAAAACCTACCAAAGTCTGGGTATCGAAGAATGGTCTCAGGAATGGTTACTCACCCTGGTCAATGAACATCCCAACAACCCCTATCACTCAGACGGCCAAAAACTTTTGGCAAAGCTAGAAAAAAAGAATTCCACTGTCCTAGCTTCTCTTCCTCCCGATCCCTTATTGAAGGAGCAGGAAACCTCCAATCCCTCAATAATAGGACAAAGCCCTAACAATCAAGGCCTTGTAAGGACCATATCCCACACTCCGAAACCCCCGTTGTTATCCTCAGTCCGCGGCGCCGCAGCACCTACATTGACGTCGGCCACATTGAGCACCCCAACCACTTCGGAGCCGCCTCTCTCTCTCACAGCCTGTACAATTGGCACATGGTGTGACTCACCGTCTCCCTCTGCCACAACACCACCCACGCAGGTATCGAGTCGCGCGAAGTCCTGCAGCACCGGCGAATGGTGTTAACCCGCGCTTCCTTCCCAGCGAAACCTCGTTCTCGAGAATTCGTATAGAGGCTCATTGGACCGGTTGGCCGCATTCCCCGACCAACACCGATTTGTCCTCCGGAAGACCTTGGCCCGTGAGGCCCGGTTTCTTTGGGATTTAAACGAAGGACGTCACGTTCCCAAATTCTCATTAAGCAGACTGCCGAATCCGTTCTGAATACACTCCCAGAAGGGCGGCTTCCTCCCGATCTTCTGTGGGCATTCATTAGGGATTCGAATATTCTATGGCTTGATCGTACAGAACAATTGAGTTGGGGAAACCCAGGGTGGTACTGCAACCTCCATCGAGATACGATTTGACCACGTGAGGAGTCCGACCACACGACCGTACCCAACGATTTCACCCGGTAATGTGTCATTCACCAGAACCCTCGGGCACCAGGCCGTAACGGCCGGTCTAATAGAGAACTGCAGAAAGCCGCAAGGGAAAATCAGGCTGAATATCCCTGAGGGTTGTCATGTTGCCATCGCCAAGCATCCGCGCACATTTCCCTGAGTCCACGTTCAGCCCGCCAACCTAAAAGCGTGAAGGCTTGATTCGGATCAGCATAACAAGAGGCAATGTCTCCGGGACGACGTGGTGCAATCTTGTAGGGAATCGGCTTGCCGCTCGCGGTTTCAAATTCCTGCACGATCTCTAAGACACTGTACCCGTTTCCCGTTCCAAGGTTTACCGTCAAACACTCTTTCTGAATATCCAGTCGAGCCAGCGCCTCCAGGGCTTTGAGATGTCCCAGTGCCAAATCAACCACATGAATATAATCCCGCACTCCGGTTCCATCGGGAGTAGGATAATCGGCGCCCCATACGTTCAGACGTTCCTGCCGTCCCACTGCAACCTGCGCCACAAAGGGCAACAAATTGTTCGGTATACCCTGGGGATCTTCCCCAATCAAACCACTGTGATGCGCCCCAACAGGATTAAAGTACCGCAAGATGCCTATCCGCCAGGAGGGATCGCTGCGATGTACGTCACGCAAGATCTCCTCCACCATCAATTTCGTTCGACCATAGGGATTGGTCGCAGATAGGGGGTGTTCCTCAGTGAGCGGAAGACGTTGCGGATCGCCATATACCGTGGCAGAAGAGCTGAATACAATCTGTTTCACGCCGCAATCGCCCATGGCTTCCAACAGGCGCAGGGACCCGACCACATTGTTGTCATAATAGGCCAACGGTCGCTGAACCGATTCTCCCACCGCCTTGAGGCCGGCAAAATGGATGACTGCGGTCGCTCCGCTTTCGCGTAGAGCCGCCACCACTGCGGCGCGATCACGGCAGTCCCCGCGTATCAGACGAAGAGATTTCCCTGTGATACGCTGCACCCGCGCCAACGACTCAGGATGGCTATTAGAGAAGTTGTCAAAGACCGTCACATCACAGCCCGCATGGAGGAGCTCAACGCAAGTATGTGACCCGATATAACCGGCACCGCCGGTTACCAAAATCATTAAGAACGCTCCCATTGAAATTGAGAAAGCCCGCTGCTTTTTCTTTTCATCTTGATCCTTCGAACATCACGTGAAGGAGGCTGAGACACATCAATGATGGCAAGCCAACGATTCCGTATTATAGAGTCTCAAAAAATGTTGTGGGACCCTATACTGAGAAGAAAGAAGGTGCGTCAAGAACTAGATCGGTAAGGAATAGAGGTGAATTGAGGACCATCAATACACGAGACAGAGAGCCGGTGGCTCAATGAAAAACAAGAGCCGCTCAAAATCCTCTGACCAATGCTTTCCCACGGTCCCCACCACTCCATAACCAAGAGAAGGCTCCTCCATGAATATTGGTTGCTCCAATATACCCCTAGGTCTGCATAAGCCCACCATCATTCCGGAAACTATACACGCGAGTGGAAAACGAGGAAAGAAGAAAGATGAGGATAACCCAGGTCGGGCAGACCTTTTTATTGGCCGATGTACCAACCAATACCGTTACGTTCAAGAAAACTGGTAACGAGTGTGAGCGAATCCGCATAAATCATGACACCGACGACCACCAACAGCCCGCCGCTAATAAACGACACCCCACCTAAATAAGACCGAAGGTTTTTGAAGTAGCTCAAAAACGTATCCATCCCAAATGCGGTCAGAAAAAATGGGAGACCCAACCCTAACGAATAGGCCGACAGGAGCATCACCCCGCTGGACATCGATTCCGTCGTGCTGGCATAGGCCAGAATGGCCCCCAACACCGGTCCTACACAAGGGGTCCAGCCAGCAGCAAATGCGGTCCCGATCAGAAACGAACCCAGGTAGCCGACGGGACGCGTCTCAAAATGCATCAAGCGTCGTTCGGTCATAAAAAAGTTTAATTTCAAAATCCCAAGCAAATATAGTCCGAAAATAATAATCAGAACACCCCCGACTTTCCGGATCACGTCTTGATAGTCGTACAACAATTGTCCCATCAGGCTGGCCGATGCCCCAAACGCAATGAAAACTGTAGAAAACCCGGCAATAAACAACAGAGCATTGAGGATAATGGCGGACTTAAATCGCTCTCGCTCCTCAACCTTCGCGAGATTTTCTACCGAGAGCCCGGTAATATAGGACAGATAAGAAGGGACGAGCGGGAGGACGCATGGAGAAACAAAAGACAACAATCCGGCACTAAACGCGGCAAGCAAAGACACTTGGCTGATCGAATCGATCATCGGCTTCTTACATCCGTTGGGAAGACTCTGAGATTGGTTCTTGAAGTACCGCAGCGATTCCCCTGCGAGCCTCAGGGCTGTTCCAATCACGGGATCCGAAGACTACCTGACGGATAATACCTCTACGATCGATCGCAAAGGTCATAGGGAGTGTTCGTGCACCATAGGTCAACCCCACCTCATAATCCTGGTCATGTAAGATAGGAAAGGTCAAACCCATCGCTTCCTGAAAAGGCCTTGTCACGGCAGTGCCCTGTTGGTCAACGGAGACCGCCACAATTTCCAACCCTTTCGATTGCATACTGCGGTACAAGGCTTCCATTGCGGGCATTTCAATCCGGCAAGGCCCACACCAGGTTGCCCAAAAATTCAGCAACACCACTTTTCCCTGAAAATCGGCAAGCGAAACAGCCTTTCCATGCATATCCATCAGGCGAAAATCCGGAGCGGGGGATCCTTTTGAAGGACGGGAGGCGACAGAATGGGAAGATGGCGCATCGGCATAAGAACTTTCAGAATAGCCCGAATCGCAGCCCAGAAGAGCGCAAAAAATCCCCATGCCCCCCCAAAAGAGTCCAGATTTCCAGAGATCATAGCATGCGACCTTCAACCCATGTATTGTTTTCAACTCACTGCCTCCCACAAAACTTTACAAGCATTACTCAATTACTATACCGGCAAAATCCTTCAATCTTTATCATAAGACCCGATAAATTTCATCGTCAACGCAATACGCTTTTACCGGTTAACCCACCCGGATCATTTGGATTTTATTGGATCAGGTGCCTACAAATTCCATATTTTTTGAGAGACCCTTAAATATTACTGGGTCTCGACGAAAACCGGAAATCTAAATATGACTTTCATTTATCCCGACAGGAACGCAGCCCGCAACGAAACTCCATATCCTGCGAGACTTAGGGAACTGTGAACGATGAAAGTCTATTGCTAGCGACTGTTTCCAACATCCTGTTACATTCCTAGACAACCTCCAATACATTTCGTAGACTGCAACGCTAACTTTCCCAGTCTCTTACCATGACATGATCGCCATTCAGGTCAGCAATCTTTCCAAAGCCTACGGTTTCTATCGTATTTTTGAGGATCTGTCGTTTGACATTCCTCCTGGAGAGTGCTTTGCCTTATTTGGTCCCAACGGGGCAGGGAAAACGACATTGCTCCGTATTTTAGCCACTCTCCAAGCGCCTTCTCATGGTCAGTTTACCATTTTTGGCCAGGATGGCGTGACACAGAAGGATACCGTTCGAGAAATCATCATGCTCATCGCCCACGGATCCCATTTATATGATGAACTCAGTGCCACCGAAAACCTCCAATTTGCCCTGGGCCTGCGTGGGCAAAACCCGTCTCCACATCAGATCAAACGGGCACTGGATCGAACAGGAATCGGAGCCTTTGCCGACCTGAAAATACGTCAATTTTCGGCAGGCATGAAAAAGCGATTGGATTTTGCAAAAACAATCCTGGCTCAGCCACAACTCCTTCTCCTCGACGAACCCTACAACGCCTTGGATCATGACGGGGTTGTGATCACCAACCAGCTCATTCAGGAAACGCTGGACCGTGCCGGCACCGTGTTCATGACCACCCATGACCGTGACAAGGCCACACAAATCGCCACACGAGGAGGCATTCTCAGAGGCGGACATCTTCAACTTCTCTCCTCCGAGCAACTCACCACCCATGCCATTTTTTAAAACAATTCGCTGGGTCGTCTGGAAAGACCTGATCAGCGAATGGCGTACACGGGAAACCATGTCGTCCATGCTGTTCTTTGCCCTCATTGTCATTCTGGTGTTTAGCTTCAGCTTTTCCATGGATCAGGATGCGGCACGCCAACTGATTGCGGGGATTATCTGGGTCGCCTTTACCTTTACCGGCATTATCGGCTTAGGGAAATCCTTTAGCTCGGAATTGCAAAACGATTGCCTGGAATCCCTCCAAATGTGCCCCGCTCCCAAGGGTGCTATTTATCTCGGCAAAGTCGCGGCCAATTTCCTCTTCATGCTCTCAGTCGAAATTCTCTTATTCCCCTTGTTCGTCTTATTCTTTAATCTGGATGTCATTGAAGCCGTTGGAATTCTTTTGATAATATTTTTTCTGGCTACCTTGGGATTATCCTCAGTCGGAACGCTCTTTTCAGCCTTAACTGTCCAGATTCGAGCCCGGGAAGTCATGCTCCCCGTCCTGCTTCTTCCCCTAGCCGTTCCTGTTATGATCGCGGCTGTGGAAGCCACCCGCGGCGCTTTGAGTGGAGATCCGTTTTCTTTTTACTCGCAATGGATCCAACTCCTGGTCATCTTTGACATTCTTTTCACCGTCGTCTCATTCTGGTTATTTGAATTCCTTGAAAATGCGTAAATAGGTCTTCCTCGTTCATCTAACTGGACTTGCACTTTTTTACAGCGGGGTTGATTTCACCCGTACACCAATGTAGTCCGGTTCAGCTCCTGAGCTCGCCA
>JAGQKG010000470.1 GCA_020430245.1 Nitrospira sp.
TGCTTCCTTTAAACCCTGATTCGTTACGACCGGCACAGAATCTTCAGAGGCATAGGTCTGTGGTAGATGATCCATAGTGATTTTGTCACCATCGCATAAAATAACCGCTCGTTCGATTGTATTCTCCAATTCCCGCACATTGCCCTTCCACTCATTGCCCAAAAAATACGGCATGGCATCCATACTGACGCCCGAAATATTTTTATTCATATCACGGTTAAAACGCTGCAGAAAATAGTCGATGAGCATAGGGATATCATCACGCCGGTCTCGTAAGGGCGGAATATAAATACCAACAACATTCAAACGATAATACAAATCCTCCCGAAAGTTACCGTTGGTAATTTCTTCCTCCAGATTTTTATTGCTTGCCGCAATGATACGCACATTGATAGGGATCGTCCTGCCAGCTCCAACAGGCATAATTTCCTGCTCCTGAATTGCCCGCAGCAACTTTACTTGTAAATTAAGCGGTAGTGTGCTGATTTCATCTAAAAACAAGGTGCCGCCAGAAGCCGATTTAAACAGCCCTTCCTTGTCTTTCGTGGCTCCGGTATACGAACCTTTAACGTGTCCAAAAAGCTCGCTCTCAATGAGATTTTCGGCAATCG
>JAGQKG010000471.1 GCA_020430245.1 Nitrospira sp.
TAAAAATCTAGAAGAGGCTTTACCGTGGGTGATAGAAAAACGCGAGGAAGAAAAGCTCAGGGAAAAGGATCCCGTTGCGACTTTTCTCCAAGGCAACGCCTAACCACCCTTTATGTACAAACTAGACTTGTTTGCTTGCCCGCCAGCTCCATGCAGAGAAAAAATCTCTTAGCCAGAACCGAAACTTCACCTGCCGGTCACTGTCGTCTTCAAATATCTGGATAGGAGGTGATTTCATATTGGTACAACTAAACCTCGGAAACACAAATGGTAAAACACATTTCTCTGAATTGAAGACTCTTGTCTCATTTGATTTCTCCCCATACAATGAGTTCATATTCCTCTTTAAAATTATTTATTCGTTCAGACTCTGGAGATTTCATGAAGTATATGAAGTCCGAGGACTTATCGGCATGGCCTAGATGAGGCTTACGTTCTGTGAGAATACCGGTTGCAATCTTGGCTTTGGCGCACTGGATGGGGAGTCCCCTTGGCGCTGGATGTGATGCATATCATCTGAAAACGCAAAAAATCAGGTTGAGCAAGGCCATGGATTCGTTTATTCAGTGAAAAATAGATGATCCATCTTTTTATCCTTTTATGTCATTCAT
>JAGQKG010000472.1 GCA_020430245.1 Nitrospira sp.
TTCAGTAAAGATGTAGGAGAAGGTCCCGCGCGAGGCCCAGAGTTCGGCCTTGGGCTTCACGCCCTTCGGCAGGTTCTTGAGCGGCCCGCCCAGAAATTCCACCATGAACTTGCGCACGCCCTTGGGGCGGGGCTGGCCGGGCACGCCGCCATTGCCGAGCCGCGTCGCCACGCAACGCGCGAGTTCGCTCGGATAGGGCTCGTCGGCCTTCCAGTGCAGCTTGTAGCCGAAATCGAGCACCTGCCCCGGCCGCGTCGGCTCGGCCGGAACCCACATGGCCACTATATTGTCATGGATCTCGTCGTCGGTCGGAATTTCGACGAGTTGCACCGCGCCCTTGCCCCAATTGCCCTTGGGCTCGACCCAGACGGAGGGGCGGCGATCGTACATCACGCCGTCGAGGTAATGGTCGAAATTGCGGTCGCGCTGCAGCAGCCCGAACCCCTTTGGATTCGTGTCCCCGAAGGCCGAGGCCATCACGCGCGGCGCATTGTTGAGCGGCCGCCAGATGTGCTCGCCCATGCCGGTCCAGATGGCCAGCCCGTCGGAATCATGGATTTCCGGACGCCAGTCGACGCCATCGCCCTTGCGCGTCTCGGAAAACCAGAAC
>JAGQKG010000473.1 GCA_020430245.1 Nitrospira sp.
TGTGGATCAACATGGAGGATTGAGAGACGCTATAGTCGTATTGGAGGGCGTGCACAAGGGGAAGAGCTTTAAAATCCCGGCGGTAAATATCGAAGCGAAAGACTGCGAGTTTTTCCCGTTTGTGAATGTTTTGCGTAATCGGGACAAAGTTAGCGTCACCAATATGGATCCTGTCGAACATGATATCCAAGGATACGAAACCGCCAGAATCCGAGGAGCTCGAGTGCTCTTTAACCGACCACTGCCCATGAATCCATTTCATCAAATTACGAATGCCTTGCACTCACACACTCATCTGCCAGGAAAACCGATGATTGAAACAATTCATTTACAAAAAGAGCGAAATATTTTTGTAATGCAATGCGGATTCCACCCCTATATGTTTTCCTGGGGAATGGTGCTTGAGAATCCCTATTATGCCATTACAGGAGAAGATGGACGGTACGAAATTCCTGACATTCCCCCAGGCCAGTACATGCTTCGTGTATGGCATCCTGGAACAAAGACATTCCTGGCCAAAGAGGTCACGATTGCCCCTCATAGTCAGATTCAGGTTAACTTTGAATATGAGGCCCCTAAAGGCCGACGTAGTGTCCATGAAATGCAGGA
>JAGQKG010000474.1 GCA_020430245.1 Nitrospira sp.
TCTAGACCGGTTGGGCTAGGATTTCCGTTTTTCCGTTTCAGTCTTGCCTGTTGTCGACTGTGGCGAATTCGTTTGTCCCAACCCCTGCCTGGGACAATACGTTCTCCTCAATATACGTGGCGTCGCAAATTCACCCCACTTTCTAATTTAATAATTTGACCATTTGTCTGAAAAGGCCCTGTCTTTTTCCGAGTGTATTGAATCGATGATCTAAAGATCAGTTGAAGGTTATGTGACAGCCTATTCCTAAAATTTTCTTGAACGGACTTCAATCCGGGTTGTATTGGGAGGTTCGGATCACAAATGGTTCCGCTTGCACAATGGGGAAGTGGGGTCAGGCATGAGTATTGGTTTATGCTGTCCTTCCTTCTTGTATGTTCCGGCAATAGTTCGAAAACCGCGTGACGAATTCCCCTGCGTCTTCTGTTACATGATTGTTATCAATAATCGGCGCACCACCCCTATTTCATGACGACGCGGATTTTTCCGCGTATCTGGAGTGCCTTGACCGCTATCAATTGTAGGGTAGTCTCCGGTGTTATGCGTTTGTTTTGATGGCCAATCTCCTATACCTGCTGGTTAAATCTGGGGAGAGTCCACTTTCTGGG
>JAGQKG010000475.1 GCA_020430245.1 Nitrospira sp.
TTGGCGTAAAC
Source organism: Nitrospira sp. (assembly GCA_020430245.1). Taxonomy (GTDB): domain Bacteria; phylum Nitrospirota; class Nitrospiria; order Nitrospirales; family UBA8639; genus Nitrospira_E. The sequence continues at coordinate 12 of JAGQKG010000475.1, forward strand.
AACCAATGAGCCTTTTTCACCTTTGCGCACGTTCGCGCCCAGCTCCATAGCCTGCCGGTAGGTCATCCAGATGGGCGCAGAAAATCCATTTGCCGATGCGGCCATCCAGAGCGCCAGAATATTGATGCCGGAATAGGGCATGCCGTTATGGCGTAACGGACGGGTGATTTTACCCGCCGCATGTTCGGCGTTCCACGGCTTCACCCAGGGCCGGACACCCTGTTCGAGATCGGCCACGATCTTATCCGTGACGCGGGTATAGATGTCCTGCCGTGAGGTTTTTTCCTCTGAATTGTGATTGGTGCCGGTCATGATGTCCTCCTTTTTGAAGTTGATGTTTGCTCTCTCACGAAGGCCGGAGAGCAAACTCAACCCGCAGGGAAAAAGGAGGCAGGCGCGAAAAGGCCAAAGGGCGGGGCCGCCGATCCCAGACTGCACAGGATCACCCGTGACAGCTCTGCTGGCGCGGCCTGTGCGGGACCGAAGGCATTAAATCGCCCGGTAAGGGCCTTTGCGCCATAACACCGGCACCACGCCACAAGCTAAAAAACCAAAGGTAGGAATAGCCCTCGCGCGCGGTGTGCTGGGCCGCACG
>JAGQKG010000476.1 GCA_020430245.1 Nitrospira sp.
TCAGATCCCCGAACTTCGTCGGCAGCGTGGGGTCCAACGGCATCAATTGGAACTGCTGACGGGAGCCAGCCCCAATACGCTCACGCTCGCGCCTAAACCATTGCGGACCGCCGTTGTGCAACCGATCATCCCGATTGGCCTGCCTGCCGATCTCTTGCAACGGCGTCCGGATATTGTGGAGGTGGAGGAAACTCTGATCGCCGCCAATGCCCGAATCGGCGAAGCCCGCGCCTACTTTTTTCCGACCGTGGCATTAACGGGCACAGGAGGCTTTCAAACCAGCGAATTCGATCAATGGTTCAAATGGGGCAGCCGGAACTTAAGTATCGGGCCATCGGTCACCCTGCCGATCTTCGAAGGCTACACCAACATCGCACGATTGGAAGTGGCCGAACTCCGGTATCAGCAATTATTGGAACAGTACCAGCAAACGATCCTCAACGCATTTCGTGAAGTGGCGGATGTGCTGGTAGCGTTGCAGACACGGGAAGAGCAGATAACCCATCAACGCCGGCAGGTACAATCCGCACAAGATGCGCGAGACCTTGCCGACATCCGTTACCGAAAAGGCCTAATAACCTATCTAGATGTGTTAGATGCTCAA
>JAGQKG010000477.1 GCA_020430245.1 Nitrospira sp.
GCTTCTTGATCTGTTCGTCTTTCACGGCCTCCTCATCCTTCGGGCGCCGCCGTAAGCCATTCTCAGCCGACCGCAGAAACTGCTCCTGCCACCCCTCGACCTCTGCCACCGTAAGCCCATGTTGGCGAGCGGCTTCCGCTATCGAAGTCTCCCCCTTGAGCACACGCACCACCAGGGCCGCTCGGCGTTTCGCCGTCCACCGTTCAATCGGTTCATCCTGTCCCATAAAACCCTCCTTTAAGAAATTAGGTATGTCTTAAAGGTGGTCTCACGTTCAAGGGGAGCAGTATAAATTTCCCACAAGGACACTGAAGCCCATACTCAGAAAGTAAGAAACAGGTACGCAAGGAATAGGAATTATGGTTGATGGAGGATCGGCCAATTGGAAACAGGCTTACCTGCCAGAAGCAAAGCAGGCACGGTAACAAAATGAATGCGTGAGTTCAGAAAAGAAATGGCTTGATCTAATCCTTGAATCATTGGCTCACGATCAAAATCCGTTTCGGGAGCTTTATTGTCACAAATCGTATCATGTAAGAGAAAAATATTCCCCGGCTTTAAACGATTAATCATTTTCTGGGCAATCTCATCTGAACGTTGCGG
>JAGQKG010000478.1 GCA_020430245.1 Nitrospira sp.
AAAAGGATTCCCTTCACTCGGGATTCGACCATATGTTTGCCGACCTCAGCCATTGCCTGACCCCATGCAGGAGAATCTAGATGGGCTCCAGGCTGAAAAGTCCGATAGCCCAACCGTGACCCAGGGTCTGACTTGGAATAACTGGCATGTTGGAAATTATTTTCGTGAGGCATGGGTGATGTCTCTGTCCGTTAGAACCCCCATTACATAATGGATACCCTAGATCCAGGGCAAGAGAAAACCAAAAATTTCTTGTCCCCTGAAATGGTAAGATACATCTGGCCCCATTCAGATTGGTTGACCGCCTGAAAATCTGCATGATAAGTTCAAATCCGATCACTCCCCTTACTGGTGAGGGAGAAGCTTAATACAACACAGAAAGTTCCGGTCGGTAAAAAGTAAAAGGTTCATTCCCACATTCATCTATATTTTTCTTGACGTGGAGCAGGACAGCAATCATGAGTATTCCCAGAATTTCCCCAGATCAACATCTTCCTGGTAGCCTCATCCGGAGTTTTCTCCTGGCCTTTAGCCTGGCCTTGCTTGTCCTGATTGGAGGAACACCTTCGCCTGTTTCAGCAACACAAGCCGAACACATCA
>JAGQKG010000479.1 GCA_020430245.1 Nitrospira sp.
ATTCCTTTACCAATTTGGCCTCACCAATGCCCTTGAATCCAGTCCTTATTACATTGAATTTATGGATGTGCTGTATATGTACGATAAATATATTGAAAAAATAGATCATGAAGAAATTAATCGTGCAAAAGAAACTATCGGTCGGCAAGTTGGCGGGTATTCGGTTGATTATTATGCTTCAGAGCTTGTGAGGGGCAAATAGGTTACGCACATAGAAGTTCTATGTAAATAGTTTGAACTCTCCTTAGGTAAGTATAAAATCCTATACTGCCCCCCCTTGCAAGTGAGACCACCTTTAAGACATAACCCAATTCTTAAAGGAGGGCATCGATGGGACAGGACGAACCAATTGAACGCTGGACAGCAAAACGTCGAGCGGCGCTCGTCTTGCGCGTGCTGAAAGGGGAGACCTCGGCGGCGGAAGTTGCCCGACAGCATGGGCTCACGATGGCGGAGGTCGAAGGGTGGCAGGAGCAGTTTCTGCGGTCAGCCGAGAATGGCTTGCGACGGCGCCCGAAGGACGAGGAGGCTGTGAAAGACGAGCAGATCAAGAAATTCAAGCAGAAGATCGGGGATCTGGTGGTGGAGAACGATGTATT
>JAGQKG010000047.1 GCA_020430245.1 Nitrospira sp.
TGAAAGCGTAATATTACCTACTGATATAAATGGGTTTAGTGTCGTTGCCTCAAAGGGTGATTTGGTCGGAGCAGAAATCGAACTGTCCAATCTTCCGGATCGTCAAACTATTTTGAAAGATGTGTTGGACGGAATTGTGGACTATGATTTTATTATCATTGATTGTCCACCTGCCTTTGGACTTTTGACCATTAATGCTCTTGTTGCAGCATCTGCTCTGATTATTCCAGTACAGTGTGAATATTATGCCATGGAAGGTTTGGGTCGTTTATTGGGAAATGTCGAAAGGATTCGTGAGTCATTTAATCCGGAACTTGCCATTCAAGGCATTGTGTTGACGATGTATGATTCAAGAATTAATCTTTCGCGGCAGGTGCAAGATGAAATTCGAGGATTTTTTGTAGATAAGGTTTTTCAGACGGTTATCCCAAGGAATGTGGCGTTGGCTGAAGCCCCCAGTCATGGGAAGGCAGTTCTGTCCTATAATGCGGCATCTAGTGGAGCCAAGGCATATCTTGACCTCGCCAAGGAGATTTTGAGGAATGGAAAAGAAAGCGTTAGGTAAAGGGCTTCAGGCTCTACTTCCAGAAAAAAAGACTCTTGTCTGGAAAGTAGAGCAGGATGGTCAGGCGGTCTCCATGATTCCACTGGATCAGATTCTCCCGAACCGCTATCAGCCAAGAACGACATTTTTAGAGACAGAATTAGATGAGCTAGCTCAATCCGTCAAAGAACATGGCGTGCTACAGCCGATTGTTGTCCGTAGAAAAGGCGATGGCATGTTTGAACTTATTGCCGGGGAACGACGGTTTCGAGCGGCAAAAATTGCCGGTCTGCAGGCCATTCCTGTCCTGGTGCGGAATTCCAATGACGAAAAGGCTTTAGCCATCGCGTTGGTAGAAAATATCCAGCGTGAGAATCTCAACCCCATGGAAGAAGCCAAGGCCTATTCCCGATTGATGGGGGAATTTGGCTTAACCCAGGATCTGGTTTCACGCTCAGTAGGTAAGGATCGCTCCACCATCGCGAATATTGTCAGGCTGCTCACCCTGCCAAAGGATGTCCAAGAGTATATTGAGGCTGGGGGCATCAGTTTAGGTCACGCGAAGGTATTAGCAGGGCTGCCAACTCCAGCAGCACAACTCCAGCTTGCGCGCAAAATTGTTTCTGAGCAGCTTTCCGTTCGCCAAATTGAGCAGATGGTTACCGTGCAGAGGAAAGGTAAAAGCGCCAAATCGAAAAAGGAGGAACCTAATAGGTTTCGTAATCTGGAAGAGCAATTTAGAAAACGATTGGGTACTAAGGTCCAGGTGAAGGCGGGAGCCCGTGGAGGACAGGTCGTCATCCATTATTTTTCCGATGATGAACTGGATCGGATTGCTTCACTTCTTATGGAATAGAATTTGAATAATCCAGCGGATGGTTTATATGCACATGGGCTCTCGTTTGAGATGTGAAAGGATTATAGTGCTTGCAGGTGGACGAGCTGATATTACCTGGTGTCGAGTCAGGTACGAAGGAATTGGAGCGCACAGTTATCGAAGAGGGAGGAGCCCATGTTTTTCAAAAAAAGTGAAGAAAACAGTCAGGATGGGGAAGAAATGAGTCAGGGACAGGGGGAGGAATCAGCTGTGGTAGAGAGTCCGGTGAATTCAGCCAGTCAGCAGGAATCAGGGGATATCATCGCTTTTGTTGGGGAAGAGGTGACCTTTAAGGGAACCATTCGGTATCAGGGCACAGTTCGAGTGGATGGCCGCCTGGAGGGTGAAATATATACCGACGGAAATTTAATTATTGGGCAAAAAGCAGTCATCGCTGCCAAGATTCATGCGGGAACCATTATGTGTCAGGGACAGTTGACCGGTGATGTTGAGGCCAAGCATCGCGTCAAATTGTTATCCCCAGCGGTCTTTGAAGGGACAATTTCCTCCCCACTTTTGTCGATGGATGAGGGAGTGCTGTTTAACGGCACCTGCAATATGCCCCAAAAAATAGAGCGAAAAGGCAAAGAGACCAAACTTGTGATTTCGGTAGAAGAAGCGGTGAAGGTGAAATAAAGGAATCTTCTGAAAAAAATATTCGGCTGTTTCCCAGTTGGACTTGGAGATTCTGGCGTGCTACCTGAGGGCTCTTTACTGGTTGAGAGGAGGAACGATGTATGTGGGGTGAAAAAGAAAAGAAAAAGGAATTAGGATTTGGGCAGGAGTTTTATACGTTTTTGGGAAAAGGTGTTGATTTTAAGGGCAAGGCTCAATTTGAGGGCACGGTTCGGGTGGATGGAAACTTTGAAGGTGAAATCACGATTGATGATACCCTCATCATTGGTGAAAGTGCCGTGATCAAAGGGACCATCACAGGTGGGACCATTGTGAACAGTGGCCGGATTGAGGGTGTGGTTACCGCAAAATCAAAAATCCAACTCCTGAAACCCGCGGTTCTCATTGGTGATGTCCACACTCCCATTTTTGCCATGGAGGAAGGCGTGTATTTCCAAGGGGAGTGCGATATGGGTTCCGCCCCAAAATTAGAGGCATCTATGGACAATAAGATCCTCTCTAATGGACAAAATAAGACGATACCCAAGGTTGAGGAAAAATTAGAAAAAAAATTAGAAACAGAACCGTTGAGTCGCTAATGCCTTACCCTGATTCCAAAAGGGTGGTCTTAGGAATGAGCGGAGGTGTGGATAGCTCCGTGGCTGCCAAGCTATTGAAGCAGCAGGGTTACGAAGTTATCGGGGTCACATTGAAAGTTTGGGAGGAAGAAGATGAGTCTTCTGTTACCAAGCGTTGGCAAGAGCGGGGATGTTGTAAAGTGGGAATGGCAAGGCATGTGGCCGAATTATTGGGGATCTCTCACCACGTCATCGATACTCGGGAGCGCTTTCAGAAGGGAGTCATTGATGACTTTATTGGGGGTTATATCCAGGGAACCACACCTAATCCCTGCGTTCGGTGCAATGAACGAGTGAAATTTGGAGGTCTCTTCCAAGTGGCCGATGACCTTGGGGCCGACTATATTGCGACCGGCCACTATGCCAATATTGGACACGATGAAGGAGGGACCCCATTTCTGGTTCGTGGACAGGATTCCAAAAAAGACCAATCGTATTTTCTCTATCGTATTCCACCTAGTTGGCTCTCGAAAATGATGTTTCCTTTAGGGGAAATGGAAAAACCTGCCGTCTGGAAAGAAGCAGAGTCCATGGGTCTGCCCGTAGATGAACTCAAAGAAAGCCAGGAAATTTGCTTTGTGACCCAGGGTGATTACCGACAATTTCTCAAGCAGCAGGCACCACAGTCTTCAAGCCCTGGTATGTTTGTGGATGGAAAGGGCAATGAGCTTGGGCGGCATCAGGGCGTTGCGTTTTATACGCCAGGCCAACGAAAAGGATTGGGTATTGCCGGAGGAAGCCGTTTGTATGTGCAACGCGTACTTCCTGAAAAGAATATGGTGGTCTTGGGTCCTGCCGAGGATTTAGATTCCACGGAATGTCTGGTTTCAGATTTGAACATTTTCTCTCCAGAGGCCCTGCGAAATTCTCCCAGAATTGATGTGAAATTTCGTTATAGTACCCCACCAGTCCGAGGGACTCACCAATGGTCAGGTTCCACCTCGATGACAATAAGGTTTGATGCGCCTGTTCGGGCTTTGAGTCCTGGACAGTCAGCCGTATTTTACCTTGGGGATCGTGTGTTGGGAGGCGGAATCATTCAAGTGCCAACCCCAATGAAAAGCATTCAGAAGCGCGAGAAATCTATCCTCAGCTGAACCACTCCAACGATAATTAAGAATCAGAGAAAAAACCCCTTTACATCCGCTCTTTCCGGTTGACAGGCTGTATCACTCATGCTAACTTCACTCGCTTAACGCACGCCAAATTCCGTTCAAGTGGCTCCTGGATTCTCTATAAACTGTGAATAAAAGCACCATTGGGCGCCGATACGCATCGGCCCTTTTCCAACTGCTCGATCAATCGGGTGTCGAACCTGCACGAAGTGCCTTAAGCGCATTGCGACAAGGCTTGGAGGAAACCCCTGCCTTGAAGCATGTCCTGGCTTCACCGGTCTTTAATTTTGAAGAAAAGCAGACTGTCCTGAATGAATTGAGCCAACGCATGCAGGCCCCTTCAGTCATGCGGGAGTTCCTCACCCAACTATTGAAAAAGAACAGGGCCATGTTGATTCCTGAAATTTCAGAGGCTTTTGCCGAATTGGCGGATCAACAACAGGGTGTTCAGCAAGTCTGGGTAGGATCGGCCAAATCGTTACAGTCGGAAGAAAAAGAACGGATCAAGCAAGACTTGTCTCAAATGCTGCACCATGGAGTCGAAGTGGCCTTTGAGGTTGATCCACATCTTATTGCCGGATTAAGAATAAAAATTGGCAGTCGGGTATTTGATAATACGATTTTGGGTCGACTCACCGGTATGCACGATCAGTTGACGAAGGGATAATCCATGCAGATCAAAGCAGAAGAAATCAGCTCCATCATTAAGGAAAAAATCAAAGGATTTGAACAACGGGTTGATGTCAAGGAAATGGGTTACGTCATCCAGGTGGGTGATAATATTGCCAGGGTCTATGGTTTGGAAGGAGCGATGGCTGGAGAGTTGTTGGAATTTCCTGGTGGAGTATATGGGGTGGCTTTGAACTTGGAAGAAGATAGTGTCGGAGCGGTGCTTTTGGGTGAAGATGTTGGGATTCGCGAAGGCGATCCAGTGAAGCGCACCGGGCGAATTGCTGAGGTCCCGGTTGGGGAAGCGCTGGTCGGTCGCGTGGTCGATGCCATTGGGAAGCCCATTGATGGAAAGGGACCGATCAATTCCACGGAAACACGCCTCATCGAAGTTCGGGCACCGGGTGTGGTGGATCGGCAATCAGTAGGAGAGCCGCTTCAAACGGGACTCAAGGCTATTGATGCCATGATTCCTGTCGGGCGAGGCCAACGGGAGCTAATTATCGGAGACCGTCAGACTGGGAAAACGGCCATTGCCGTTGACACTATTATCAACCAAAAAGGTCTGGGTGTGTTTTGTTTTTACGTGGCGATCGGGCAAAAACGATCGACCGTAGCTCGGGTGGTGAAAACCTTGGAAGACCATGGGGCGATGGAGTACACAACAGTCGTGTCCGCCACAGCCAGTGATTCAGCGTCGCTGCAATTTTTTGCGCCATATGCGGGAGTCACCATGGGTGAATATTTCCGGGATAGCGGAAAGCATGCGCTTATCGTCTATGACGACTTATCCAAGCATGCGACGGCCTATCGTCAGCTCTCACTTCTGCTCCGCCGGCCTCCAGGACGCGAAGCTTATCCCGGTGACATCTTCTTCTTGCATTCGCGCTTGTTGGAACGGGCCGCCAAGATGAGTGATGAAAAAGGCGCTGGCAGTTTGACTGCATTGCCGATTATCGAAACGCAAGCAGGTGACGTCTCTGCCTATATCCCAACAAATGTAATTTCTATTACGGATGGTCAGATCTATCTGGCTGCCGACCTATTCTATTCAGGTATTCGGCCAGCGATTAACGTTGGGTTATCAGTCTCCCGCGTGGGAGGGTCGGCCCAGATTAAAACCATGAAACAGGTGGCTGGAACTCTCCGGCTCGATTTGGCCCAATATCGGGAAATGGCTGCATTCGCCCAATTTGGCAGTGAACTGGATAAAGCGACCCAAGCCCAATTGGCTCGGGGTGTGCGCATGGTAGAGCTGCTTAAACAGGATCAGTACCAACCCCTGTCTGTGGCAGATCAGGTGTTGTCCATTTTTTCGGGGGTGAATGGTTTTCTTGATAATATTCCCGTTAAAAAAATCAGGGAGTTTGAAAAAGCCCTGTTAGCCTTTATTAAAGAGAAATACCCTCAAATTCGGGAAGAGGTCGTGAGTAAGAAAAAGATTGATGATGAATTTGGGGGTAAGTTGAAAAGCATTATTTCCGAATTTAAACAGTCCAAAGGGTATGACCGTGAAGCGGAAATTGTGGGAGGCGCAGAGGCCCTGAAATAAATCGAAGGTTGATCATGGCCGGCCACGGTTCACGGTGCGCCGTTCACCAATCTTTTTCAACCAAGGAGTCTATGGTGGGTACGGATGTCGGAAATGGAAAAGTCATTCAAGTCATGGGACCGGTGGTGGACGTGGAGTTCCCTCCTGGAAAACTACCCAATATTTTTAATGCATTAACGATCACCCATAGTTCGGGGGATCAAGACGTACAGTCAGACATCCAGGTCACCATGGAAGTGGCTCAGCACCTTGGGGAAAACCGGGTGAGGGCGGTCGCCATGTCCTCGACCGATGGATTAGTCCGTGGCTTGGAGGTAAAGGATACCGGTGCCGCGATTTCTGTTCCCGTAGGCAGGGAAACACTGGGACGGGTGGTCAATGTCTTGGGCGATCCCGTTGATGGCTTCGGTGAGGTCAAAACCCAAAAACGGTGGTCCATTCATCGTTCGGCCCCCGCGTTAGAAGATCAGGAAACCAAAACGGAAATATTGGAAACCGGCATTAAGGTCATTGACCTTTTGGAGCCCTATGCAAAAGGGGGAAAGGTCGGGCTGTTTGGTGGCGCCGGGGTGGGAAAAACCGTCATCATCATGGAACTCATCAATAACATCGCTCTCCACCATGGCGGGTTCTCAGTGTTTGCCGGAGTTGGGGAGCGGACTCGTGAGGGCAATGATCTTTGGCATGAAATGCAGGAGTCCAAGGTCATTGATCCCCATGATTTTTCCAAATCGAAAGCCGCCTTGGTTTATGGTCAAATGAATGAGCCACCGGGAGCACGTCTCCGCGTGGGCCTTACCGGACTGACCATCGCCGAATATTTTCGTGATGAGGAGCATCAGGATGTGCTGCTCTTTGTCGACAACATCTTCCGATTTACTCAAGCCGGATCCGAGGTATCCGCCTTGCTCGGTCGAATGCCATCAGCCGTGGGCTATCAACCGACTTTAGGTACGGAGATGGGAACCTTGCAAGAACGGATTACGTCGACCAAGAAGGGATCCATCACCTCGGTTCAAGCGATTTATGTGCCGGCCGACGACTTGACGGACCCTGCCCCAGCTACGGCTTTCGCGCATTTAGATGCCACTACCGTGTTGTCCAGGCAATTGGCCGAGTTGGGTATCTATCCTGCGGTCGATCCGTTGGACTCAACATCCAGAATTTTAGATCCCCATATTCTGGGAGAGGAACATTACCAGGTGGTGCAACGAGTGCAAGGTACCTTGCAACGGTATAAAGATCTCCAGGATATTATCGCAATTTTAGGTATGGACGAATTGTCGGAAGACGACAAACAAATTGTGGCCAGGGCCAGGAAACTTCAACGGTTTCTCTCTCAACCGTTCCATGTTGCCGAAGCCTTTACGGGATCCCCTGGGAAATATGTCAAGCTTGTTGATTCGGTTCGAAGCTTCAAAGAAATCGTGGATGGTAAATATGATGAGCTTCCCGAGCAGGCCTTCTATATGGTTGGGCCGATTGAAGAAGCCATCGAAAAAGCGGAAAAGCTCGGATATAAACAGTAATGGCTGATTCTGCCGCAACAGAGTCCTCAGGGAAAATTCTTTTGGAGGTTGTCACACCGGAGCACCGCTTGCTCAGTAAAGAGGTCGACTATGTGTCGGCTCCCGGAAGTGAGGGCGATTTCGGCGTGCTTCCTGGCCATTGTCATTTTTTGACCACTTTGCGGATTGGCGAACTTCAATACCGTGTGGGTGAACAGACCGAATATATGTCTGTACTTTGGGGATTTGCGGAAGTCACGCCAACAAAAGTGACGATTTTGGCAGAAATCGCCGAAAAAGCCGAAGACATCAACGTGGAACGCGCCGAGGCTGCAGTTCGCAAAGCGGAAGAACGTCTGGAACGAGGTGGTTTGCCATCGGAAGTGGAAGAAGCTCGCGTCAGTTTGGAAAAAGCCCGTCTTCGACAAAAGATTGCCAGCCGCCGCCAACAGGACGGTTCCCGTCTTTTGTAGAGTTATTGTCCACCCCTTTCTTTTTTCGCCAGCCATGCCGCATGTCGCCACGCGGACGGAGTTCATCGTCACCGGCGGCGAAGCGCCCAAGCGCCTTGATCACTTTCTTGCCAACCGCGAACCATATTTTTCCCGAACAGCCCTTCAACGATTAATTGAAGACGGTCATATTACCGTCGGTGGTCAGGTTGTGAAACCCAGCCACAAGGTCAGGCCTGGTGATTGCGTTGTGCTGGTCGTACCGCGTCCAGAGCCAGTGGAAATTCATCCTGAACCAATTCCTCTTGTTATCCTGTATGAGGATGAATTTCTACTGGTTCTCAACAAACCAGCTGGCCTTGTGGTTCATCCAGCCCCCGGCCATTGGACTGGGACCTTAGTTAATGCCCTCCTCCATCACATGCAATGCGGGAATGGGCATCTCTCATCTATTGGAGGAAAGGAACGTCCAGGGTTGGTGCATCGCCTTGACAAGGAAACAACAGGAATTTTAGTCGTGGCGAAGAATGATCAGGCTCACCGTTTGTTGGCGGGACAATTCAAAGCCCATTCCATCATTCGAGTCTATGAGGCGTTTGTGTGGGAAGGGCCAAAGACAAAGGAAGGCCGGATTGAGTTGTCAATCGGGCGAGATACCAAAGATCGGAAAACCTTTTCTGCACGCACAACCAATCCTAAGGAGTCACTGACCAGATACCGGGTAAAAGAGCGATTTGGAGAAGTAGCCGCACATGTGGAATTATTCCCTGGCACCGGACGCACGCATCAGCTACGAGTTCACCTCAAGGCCATCGGGTGTCCGATTTTGGGTGACCAAACCTATGGAGGGAAAAAAGTCATGGTTATTGGAGGGATTCCCATTCCCCGTGTCATGTTGCACGCGAAAGTTCTTGGCTTCGTGCACCCTGTTTCTAACAAAATGGTGACATTTTCAGCGGAGTTACCAGAAGATATGGTGACCGTACTGAATGCCTTGAAGGGCAAGGAGGATGCCGGTTTGTCTTGACAAGCCACCAAGCGATTGGAGTAGATTTCAACATATGAAAAAAGAAGCAAAGCTTGAGCCTGGACAGGTGGTTGACACATTAGGAGAATTGATTGCCAGTCTTGCGGCTTTTGCCGCGAAGGTGCCGGCAAAGTCCATTATGACATTGTCTGGTGGAATTCGCCCGACCCCGGAAGCAGTCGATGCTTATGAAACCACGGTTTATCGATTTCGTGATCGAGTGGGGGTAACGTACAAAACTCTCCCACCGTTATTTGTTGAATCCTTAGAAGCCTTTGAGGCGGGAAAAGTATTCGACGGCGTTCCTCCCCTGTTGCAATGCGTCGAACAGTTGGTAGATTTACACAACCAGGAAATTATTAAATTCACTCCATCTCAACAACAACGTCTGCGTGACTATCATCACCGTTTGGAAAAACTCGTTCCAGAAGCTACCCAATCCGAGGTCGATCTCCCTACCCCTGAATCGTATTGATCCTTTCATAAAAGCAGCGAAGGCTACCCCCAGCTCGCGGGTGGATTTTCACTTTGGCATAGCCGGAGAGAAATTTCCTGCGGGATCAATCGGAATGATGCCACGGTCTTCTTTGGGGCAACTTCATCCTTCCCTCATACCCCCAATTTGTGAAAGGGGCTCCATTACCAAAAATTGATGTCTACAGGAATTACAAAAGCCAAAATAGCCTATATTTTTGGTTATCAGTTGAATTCTCAGAGGACTTGAGAAAAAGCAGAGTCGAGAAACGATTTTCTCTTTTCATCGAAGAAGGAGGATCTATGGAATTTTTCGGGAGAAGAATAATTAATTCAGATTTTCAGGAGCAAGAAACTGAAGACCCGTTCGGAGGATAAGCTGATTTCCATTCGAAGAGGGCGGGGAAATTACTCGCCAATTCCTTCCTTTATCTCGTAACCCTTCTCCAATCAACGTCAGTTGATAATAAGCATCCTTATCAAGTGCCATAGCCGGACTCAGATTGCAAAGAAAAGTTTTGCACCCTAAGTGATAGGAACGAAAGACCAACAAACTCAATTCTTTGGCAACTTGTTTATTAAACTGTCCTGGCACATGAAACATGATGGTGTCGGAGGCGAGCTGTTCGGTGCGTATCATGTGACTCCTAACGTCCAGAATATAGGATGAAATCTTGCTCAAGCCTATTTCAACCCAAAATGAGTTTCCGTGGCTATTCCCCAGAGGGGTGGGCTCAAGAAATGTAACCGCCTAATTGGTCACATACCTTATAGAGAGTATAAAGAACCGGAAACAGCTAGAGAAACCATGAATATAATGAGGGATCGGTTGACGGGAACTTTGGTGGGATGTATAAAGTCAACTCTTCATGCGTCCGTAGCTCAATTGGATAGAGCATCGGTCTTCGGAACCGAGGGTTGGGGGTTCAAGTCCCTCCGGGCGCACCATTCAGATTTCCCCGGGCTGAATAGATGGTTTTTATATCCCGCTCCCCACTGCTAGGGCTTTATGCGATACCGAATTTTTTGAGGCCAATTACGCATCACAAACTGTCCATTTTCCTTTCATAAATTACCTTCTGCTGATGCAAAAGATATTTTCTATGGGGGTATAAGCATAATAGGTAGGGTGAACCAGTTGAGTTTAGTCTAAGGTATTTGTTGTAGAGTATGCTCACCCCGTAGTCGGAAAAGACCGTCATAAGCAGAGAGTTTTCCTCATTTTTCTTATGAATATTGGCTCGGATGCATTCTTTGAGCGACCTGCTTTCCATATTCCGCTTCTTCTAGTCATTGGATTTTTGGCGTTTAGCTTCAATGCCTCGATCTCTCTGTTTGGGGAAACCGAGGGATTGTACGCTATTGTCACCCACACGATGATGGGGGCGCAGGATTATGTGCATCTTTGGTTACGAGGAGAGCCGTATTTCAATAAACCACCTCTCTTCTTTTGGCTTCAGGCCGGATTTATTCATGGCTTGGGGTGGAGCGAGGCCGCGTTACGATTGCCGTCAATATTATCCAGTTTGGGAACGATGATAACGACGTATTTCTTAGGGCGCTTATTGTTTTCAGAATTGGCAGGATTTTGGGGAGCACTAGTATGTGCGACCTGTTATGCGGCCTTGTGGTTTGGTCCCTTGGCCATTATCGATCCTGTGTTAACTTTTTGTATGACGTTGGGGATGTATGCCTGGGCTCGCGCGTATTTTCAGGAATCGTCAGAGTGGTGGTATCTGGTCGCCTTTGTGGCTTTGGCGTTGGGTTCGATGGTCAAAACATTGCATGCCTTTGCCTTGCCTATTCTGGTGATGGGAATATTCTTATGGATGCGTGGCGACCGGAAGGTTTTTCGGAAACCGTATTTTTGGATTGGAGTCATCTTGAGTGGCTTGATGCTGGGCAGCTACTACCTGTTACTTGGATCGGAATTCAGACAGCACTATTTCTTTGAAGAAAATCTCAAACGCATGATCACCGTATCAGGAGATCAAAAACATTCTGCCTGGGAGGCCTATTGGGGCAAACGTCCCATTTTTTGGTATGGCCTAGTGATCTGGTTCGATCTTTTTCCCTGGTCGGCCTTATTTCCAATTGGCCTTTTTCTTATATGGAAACGTCGTCCTTGGCTTGAGTCTCCGAAAGAATTGTGGGTCTTTCTCTGGGTCGTAGTGTACTTTGTGGCGTTGAGCTTGGCGCCCGAAAAACATGAACGGTATCTCCTGCCTCTCCTGCCTGCCTTCGGCTTGTTAGTGGGCTATGTGTATCATCGATTGTTGCATGGAGCACCAGTGTTGGAAAGCAGGGGAATGTTGAAAGGTATGTTAGGATGTTTGGGTGTCGTTTTTGTCGTTGCGGTGTTTCTGGGACCTATCCTGTTGCAAAAAAAATGGCATGTACCGTTAGACATCATTCCATTGGGCTTTCGTGTGGGATTAAGCACGTTAGGCTTGATGATGATTGGCCTGGCCATCAAAAATTGCCTACGAATGGGTCTGGTAGGTGTGGGGGTGTTGGGCTTGGCCCTTATGGTGACGGTGACAGGATTTATTATTCCTGGTATCCAAGCGGAGGGCTCTCCGAGGCTGGCCTTTGATGAAAATCAACGGCGCTTGAACAAACAAACGGATCCCATTTCGGTGTTTCAGTCGTGGGATTGGCGGGAGGATGAAGATGAATTTTATTGGGACTACCTCCATGGCCGTTCACGAATTGTGGGAGAAGGCCTTGAAGATTCCTTGGCGCTTGAAGAACTGAAACTGGACGTTCAACAATCTACGCGTTTGGTGATGATGACGAAAGACCAGTATCAACGAGTCATTTCTGGTGATCCGGATTTGAATGCCATTGTGTTGTTTGAGTTCTACCGTTCCAAAAAGAATATTGTGCTCCTTTCTCTCAATTGGAGAACACAGCTGGCGGATTTTTTAGAATCCCATAAGCAATGAATTCAAAACAGATTGCCAACTGCTAAATTTACCGTAAAATTTAATATGTTGCCCTCCTGAAGTGATTCAGTTCAATGAATGGAAGAACTAGTGCCAGATCGTTATCATGTCAGGGTCTTTATTGCGACCCATGTGTTTGCTGACCCTTAAAAAAGTAGAAATCATGAAATTTTACCATCAATTAGGTGCATGTCTCCTCATGATTGTGTGTGTGTGGTCTTCGCTTGTGGAAGCCAAGGTGCAGACCACAACTATCCCCTATAACCATGGAGAAGTTGCCTTGGAAGGGGTGTTGGCCTGGGATGATGCGAAAGAAGGTAAGCGACCGGGAATTTTGGTTGTTCACGAATGGTGGGGGCTAAATGAATATGCCCGAACTCGTGCGGAACAATTGGCGGCCTTGGGATATGTGGCGGTGGCAGTGGATATGTATGGAAAGGGAAAAGTGACCACTCATCCTGATGAGGCCAGGCAATGGATGCAACGAACTACAGCCAATGTAGAGATGTGGCAGGCCAGGGCGAGAGAGGGATTACGGCTTCTTCAGGCTAATTCCCTGGTGGACCAAGCCCGTTTAGCAGCTATTGGATATTGTTTTGGAGGGGCAACGGTTATGCAAATGGTGTATGATGGGGCACCGGTCAAAGGAGTCGTGAGCTTCCATGGGTCGCTCCCTCTTCCGTCTGCATCTCCTTCCATTAAGAATTCAGTCAAAATTCTCATTGCCCATGGAGAGGCCGATCCGTTTCTTAGCCAAGACCACATTGCAAAATTTAAAGGTGCTTTAGATGAGGCTGGGTTAGATTGGCATATGGTAATTTTTGGAGGTGCCCAACACGGATTCACCAACCCTTCAGCCAATCAATATGGAATGAATGGTGTACAATATCATGAACAGGCTGACCGACGGTCATGGGAGTACATGAAATTGTTTTTTAATGAGCTGTTTCGATCAGTAGAATAAGTAGTGTAGGAGGATTACTCTCGGTAGAGTGAAAAACGGGCAAGATTCCTACGTAAAGTTCTTCAATTTCACCGAAAATTTTAAATCTTAAGAAGTTTCTGCCTGAGCGTCTATCCAGCCTAATGTAAAGCCAAGCTCTTATTCTATGGAAAATATGACCACGCCAAATGGGAAATTAACTTCAATTTTGGGGGTTTCGGCCTATTATCATGATAGCGCGGCTTGTCTCATACAGAATGGCAAGATTGTGGCGGCTGCTCAAGAAGAACGGTTCACGCGAAAGAAGCATGATGCCGGTTTCCCGGGCCATGCAGTGGAGTTTTGTTTGCGTCAGGGCAGGCTTGCCATTCGAGACATCGATTATCTGGTGTTCTATGACAAACCTTTTGTCAAATTTGAACGTCTGTTGGAAACCTATTTATCCTATGCGCCGAAGGGACTTGGCTCATTTTTAACCGCGATTCCGGTTTGGATCAAAGAAAAGCTGTTCCTGCGAAATTTACTAGAAAAGGCTTTTCGTCAGGTGGGTAATTTCGAAAAAAAAGAGAAATTGCCGCCTTTGCTCTTTGGGGAGCACCATGAATCACACGCGGCTGCCGCCTTTTTCCCTTCCCCTTATGAGGAAGCCGTTGTCCTCTGTATGGATGGGGTGGGAGAATGGGCCACCACTTCGGCATGGGTCGGGCGAGGGAACCAATTAACACCTCTATGGGAAATCCCCTTCCCTCATTCCATCGGGTTGCTATATTCCGCCTTCACATACTATACCGGATTTAAGGTGAATTCCGGTGAATATAAAGTCATGGGGCTCGCTCCCTATGGGGAGCCCAAGTATGTGAAAACAATTTTGGACAATGTGGTGGATGTGAAGCCGGATGGCACATTCCGGCTCAATATGGACTATTTTGATTACTGTACCGGATTACGGATGACTAATAACAAGTTTGACGCCCTATTTGGTGGTCCTCCGCGTCAGGCGGAAAGTACTCTCACCCAGCGGGAAATGGATCTGGCACGGTCTGTACAGGAAGTCACCGAGATGGTCATGCTCCGTCTGGCCAATAGTCTTCAACGAGAAACAGGCCTTTCCAATCTTTGTCTTTCAGGAGGAGTGGCTTTGAATTGTGTTGGAAACGGAAGGGTGCTGCGGGAAGGACCATTCAGCGGGTTGTGGATTCAGCCGGCGGCAGGTGATGCGGGGAGCGCATTGGGGGCGGCGTTAAATGTACATTACAGCTATCTGAATCAGTCGCGGGTATGCCAGAACCCTAGTGATTCGATGCGAGGCAGTTATTTAGGTCCACGCTTTTCTAACGAAGAAATTAAATCCAGACTCCAACAGCTTGAGGCCAGGTATGAGTACGTGGAGGATTCGGACTTGTATCGTCGAGTGGCGGAGCACTTGGCTGAGGGAAAGGTTATTGGATGGTTACAAGGGCACATGGAATTCGGTCCACGGGCTTTAGGAGGACGAAGTATCTTGGGCGACCCTCGTAGTGAGAAAATGCAATCGGTTATGAATTTAAAAATTAAATATCGGGAATCCTTCCGTCCCTTTGCGCCATCAGTTTTAAGAGAACGAGTATCCGAGTATTTTGAGATGGATACCGATAGTCCTTACATGCTGCTGGTGGCCCCGGTTGCCGAGAACCGACGACTACCGATACAACCGGATCAACAAAACCTTTGGGGAATTGATCTGCTCAATGTTCCTAAATCGGATATTCCAGCAGTGACCCATGTGGATTATTCCGCAAGGGTTCAGACGGTGTCACCAGACACCAATCCTCGGTATTACCAATTGTTACAGGAGTTTGAAAAGCAAACCGGATGTGCGGTGTTGATCAATACCTCGTTTAATGTTCGAGGAGAACCAATTGTCTGCACGCCTGAAGATGCCTACCGGTGTTTCATGCGGACGGAGATGGATGTGCTTGTGTTGGAAAATTGTCTCGTCTTGAAGGAACATCAAAAGCCGGTGCCAAAGGATGAGACGTGGATGAAAGAATTTGAATTAGATTAAGTGGGAAAGAATACCGACATGGCATCAACGATTCGTCAACCAACTACTAAGGATCTTCGCTCGTTTGGCCTGTTAATGGGCGGAGTCTTTTTGATAGTAGCGGTATGGCCATTGATCATACATGGAGAAAACCTTCGAGTATGGGCGAGTCTTATCGCCGGAACCTTTGGGGCAATGGGAATAGTTTTCCCAAAAGGACTTAGGCTCTTGCATCGCGTGTGGATGAAGATCGGGGAAAAATTAGGTTGGATCAATTCTCGGATCATATTAGGCCTCCTGTTTTTTGGTATGTTTACTCCCATGGCGTTTGTCATGGGATTATTAGGTAAACGACCATTGCAACTTGGCTATGACCCCAGGGCGAACAGCTATCGCGTGGTCAAAAAGGCCAGAGCCGTAGACCATGTGCTGAAACCCTTCTAAGGAGGAACAACAGATGACAGGTTTTCTTGGGGAATTGTGGGGCTTTATGCGGGAACGGAAAAAGTTCTGGCTTGCCCCCATTATCATCATGCTCTTATTACTCGGCGGTCTGATCATCCTGAGCGAGGGTTCAGCCGTTGCCCCCTTCATCTATACCTTGTTCTAACTCGAGTGGGAGGGATGGTGGTTCTAGAATATTTGATTGACAGGCAAGGTATTCTTGCTGAAAAAAAGGAGGGGGCTTCAAGCCCCCTCCAGACCCCATGGCGTTCCCGACCGTTCGGGGACACATTGTGGAATTATCACTTACTTCGTGGACTCACTCTTTGTGTCCATGGACTTTAATGCTCCAGGCGGCACAATATTCGGCCGTTCTTCCTTTCCAGGATTCATGGCATGCGCATCATGAAATCCCGCAGCTTGATGGAGCGATTCTTCCTGGCTGGGCGGAGATTGTCCAGGGTCATTGGCTACCGGCTGCCCCGTCACCGGATCCTTCGCCTCTCCCATGGGATACCCTGGATGGTTTGGCAGCATTCCAGGATTTCCCAGGGCTAATGTACTTCCTAGTAACACAATCCCTATTGCGTTAATTGCGCATAATTTATGGTTCATGATCATCCCCTCCTGTTTGTTCGATACGATCGGAATGCAAGGGGTACAGAACAAGAGCCTAGTCTAGGTCTTTTATTGGAAACCTCTTTTGTTGCCTTCCACTTACCGTCCCTCCTGTTTTAATTGTGACTGTTTCCGACTTCGTCGGGAACTGACAGTTGGGCCAAAGATGAGGTCCAGTGCTTCACTTGTCTAAGGCATACCTTCTTTGGATTTGAGAATTTAAACAGGAACAAATCTAATACCAAAGGCGGAAAAGGTCCCAATTCTTTTCACCTTTATGGATGCCAGGAAGGAAGCTGTCCTGATTCACATCCTTGCGGAATTTGATCTCGGCTAAATCTTGTTTAAATTTTTTAGAAAAGGATGAGGAGGATTTCTAGATCGGGTACAATACAGCATAAGATCACCGCATTGATTAACGGGAAAATTCATTCTGTGCCTTTATGCTAAAACCGGATAATGGCAATGGGCAAGTGGTGCAAAATGGGGCAGATCTAGTGATTGAGGCACATAAATAATATCCTGGGAAAGTGCATATATGGCAATAGTTTTTGAAATGAAAATCCCAAAAAGGTTGAATACATAATTGAATGATTTGCGTCGTTTTTCTTCTGAACAGGATTTCGTGACTTCAGGAATCCGTTTTGTATGGGAGAATTCCACCGCTACCTCTCATACGATTACGCATGATGGTTGCAGAGAGGGTGGAGCGTGTGCAATTGATTCAGGTGCCATTCGTCTGCATGAAATGTTTGAAATAACGGGTCTTCCCCCGGACAATATCCCTACTCATTGCACACTGCACCCCACTATACGGGGTCCGGGCGAAGTTGGCTCACTTTCGCATCTTTATCCATCTGACTCTCGATAAGGTAAAAAGATGTGGGGTTCTTGGGCAAAGGCGCCATTTTCCCGCATAACCCCCCTTGACTCTCAAAAATGGTAAATTATTATAAAAGAGGCTCTCAGGATATGCAGGAGGCTGGGTTGAAGTGTCCCCAATGTAATCAAGGAAAGGGAATCAGTAATTTTTTGACTAGAGGAACCCACCGGGTTCATATCAAGACTTATGTCTGGATCTGAACACGAGCAGATAGCAAGGCTCCGAGCCTTTCTGAATCAACAGGTAATTGGACAAGAGGGTCTTACCCTCAGGCTGTTGATTGCCTTGATGGCTGATGGACACCTTCTGGTTGAAGGTGCGCCAGGTTTAGCCAAAACCACCGCTATTAAAACGCTGGCCTCCGGGATTGAGGCTGATTTTCACCGAATTCAGTTCACTCCGGATTTACTCCCCGCTGATATAACCGGGACCGATATTTATCGTCCACACGATGGCTCTTTCCGCTTTCAACCGGGGCCGATTTTTCACAATCTTGTCTTGGCCGATGAAATCAATCGTGCCCCCGCTAAGGTGCAGGCCGCCTTATTAGAGGCCATGGGAGAACATCAAGTGACGATCGGGCGAACCAGTTATCCCTTGCCCGAGTTGTTTTTAGTCATGGCCACCCAAAACCCCATTGAGCAGGAAGGAACGTATCCGTTGCCTGAAGCGCAATTGGATCGTTTCCTACTCTATGTCCGGGTGCAATATCCCGATGTGGAAGGAGAGCGGAAAATTGTTGAACTTGTTCGTCGACAAGCCAGGGCAATTCCTCAAGATGTCACGACAGCCCCTACGCCCGTTCCTCAAAAGGTGATTGTGGCAGCTCGACGACAAATGTGGGATTTATATGTTGCGCCGACACTAGAAGAATATATCGTCCAATTAGTCATGGCCACACGTGAGCCTGGGCCTTATAGCTCCATGCTGAAGCGATGGATCCGGTTTGGAGCCAGCCCCCGGGCGACCATTGGAATGGAGCGGTGCGCCAGAGCGCATGCCTGGTTGGAAGGACGCGATTATGTCTCGCCGGAAGACATACAAGCTGTCGCCCATGATGTATTGCGCCACCGGGTCTTACTGACGTTTGAAGCGGAAGCGGAGGGGATCAGGACCGATCAAGTGATCTCAGAAATTTTGAATCATGTGGCCGTTCCATAAACAGACAACACCATCAGACTTACGGTTGAACGCTCCTCCAGGATTTCAGGGGGTAGCAGTTCGGCTTGTCGATCTCATCAATATGCGTCATCAGACAGGGGTATTGGGTATCAAGACCAGGAAACGGGTTCATACCCTTTTGGCTGGCGGAGAGCGATCTCCGTTTAAAGGCAGAGGCATGGATTTTGAGGAATCTCGTCGGTATCAACCGGGTGACGATGTGCGCCTCATGGATTGGCGGGTGATGGCGAGGACGCATGAACCCTACCTCAAAGTCTTTCGCGAAGAACGGGAGCGACCCGTCTTCATCGTAGTGGATGATCGAAAGGGAATGCGATTCGGAACCAAGGTGGCCTTTAAGTCAGTTATTGCCGCCCATGCGGCTGCATTATTGGGATGGGCCTCGCACGAGCGAGGAGACCGGGTGGGGGCGGTGGTTTTTTCAGATGTAGACCATGTGGAACTCCGACCCAGGGGAGGAAGAACCGGAGTGCTCCAACTTCTCAATATCCTGGCTCAAGATCGTACCCGCTCGTCACAGATGATTGAGCACCAGCGTCCCATTACCTCATCTCTTCAGTTGGCCTTAAATCGAGTTCAGTCAACCGCGAAGCCCGGAAGCCTCATCTTTCTCTTGAGTGATTTTCGCGATTGGGACCATCAGGCCAAACAGACCCTCATTCGATTAGGCGGACACCAGGATGTGGTGGCGATCTTCCTGTATGACCAATTGGAACAAGAGCCCCCACCTGCCGGCCAATATCCGGTGACGGACGGTATCCGCATGGGAATATTAAATACAGGATCTGCCAAAACAATCCAATCCTATTCAGCGTGCTTTAGGGAACGCTTTGAAGATGTCCGGACCCTATGCCTAACCCGTGGGATCGGATTCATTCCATTGGGAACCCACGACGATATCCTTTTCCAATTGCGGGGTGGATTACAGGATTTGGGACATCGCCGAACCGCCCACCACAGCTTGGCATAACGGGAATGGGCTAACATGCCGACATCAAGTTCTCCCTTACAAGAGCTTCGGGATGTGCATCTTCCAGACCCGATTTCTCTGTGGCCTCCGGCTCCGGGTTGGTGGGTCATCTTTGGTTTGGTCATGATGGGAGTCATTGTATTCCTGTGGATTCTGAGGAATCGACATCGAATGCCCGTGCGTCGACTTGCGATGAAAGAACTTCGTGCGATCAAACAGTACTATGATATCCATCAAGATGATCAATGGCTGGTTCAACGTCTTTCAGTCATGATCCGTCGTTATGCCATAGCCACCTTCCCTCGAAACGAGGTCGCGGGGTTAGTAGGAATATCCTGGCTGCAGTTTTTAGATCGGTCGGGTCGAACCAATCAATTCACTGACGGGGTTGGTTGTTTGTTGGGTTCAGGACCATACCAGCAGCAGGCCGCCGTGTCGGTTGCCGAGCTGGTGCCCCTGGTCGAACATTGGATTCAGCAGGTGTCTCCACCTACAGGGAGGGACAGAGCATGATAACCTTTGCCTGGCCCTGGGTGTTGGCATTTGTTCCGTTTCCCTGGATGGTGCGTCGTTGGGCAGCCCCTGTCTCCAAATCAGCTGGCCGGGCTATGAAGGTGCCGCATTTTGAAGACATTATGGCCCTTCAATCAAACCAGTTGATTGGGTCGACTCGTTCAAGGCATTCAACACTGTTTTGGGCGGGGATCTTCATCTGGACCACTCTGCTTCTTGCGGCTGCCCGTCCACAGTGGAGTGGCGAACCTGTTGGATTGCCAACCAGTGGACGAGATCTGATGTTGGCAGTCGATGTCTCCGGCAGCATGAAGATTCCGGATTTTTCTGTAAATGGACAGGAAGTCACCCGCTTGGAGGTGGTAAAAGCCGCAGCCGGGGATTTCATCGCTGGCCGAACCGGCGATCGTCTGGGGTTAATTGTATTTGGTTCTCAGGCCTACGTACAGACACCTTTGACATTTGATCGGGACACGGTCAAGGCCATGTTGGCGGAAACAGAAATTGGCTTAGCGGGACAGGAAACCGCCATTGGCGATGCGATCGGTCTTGCCGTGAAACGGCTCAAAGAACAACCTGCAGGAAGCCGGGTATTGGTCCTATTAACCGATGGGGCTAATACCGCGGGAGAAGTGTCGCCCACACAAGCGGCGGTGTTGGCTGAGGAACAAGGTATTCGAATCTATGCCATCGGAGTTGGCGCGGATCGAATGGAGATTGAATCATTTTTCGGCACACAGACGGTGAATCCTTCTCGGGATTTGGATGAAGATACCCTTCGTCACCTGGCGCAACGGACGGGAGGGTTGTACTTGCGTGCCAAAGACACCGAGGGACTCATGAGGGTGTATAAAGAATTGGATCGTCTTGAGCCGGCGGCCACTGAAACCGAACTGTTTCGACCGACGATCGAATTCTATATATGGCCGTTAGGATTCGCGTTGGCTCTCTCCTGTGTAATGGCTTTGTCTTTCATTTGGAAATGGGATTGGATCCTCCGACCACGATGGAAGGCGGAAGCACTCTCCACGCAAGCACGGGCCGGACGATAAGATGTCAAGTTTTCATTTTCTACGACCGGATTGGCTCTGGGGATTACTCCCCTTGTTCCTGCTCTTCCTGCTAGTAGCCAGGAAAGAGACAACCGATCACATATGGGAATCTGTGTGTGATGTCCACCTTCTCCCGCATTTGCTGGTGGGGACGGAGAGAGCTACGCGTCGCATGCCTCTCGTACTTCTCGGATCAGGTTGGATTGTGGCGGTTTGTGCACTGGCCGGACCGGTCTGGTCCCAGCTACCCCATCCCGTGTTTCGGGCGGAATCGGCCTTGGTGATGGTCTTGGATTTATCCCGTTCAATGGATGTGCAGGACGTGACTCCTTCAAGGTTGACGCGAGCCAAACACAAGATTCTTGACATGCTGAAGGCGCGGAAAGAAGGGCAAACCGCTCTGATAGTCTATGCAGGCGAACCGTTCGTCGTCTCGCCATTAACCAATGATGCCAGCACCATCGTGACCCTGGTGCAATCTCTCGAGACGGAACTCATGCCACTCCAAGGTAGTCGTACCGATCTCGCCTTGCAGAAGGCACATGAACTCCTTCAGCACGTCGGGTATGCACGAGGAGATGTGTTATTGCTGACGGACGGGGAGGGAGATCCTGCCACATTGAAGGTGGTAGGCGAGTTGCGCAGTCAAGGGGTTCGTGTCTCTGTGCTTGGGGTTGGGACGCTCGATGGGGCTCCTATTCCGGAAGCAGGTGGATTCCTCAAAGATCAGGACGGAGCGGTGGTTATTCCCAAATTAGATATTCCATCTCTTCAAGCCGTCGCTCAAGTAGGAGGCGGTCATTATTCCACCGTGACGGCTGACGATCAGGATATCAATCGGGTCTTTCCTTCCGACGTGTCCTCCAGGGCGCTATCCTCTTCAACATCTGAACAGCGAACAACCGATTTGTGGCGAGAGGAGGGACCGTGGCTCGTCCTTCTGCTCCTGGCTCTGGCATTGCCGGCATTTCGACCGGGATGGTTAGGAATGCTGCTGGCCTTCCTGCTCATTCCTCAAATAAGCGAGGCCTTTTCCTGGGAAAATCTCTGGGTTCGTCCCGATCAACAGGGGATTCAGGCATTAGAGCGTAACGCTCCGGAAGAAGCGGCTGCTTTATTTCAAGACCCCGGTTGGAAGGGCATAGCCCATTATCGGGCAGGGAAATATCAGGAAGCCGAAGAAGTATTTTCCACAGTGAACACGGCGGAGGGCCATTACAATCGAGGGAATGCCTTGGCCAATCTTGGTCGCTATGAAGAGGCCATGGCTTCATATCAAGCAGCTCTCAGTCAGAAGCCGGATCACGCGGACGCCCAACATAATCTAGAAATCATCAAACAACTCTTGGATAAATCACCATCTGCGGAACAGGCAGGAGAATCATCTCAACAATCTGATGGCTCCTCTGCCAAACAGAACAATAATGGGAATGAAGCAGGAGGTGAAAGAGAAAAATCAGAGAATCCTTCAGACCCAACGCATAAACAATCCGATTCGAAAACAGTTGACTCTCAAAAAGAGAAACAAGAAGAAGCCGGGTCCGGTTCGGATTCTGTCAAAACCTCTAATCAGTCGAATGAAGATCGGAAATCTTCTGAAGAAAATATTGAGAGAGAGGCGCAAGGGCTGGACCCTTTGAACGCCGAACAATCTAAGAAGCCGCTGTCTATACCATCTGCAAATGAAGAAAAGCCGGGAGATCAGGTGGAGCAAGCAGAGGTGTCTTCTACTGCGTCCGCTGAAAAGACATCGGAAATGCAGAAGTCTGAACAAGTCCTCCAGCAATGGCTTCGCCGTATCCCTGATGATCCCGGGGGATTGTTACGCCGAAAGTTCCTTTTGGAGCATCAACGCCGTGTAGAGGCTGGAAGGTCCACGATTTCTCAAGGAAAGCGCTGGTGAGAATTTTGAGATGGATATGGGTGATAGTGTTCTACCTTGGATTTATGGGGCTTGATATCCCTGTTTCGGCCCAATCAGTCAGGGCCTATGTGGATCGGAATCCGGTCATGGCAGATGAGACCTTCCAGCTCATCGTGGAGACGGATCAGACGTCTTCGGGCGAATCCCCTGAGTGGCAGATCTTAGACGCAGACTTCGATGTATTGGGCACGACCCAAAGTCAACAAACTTCGATCGTCAATATGCAAACCACTTCATTGGTCCGATGGATTGCGACGCTTGCGCCAAAGCGAACAGGAACAGTGACCATTCCTCCTATCCATGTGGGTGCTCATCAAACCGGCCCCATTCAACTGGAGGTCAATGAGCCGGATCACACTAGAGCGGCTAATGAGAGCCAGGATATTTTTCTCGAAGCAGATGTGGACTCACATGTTTCCTATCTACAGGGGCAAGTCCTTCTGACGCTGAGGTTAGTCAGCGCCATTTCTGTGCAGGAAGGCCGTTTAGATGAACCCGAAATGGATTGGGGAATTGTTGAACGCGTGGGCAAAGACGTCTCGTACGAGTCGACCCGAAACGGGCGACGCTATCATATCACCGAACGTCGTTATGTAATAACACCACAACAAAGCGGGAGGCAGGTGATTCCTCCGATCCTCTTTTCTGGAACCGTGCAGGAAAGCCGAGCCCGTGGAACGCTCTTTGA
>JAGQKG010000480.1 GCA_020430245.1 Nitrospira sp.
TGTAGAGGATCTTTTTGTCGCCACCTATGTGTTTATCCTGAAAATGAAGCAGCAAAGGCTCGATATCATCAGGCCTTTTTCTTAGTGGACTTAGGTAAATTGGAATTACATTGAGGCGATAAAACAAATCCTCACGAAAACGACCTTCACTGATGGCCTCTTCAAGATTTACATGGGTTGCTGCCAAAACCCTTACATTCACCTTTATTGGGGATGTAGACCCAACAGGCTCAATGGTTCCTTCTTGAAGGACACGAAGTAATTTAACTTGCAGCTCTAGGGGCATATCACCAATTTCATCAAGGAAAATGGTTCCGCCATTAGCAATCTGAAATTTGCCAATTTTTTTGGTTGTAGCTCCTGTAAAAGATCCCTTTTCGTGGCCAAACAACTCGCTCTCAAGAAGATTGGCGGGGATAGCACCACAGTTAATGGCGATAAACTTTTTACTTTCTCTATTAGAGAGATTATGGACAGCCTTGGCGACCAGTTCTTTTCCGGTACCAGACTCACCATACATTAGAACAGTGCTGACACTGTTTGATTGGCTAAGTTGAAGGACCTGGTTGGCCACATTGGCCATTTCATCAGACCAGCCA
>JAGQKG010000481.1 GCA_020430245.1 Nitrospira sp.
CTGGTCTCAGATGAACAACAACGCCGGGTCTTAGGATATTTGGAATCGGGAATGGCGGAAGGGGCCGAAGCGGTGACCGGCGGCAAGCGATTGGGGGATAAAGGCTATTTTGTGGAGCCGACCGTCTTGGTCAAGACTCACTCATCCATGAAAGTCATCCAAGAGGAAATTTTCGGTCCAGTGGTCTGTGCCGAACCGTTTACGGACGTAGAGGAGGTGATCGCCAAGGCGAACGACAGTATTTACGGTCTTGCCGCAGCCGTGTGGACTAAGGATCTCAGTACAGCCCACCGATTAGCTGCCCAACTGCGGGCTGGCACTGTCTGGATCAACTGCCATAACATTTTTGACGCCTCTCTCCCCTTTGGCGGGTACAAGCAGTCCGGTTGGGGACGTGAGATGGGGCACGAAGCATTGGATCTCTATACGGAAGTGAAGTCGGTTTGCGCAAAGTTAAGTTGAGAAAAGGGTAATGATGTCGTCTGGATGAGAAGAGCCTATGAAAACTTCAGTGGAGTTTTCATAGGTGAAAGAAATTGGGTGTTATTCATCGTCGTCATCTTCGTCTTCAGCTTCGAGGGCTGCTTGCCTGGCT